>DATMVG010000028.1:0-10547 GCA_035563315.1 Allosphingosinicella sp. | reverse complement strand
GGCCAGGTCGGCACGAGCCCCGGTCACCGCGCGCAGCGCCGCCTCCGCCTCGGCCCGACGGCCGGCCAGAGCGAGCGCCGCGCCGAGCCGCGAGTTGACCAGATTGGGGTCCTCGCCGCCCTTCTGCAGGGCCACCCGGTAGAGCTCGGCGGCTTCGGCATATTGGCCGTAGCCGAAATGGGAATCGCCGGCCGCCCTGGCCGGAGCGCCGGTCGCGGCGGCGAGGGCCTGGGTGCGAAGCCTGCCGAGGCCCGCCCGGTCGGCGGTCAGCCGGCGGTTGTTTGCGGTGACGAGCTGGCGAACGATCGGCTCGTTGGCGTCGAGCATGCCGCGCGACACGCCCTCGTCGACGACCGCCTTCACCTCGCCGGGCAGCGAGGCGCGGCCGAGGGCGTCGGCGAATTCCAGATAGTCGCGCTCGCCGCTCAGCGCCTGCGAGGCGCGCATCAGCCGGCGGACGTCGAGATCGAGCGCCGGATCGGCGGTCGTGGACTGCCGGTAGACGAGCAGCGCATCGCGCCAGTTGAGCGGGGTCGGGTAGGCGCCGACCAGCTCGCGCGCGAGGGCGATGCTCTGGGGGCCCAGCCGCCCTTCGACGGCGAGGGCGACGGCGCGCTGCAGCCAGCTCTCCGGAACCGGCTGGCCGCTCGTCCGCTGCACCGCGATCGCGCGCTGGAGCAGCGCGACCGCCTGCGGCCGATCGCCGCGGCGGGCCTTGACCTGGGCATGATCGGCGATGACCGCGGCGTTGCTCGGCTGAAGCTCGGCCACCCGCGCCAGCAATCGGTCGGCGCGCTCGAACTCGCTCGCATAATAAGCGCGCGACGCCTGGTGAGTGAGCAGCGAAGCGAGCTCCTCGGGCCGTGCCTGGCCGCTGTCGACGAGCGCGTCGACCGCCTGGGCGGTGAGCTGCGGATCCTGGCGGGCCTGGCCGATCTGGAGCTGGAAATGGGCGAGCGCGTAGCGGCCATCGCCGCTGCGGACGACCGACCTGGCCGCGGCGAGGGCGGCATCCTGCGCGGCTCGGTCGAAGCCGCTCGCCGCCGACTGCAGCGCCTGCAGCGCGCTTCGCTCGGCGGGCGACAGGGAGAGCAAGGGCGGCGCCGGCTGGACCGGGGGCAGCTGGGCCTCGACGGCAGCGCCGAACAAGCAGGCGCCGCAGACCGCAATCGCCGCCGCCGCGATCTTCGAAACCGTCATCAAAAGCAGCCTCCCTGTATGGCGGTCCGCCCATGGCGGCGCCGGGCGGTGGCTTTACCGCCAATGCGGGCGCCTTTCTAGGGGGCGGGCAATGAACCCTGCTTGAATTGGGCCGGGCCGAAACCTAGCTCAAAAACAACGGCTTAACCGAGGAGCGCTCGCGCGTGCACGCGTGCGCGCGCGAAGCGCTGGCGCGGGCCGGAGCCATCGGCTAGGGTCGTCCTCCTCGCCCCCGCGCCGCGGGCACCGTTCACAGACAGATTTGCAGGATATCACATTGGCCAGCGCCCCGCCGACCATCGACTCCAGCGATATTTCCCCCGTCTCCATCGTCGAGGAGATGAAGACCTCCTACCTCGATTACGCGATGTCGGTGATCGTCGCTCGCGCCCTGCCCGACGTGCGCGACGGCCTCAAGCCGGTCCACCGCCGAATCCTCTTCGCCTGCCAGGAAGGCGGCTTCGTCCCCGGCCGGCCCTACCGCAAATCGGCCAAGATCGTCGGCGACGTCATGGGCAATTACCATCCCCACGGCGACAGCGCGATCTACGACGCCTTGGCGCGGATGACCCAGAGCTGGTCGATGCGGGTGCCCCTGATCGACGGCCAGGGCAATTTCGGCTCGATGGACCCGGATCCGCCGGCGTCGATGCGCTATACCGAGGCGCGGCTCGCCCGAGTGGCGATGACCCTGCTCGACGATCTCGACAAGGACACGGTCGACTTCACCGCCAATTACGATGCGTCGCGCGAGGAGCCGCAGGTTCTCCCGGCCCGCTTCCCGAACCTGCTCGTCAACGGCGCCGGCGGAATCGCGGTCGGCATGGCGACCAACATCCCGCCCCACAATCTGGGCGAGGTGATCGCCGCCTGCAAAGCCTATCTCGAGGATTCGGCGATCACCGTCGAGCAGCTGATGGAGATCATCCCCGGTCCCGATTTCCCGACCGCGCCCTTGATCCTCGGCCAGGCCGGCATCCGCGCCGCCTACCAGACCGGGCGAGGCTCGATCATGATGCGCGCCCGCCACGAGGTCGAGGAAGGCCGCGGCGACCGGCGCTCGATCGTGCTCACCGCCATCCCCTACCAGGTCGGCAAGAACGGCCTGGTCGAGCGCATCGCCGAGGCGGCCAAGGACAAGCGGATCGAGGGCGTCGCCGACATTCGCGACGAATCGAGCCGCGAAGGCGTCAGGGTGGTGATCGACCTCAAGCGCGACGCCACGCCCGAAGTGGTGCTCAACCAGCTCTGGCGGCACACGCCGGCCCAGTCGAGTTTCCCGGCCAACATGCTGGCGATACGCGGCGGCCGCCCCGAGACTCTGAACCTCAGGGACATCATCGAATCCTTCGTCCGCTTCCGCGAGGAGGTGATCACCCGCCGGGCCAAGTTCGAGCTGGCCAAGGCGCGCGAGCGGGCCCATCTGCTGCTCGGCCTGGTCATCGCCGTCACCAACCTGGACGAGGTGGTGCGAATCATCCGCGGCTCCGCCTCTCCCGCCGAGGCGCGCGCCGCCCTCTTGGCGCGGACCTGGCCGATCGCCGAGATCGCGCCCTATATCGCCCTCGTCGAGGCCGTCGAGGAGGGTCCGCAAGGCGACAGCTACCGGCTCTCGGACGCCCAGGTGCGCGCCATCCTCGAGCTCAGGCTCCACCGCCTGACCGCGCTCGGGCGCGAGGAGATCGGCGGAGAGCTTCGCCAGCTCGCCGAGTCGATCGGCGAGCTGCTCGAGATACTCGGCGACCGCACCCGGCTCTTCGCCGTGATGCGCGAGGAATTCGACGAGATCGCTCGCGCTTACGCGACGCCGCGGGTCAGCGACATCGTCGCCGCCGCCGACGGCATCGAGGACGAGGACCTGATCGAGCGCGAGGACATGGTCGTGACGGTGACCATGGGCGGCTACATCAAGCGCACCCCCCTCGACACCTTCCGGGCCCAGCGCCGCGGCGGCAAGGGCCGGGCGGGCATGGCGACCAAGGACGAGGACGCGGTCACCAACCTGTTCGTCACCTCGACCCACACGCCGGTGCTGTTCTTCTCGACCGCCGGCAAGGTCTACCGGCTCAAGGTCTGGCGGCTGCCGGAAGGCGCGCCGCAGGCGCGCGGCCGGCCGATGGTCAACCTGCTCCCGCTCGCGGAGGGCGAGACGATCTCGACCGTGCTGCCGCTGCCGGAAGACGAGGAGGAGTGGAAGGACCTGCACATCATGTTCGCGACGGCCAAGGGCATCGTTCGCCGCAACAGCATGGACGCGTTCACCCGCGTTCCGACGGCCGGCAAGATCGCCATGCGGTTCGGCGAGAGCGAGGACAGCGAGGACACGTCCGACCGCCTGATCGGAGTGTCGCTGCTCACGGAAGAGGATGACGTGCTGCTCGCCACCAGGTGCGGCAAGGCGATCCGCTTCGCGGCGACCGACGTCCGGGAATTCCAGAGTCGCACCGCCGCCGGGGTTCGAGGCGCTCGGCTTCAGGATGGCGACGAGGTGATCTCGCTATCCATCCTCAAGGGATTCAGCGCCGACACGGAGGAGCGCGAGGACTATCTTCGTCACGCTCCTTGGCGGGAAAGGAGCGAGGATGCGCCCCCTCCTCCGCCTCGCGAGATGTCGGACGAGAGGTTCGAGCAGTTTCGCGCGGCTGAGGAATTCATTCTCACCGTCTGCGCAAACGGGTTCGGAAAACGCTCTTCCGCCTACGAGTATCGGCGCATCGGCCGCGGGGGCCAGGGAATCACCAATATCGGCAACCTCGATCGCAACGGACCGGTGGTGGCGAGCTTCCCAGCGCATAATGGCGAGCAGCTGATGCTGGTGACGGACCAGGCGAAGCTCATCCGGATGTCCGTCGGGGATACTCGAGTCATCGGTCGCGGCTCGGCCGGCGTGCGGCTGTTCGACGTCGCCCCGGGCGAGCACGTCGTCTCCGCCGCGCGCATCGACGAGGACGAGGAGCCCGAGAACGAGGCCGAGGAAATGATCGCGGAAGAGCTCGGCAGGGAGCCCCCCGCCGCCGCGGCCGACACCGCGCAGCTCGACGACGGCTCCGGCCCGGACACTCTCCCCGACAGCCAGGAGGGCGAGGGCGAAGACGGCGAGTAACCGGGGCTGCCGGTCGCCCGCCGGCCGGAGACCGGTCGCTAGGGCGTCAGGTCGACCACGTCCCACTCGGCCATCGCGCTCTCCCGAAGGAGCGTGCGGTGGCACATTCCGGGATCGCGCTCGAAGCAGAGGAGCGCCGATGGCTTCTCCGCCGCCAGCTCGATCATTTGCGCCGCCTGCACGGCCGCCTCCGGAGTCTCGAGCTGCTCCGCATAGACTCGCTCGAGGACGTCGTGCCTGCCCTTGCGCGCCGCCTCGCGGCCTTCGGGGGGCGTGCCGAGCGCTTTCAAGTGGACGTAGCCGATCCCGGCCTCGGCCAGCCCCGCGGCGAGCACGTTCTTGGAGAAGCCGGGCTTGCGCGACAGCGGGACGGCGCGAACGTCGATCACCCGCTCGACGCCCGCCGCCTGAAGCGCCGCGATCAGCTCCGGCTGCGTCGCGCCCTCATAGCCGATGGTGAAGATGCGCCTCGCGGTCATGATCGAGATCCTTGTGGCAGACGGCTTCGACGTTGACCCCGTCGGGATCGAGGACGAAGGCGCCGTAATAATTGGGGTGGTAATGCGGCCGCAGCCCCGGCGGCCCGTTGTCGCGCCCGCCGGCGGCGAGCGCGGCTTCGTGGAATGCCTCGACCGCGGCTCGGGTCTCGGCCTTGAAGGCGATGTGGGTGCCCTCCCCCGAACGCTCGTTGTCGCCGATCCAGAAATAGGGCTTGCCGTTCGAGCCGAAGCCGTGGGCGGTGCCGCCCGATTCGGTCTGGTCCGGAGTCACCGTCGCGATCAGGGCTATCCCCAGGGGCGCCAGCGCCCTTTCATAGAAAAGCCGCGACCGCTCCGCATCGGCGACCGCGATTCCGACATGGTCGAGCATGGCCATCCTCCCTGCTTGTCGTCGCCGCGCAACCGGCAATCCCGTTTCCGGTTTCTCGCGCCCGTTCAACCCAAAAATGGATTCACGCTTCCGCGGCAATGACGGTTGTGGTTGAGGGCCGAACCATGTCCCACCAGGTGCACATCATCGGCGGCGGCCTCGCCGGCTCGGAGGCGGCCTGGCAGCTCGCCGAGGCCGGAGTGAAAGTCCGGCTTTCCGAGATGCGCGGCGGCGGCGGCGCGACTCCGGCGCATCAGGGCGACGGCCTGGCCGAGCTGGTCTGCTCGAACAGTTTTCGGTCGGATGACGGCGAACGCAACGCCGTCGGCCTGCTGCATGCGGAGATGCGCGCGCTCGGCTCGCTGATCATGACTGTCGCCGACCGACACCGGGTTCCGGCAGGCTCGGCGCTCGCCGTCGACCGCGACGGCTTTTCGGCCGAGGTGACGGAGCGCATCCTTGCCCATCCGAATATCGAGCTGGCGCGCGAGCGCGTCGACGCCCTCCCCGCCTCGGGTGCCACCATCGTCGCGACCGGGCCGCTGACCGCGATGACGCTGGCCGAGTCGATCGGCGCCGCTACCGGCGCCGGCTCGCTCGCCTTCTTCGACGCGATCGCGCCCATCGTCCATCGCGACAGCATCGACATGGACGTCTGCTGGATGGCGTCGCGCTGGGATAAAGGCGGGACCAAGGACTACATCAACTGCCCGATGAACCGGGAGCAGTATCTCGCCTTCCACCAGGGCCTGCTCGACGGCGAGAAGACCGAGTTCAAGGACTGGGAGAAGGACACGCCCTATTTCGAGGGCTGCATGCCGATCGAGGTGGCGGCGGCGCGCGGAGTCGACACCCTGCGCTACGGCCCGATGAAGCCGGTCGGGCTCGACGACCCGCGCACCGGCCGCTGGCCCTATGCCGTGGTCCAGCTGCGCCAGGACAATGCGCTCGGGACCTTGTGGAACATGGTCGGCTTCCAGACCAAGCTCAAGCACGCCGAGCAGGTGCGGCTGTTCCGAACGATTCCCGGTCTCGAGAAAGCCGAGTTCGCCCGGCTCGGCGGCCTCCACCGAAACACCTTCATCAACGCGCCGCAGCTGCTCGATCCGACGCTTCGCCTCAAGCGTCGTCCCCATGTCCGGTTCGCCGGCCAGATCACGGGCTGCGAAGGCTATGTCGAATCGGCGGCGGTCGGACTGCTCGCCGGCCGCTTCGCCGCTGCGGAGCTGGATGGGCAGCCATTGGCTCCGCCCCCGCCGACCACGGCGCTTGGGGCTCTGCTCGGCCACATCACCGGCGGCGCCGACGCCGAAACCTACCAGCCGATGAACGTCAATTTCGGCCTCTTCCCGCCGATCGCCGGCCGGGCTCGGAAGGCCGACCGCAAGAAGCTCTACACCGACCGCGCCCGGACCGACCTGCGCGACTGGCAGGCGGCGCTGTGACGTCAGCAGTTGCAATTCTGCTTGGCGCGGGCCGGCGCCCGGCGCCGCGGGGCGGTGGTGGTGAATTCCGGTCGCGACAGGACTTGATCGCGATTGGCGTCGGCGCCGGCGAACTTCTCGGCCGTGCTCCCCGCCCATTCCTCGAAGGCGAGCCGACCGTCGCCGTCGCGGTCGAGCCGCTGGAAGGCGCGCCGGCGCGGATAATAGAGCTCCTCCAGCGTGATCCGCCCGTCATTGTCGCGGTCGGCGCGATCGAACCGGCGCTGCTCCTTGGTGCGTTCGTCGGCGGCCGGCGGCCGCGGCGGCGCTCCCGGCGCGAGCCGACCGGCGGACCGCGCCTCGGGCGGCGGCGGCACCGGATTCTCATCCTCCTGGGCGACGCCCTGCCAGGCGAAGAATCCGGCAAGGACCAGCAACAGACCCGATCCCACTCCAGCGGCGAATCGCAGCATCCGATCTTTCTCTCCCGCCAGCAGCCTAGCCGACCCAGCGAAAAACGCCAGATCGGATGAAAGATTCCTCCAAAATGATCAGTGGCCCGTCAGCCGGTGGCGAAGCATGAGCAGCATCCTGCGTGGCGAACCCTGCCGCTCCCAGCCGTCCCGCCCCCGCTCGGAATCGCGCGCCGCCAGCAGGGCGAGCATGCCGAGCGGGCGCAGAGGGGCCGGCCAGCGCGTCGGCAGGGCCGCCGATCGGGCCGCGTCCAGCGCCTGGTCTGCCTCGGCCGGGTCGGCGCTGCGGCGGGCCAGGTCGACGAGCGCCCAGATTTCGCCGGCCCCTCGAATCGCGACGGAATCGCCGCCGAGCAGCCGGGCCGAGGCGCCGAACAGGCGCCCGCCCCTCCCCGCCGCGTACGTCGCGAGCTGGTCCGCCGCGAGCGGGCCCGGATCGAGGAGCGCGCTCCACCCCTCCTCCATACCGGCGAGCTCGGTGCCCGTCGGACCGGCCGGCAGGACGTGCCGAGCCAGCGCCGCCAGCACCGGCTCGGCGGGCGGGGGCTGCGAATCGAGCCTTTCCAGCGCCTCGCGCCACCAGGCGAGGCGGATTCGGCTGATCATCGGGTCGCGGCCCATGCTCAGGACCGCACCGAGCGCGGCGTCAAGACGCCACAGAGCCTCCACCGCGGGGCGCAGCGGCGAGGTGACGTAAGCCAGCGCCAGCCGCCGTTCGGGGTCCAGTGGGTCGGTCATCCAATCCAGCCGCCGTTCGAGCGCAGGCCGGAATCCCTCTCCGTCGCAGCGGCGACGGGATGCCCGGCGGAGGGCGGACTAGCGGTACAGCACCTTGCGGGCGGCGGCGACGACGTCCTGGGCCTTGATCAGCGCCATCTTCTCGAGATTGGCGGCATAAGGGAGCGGCACGTCGGCGTCGGTCACCCGAAGCACGGGCGCGTCGAGGTCGTCGAACCCCTCCTCCATCGCCATCGCCATCAGCTCGGCGGAGATCGAGCAGACCGGCCAGCCCTCCTCGACGCAGACCATTCGGTTGGTCTTCGCGAGCGAGCGCAGCACCGTCCCGCGATCGAGCGGCCGCAAGGTGCGAAGGTCGATCACTTCGGCCTCGATGCCGTCGGCGGCGAGCTGCTCGGCCGCGTCCAGCGCCACCCCGACGCCGATCGAATAGCTGACCAGGGTGACGTCGCTGCCCTCCCGGGCGACCCGCGCCTTGCCGATCGGAAGCACGTAGTCGTCGACCTTCGGAACGTCGAAGCTTTGACCGTAAAGCAATTCGTTCTCGAGAAATACGACCGGGTCTTCAGAACGGATGGCAGCTTTGAGCAGGCCCTTGGCATCGGCCGCCCCATAAGGCGCGATGACGATCAGGCCGGGCACGTTGGCATACCAGGGGCCGTAATTCTGGCTGTGCTGCGCCGCGACCCGGGCGGCGGCTCCGTTGGGACCCCGGAAGACGATCGGACAACGCATCTGCCCGCCCGACATATAATTGGTCTTGGCCGCTGAATTTATAATATGATCAATGGCCTGCATCGCGAAGTTGAAGGTCATGAACTCGATCACCGGGCGCAGGCCGCCCATCGCCGCGCCGGTGCCGACGCCGGCAAAGCCATATTCGGTGATCGGGGTGTCGATCACCCTCCTGGCGCCGAATTCGTCGAGCAGCCCCTGCGTGACCTTGTAGGCGCCCTGATATTCGGCGACCTCCTCCCCCATCACGAACACCCGCTCGTCGCGGCGCATCTCCTCGGCCATGGCGTCGCGCAACGCCTCGCGAACCGTGGTTCGGACGGTCTCCGTGCCCGCCGGCACTTCCGGCGGCTCCGGGCTGTGGTCGGCGGCGGCAACGAGGGCGGAGGCGCCAGTTTCCGCCTTCTGCTCCTGTACGGGCTCGGTCTTCTGATCGCTGGGCGTCTCGACTTTTCCCTCTCCCTGCAGGGGAGAGGGGGAGGCCGCGCCAGCGGCCGAGGGTGAGGGCATGGACGTCGCGCCCTCACCCTGCGTCGCTTCGCTCCGCTGTCCCTCTCCCCTTGAGGGAGAGGGGGCGGCCTCCTCGCCTTCGCCGGCGATCAGCGCGATGACGGTGCCGACCTTCACCTCGTCGGTCCCCTCGGGCACCAGGATGCGGGCGATCGTCCCCTCGTCGACCGCCTCGAACTCCATCGTCGCCTTGTCGGTCTCGATCTCGGCGAGGATGTCCCCCGCGGCGACCGCGTCGCCCTCCTTGACCAGCCATTTGGCCAGCGTCCCCTCTTCCATCGTCGGAGACAGAGCAGGCATCTTGAGCTCGATCGGCATCAATAGCTCCCGACCAGGACGTCGGTGTGCAGCTCGGACGGGTCGGGCTCGGGCGCCTGCTCGGCGAAGTCGGCCGCCTCGGCGACGATCCGCTTGGTCTCGCGGTCGATCGCCTTGAGCTCCTCCTCGCCGACGCCGGCCTCGGCGAGCTCGCGCTTCACCGCCTCGATCGGGTCGGATTTCTCGCGCACCGACTGAACCTCCTCGCGCGATCGGTATTTGGCCGGGTCCGACATGGAATGGCCGCGATAGCGATAGGTCTTCAGCTCGAGAAGGATCGGCCCCTTCCCGGAGCGCACCCATTGCAGCGCGGTCTCGGCGGCCCCGCGCACCGCCAGAACGTCCATGCCGTCGACCTGGAGGCCGTTGATCCGGAAGCTCTCGCCGCGTCGGTAGAGCTGGTCCTCGGCCGACGAGCGGTCGACGCTGGTGCCCATCGCATAATGGTTGTTCTCGATGACGAAGATGATCGGCAGCTTCCAAAGCTCGGCCATGTTGAAGCTCTCGTACACCTGCCCCTGATTGGCCGCGCCGTCGCCGAAATAGGCCAGGCAGACGCCGCCGTCGCCGGCATATTTGTGCTTGAAGGCGAGGCCGGTGCCGAGCGACACCTGGGCGCCGACGATGCCGTGGCCGCCGTAGAAACGGTGCTCGACCGAGAACATGTGCATCGAGCCGCCCTTGCCCTTGGAGATGCCCGCCTGGCGCCCGGTGAGCTCGGCCATGATGACGTTGGGGTCGATGCCGTAAGCGAGCATGTGGCCGTGATCGCGATAGCCGGTGATGACGCTGTCCTTGCCGATCTCGAGCGCCGACTGAAGGCCGACCGCGACGGCTTCCTGGCCGATATAGAGGTGGCAGAAGCCGCCGATCAGGCCGAGGCCGTAGAGCTGGCCCGCGCGCTCCTCGAAGCGGCGGATGAGCAGCATCTGGCGGTAATATTCGAGCAGCTCCTCGCGGCTCGCTTGGTAGCGCCGCGGTTCGGGCGGCCGCTCGCGGTTGGGACGCTGCGGCGGCGCCGGCGCGGTCCTCGCCTTCGATACGTCGCGACCCGACGAAGCTGCCCTGGCCACTTTTCGGCCCTTTCCTGTTCAGAGGCGATCGGCAGGCGGCTCTATGGCGGCAAACCGGCGGGCGCGCAACGGGCGCTAGTCGCCGGCGATGAAGGCGATCATT
>DATMVG010000027.1:0-5542 GCA_035563315.1 Allosphingosinicella sp. | reverse complement strand
GCCGATCCCGATATGCTCCCGGCTGCGCTCGGCCGGGGCCTGCGCACCACCGCCGCCCATTCGACGCTGACGCTCGGCGACCGCAACTCGACCGCGATCCATCAGGACGGCTCGCTCGGCAAGGGCGTCTCGCAGGTCGAGATGTCGCGCGACGACACCGCCGGCATCTGCCGGGCCGAAGCGAGCCATGACGGCTATGCCCGCCGCTTCGGCCTGATCCACGAGCGCCGGCTGCTGCTCTCGTCCGACGGCCGCCAATTGTCGGGCGAGGAGCGGCTCTATCCCGCCCCGGGGCGCCGCCGGCGCCGCGGCGACGATGTGCCGTTCACCGCCCGCTTTCACCTCGCCCCCGCCGTCCAGGCGACCCCCACCGCCGACGGCCAGGGCGCTCTATTGCGCATCCGCGGCGGCGCGGTGTGGCAGTTTCGCTGCCGCGGCGGGATGCTTTCGGCCGAGGACAGCCTGTGGATCGACGGCACGGCGCGCCCGCACGCCACCTCGCAGCTGGTCGTCGCCGGCGAGACTCCGCCCGAAGGCATGACCATTTCCTGGGAATTGAAGCGCGCCGGCTGAGCCGGACCGCCCTCGTTCGAAGTCTGTCCAGACGAGCCCGACGAAGCTCCGCCATGCCGGACCTGAGGGCTCGGTCCCTACTCGGGATGAGGGGGTAGGGTCACAGCGGTCCGATCACCGCGCAGCCGCGGTCCCGCGCGGCTCCGCCCGCTATCACCACTCGTCGCGGGGCCGGCACACCCTTGTCGACCTCTGGCGACCGAAGGCGTCGTAGACCGACCGGCGCTTGCATACGGTCGGCTGCTCGTCGCCGGGCTCGGGCTCGGCGGCCTCGACCGCCTCCTCGGCCACCGGCTGGGAGACCGGCTCTGCGGGCTCCTCGGCGATATAGGAATCCTCGGTGCCGGTGTCGCTCCGGACGTCGGCCGGCTCCTCGGCATAGACGTCGCTCGCCTGCTCCTCGGTCGCCTCGGGCGGTTCGCCGACCTCGGGGCTCACCGGCGGATCCTGCGCGGCGGCGGCGAGCAGGACGGAAGCGAACAGGGCGACGATCATCTACATTCTCCCGAGAATCACTGATTGACCCCAATTCGCCACGAACCGGCCGGTTCCTGCAACCCCCAATCGGCGGTCCTCGCCTGTAACGCCGCGTCGGCGGACCCGAAAGGCCCGTTCGGAGGTTGCGACGCCGCGAGGCGGAGCGCCCGCCCGGGCAATGCCGGGCCGGCCTGCAAGGAGGAGTGAGCATGGATCGTCGGCTGCCGCACGAAGGGGTCCATGTGCGCCTCGGCCTTTCCGGGATCCACGGCATCGGCGTGTTCGCGATCGCGCCGATCCCCGAAGGCACCAACCTCTTCGCCAACGACCGCATCGATCTCGTCTGGGTCGATCCCGCCGAGCTCGACGAAGCCGGGCTCGGCGCGGCGCAGCGAAGCTTCTATCTCGATTTCGGGATCCGGCGGGGCGGGAAGATCGGCTGCCCGGTCAATTTCAACAATCTGACCCCGGGCTGGTACCTGAACGAGCCGGCGGCGGGCGCGTCGCCCAACGTGCGGTCGGACGCTGCGATGAACTTCTTCGCGGCCCGCGACATAGCGGAGGGCGAGGAGCTCACCGTGCGCTACGCCGACTTCAGCGAGGGCTGAGGGGACAGTCACAGTGACTGTCCCCTCCTTCACGTCGCTCTTGAAATAAGGTCGCCTGCGCGGGCAGGGCGATGCCGGGAGCCAAGGAATGCCGATGCCCGACGTCAAGATCGCCCGAGCCCTCCTCTCGGTCTCCGACAAGACCGGCCTGGTCGAGCTCGGGCGGGCGCTGACGCGCCATGGCGTGGAGCTGGTCTCGACCGGCGGCACCGCAAGCACGCTTCGCGAGGCCGGGCTCGAGGTGCTCGACGTCGCCGAGCTGACCGGCTTTCCCGAGATGATGGACGGCCGGGTCAAGACTCTCCACCCGAAGGTCCATGGCGGCCTGCTCGCCGTCCGCGACGATCCCGCCCATGCCGCCGCGCTCGCCGAGCACGGCATCGCTCCCATCGATCTCGTCGTCGTCAATCTCTACCCCTTCGCCCGGACCGTCGCCCGCGGCGCCGGCCGCGACGAGATCATCGAGAATATCGACATAGGCGGGCCGTCGATGGTGCGCTCGGCCGCCAAGAACCATGCCCATGTCGCGATCGTCACCGATCCGGCGGACTATCCCGAGCTCGTCGCCGCCCTCGATTCAAGCGGCGGCATGACGTCGCTCGACCTTCGCCGCCGCCTCGCCGCCAAGGCCTTCGCCGCTACCGCCGCCTATGACAGCGCGATCTCGCAATGGTTCGCCTTCGCCGACCAGGGGCTGCTCTTCCCGGAATCGCTGACGCTGGCGATGCGCCTCGGAGCCGGGCTTCGCTACGGCGAGAATCCCCACCAGCAGGCGGCGCTCTATCTGCCGCAGGGCCCGCACGGGCCGGGCATCGCCCAAGCCGCCCAGGTCCAGGGCAAGGCCCTGTCCTACAATAATTACAACGACGCCGACGCGGCGCTCGAGCTGGTCGGCGAATTTCGCGATTCCGGCCCGGCCTGCGTCATCGTCAAGCATGCCAACCCGTGCGGAGTCGCGCTCGGCGACAGCGTCGCCGGAGCCTATGAGGCGGCTTTCGCCTGCGATCCGGTCTCGGCCTTCGGCGGAATCATCGCGGTCAACCGGCCGCTCGACGGTCCCGCCGCCGAGGCGATCACCCGGATCTTCGCCGAGGTCGTCATCGCCCCGGCCGCCGACGACGCAGCTCGGGCCCTGTTCGCGCAGAAGAAGAATCTGCGCCTCCTTCTCACCGGCGATCTGGCCGATCCGGCGCGGCCGGGCCTGACCCTCAAGTCGATCGCCGGCGGCTATCTCCTGCAGAGCCGCGACAACGGCCGGGTCGGGCGCGACCGGCTGCGGACGGTGACCAAGCGGCCGCCGAGCGAGCGCGAGCTGGCCGACGCCCTGTTCGCCTGGACGGTCGCCCGGCACGTCAAGTCGAACGCCATCGTCTATGCCCGGGACGGAGTCACCGCCGGCATCGGCGCAGGCCAGATGAACCGCCTCGAATCGGCCCGAATCGCCGCCTGGAAGGCGAAGGACGCGGCGGCCAAAGCGGGCTGGCCGGAGCCTCGAACGGTCGGCTCGGCGGTCGCCTCCGACGCCTTCTTCCCGTTCGCCGACGGCCTCCTCGCCGCCGCCGAGGCGGGCGCGACCGCGGTGATCCAGCCGGGCGGCTCGATCCGCGACGAGGAGGTGATCGCCGCCGCCGACGAGGCCGGCCTCGCCATGGTCTTCACCGGCATGCGCCATTTCCGGCATTAGCGGGGGCAAGGCGGCAAGGATGCGCTACTTCCTGGACACCGAGTTCAACGGCTTCGGCGGCGAGCTGATCAGCCTCGCCTTGGCGCCCGAACATGGCGACCAGGAATATTACGCCACCCTGCCGCTGCCGGCCACCTTGCACCCCTGGGTCGAGCGCAACGTCGTGCCCTATCTCGGCAGCGTCCCCGGCGGCACCGTCCCGCAGCCCTCGCGACGGGCCGCGGCGGAGCGGCTCGCCGAGTTCCTCGCGCCCGACCCCGATCCGGTGATCGTCGCCGACTGGCCCGACGATATCGGCTATTTCTGCGCTCTCCTCACCACCGGCCCGGGCGAGATGGCTCCGGTCGGAGCGCTTCGTTTCGAGCTGTTGAGCAATCCCGGCTTCAGTCCCGCAGCGACCAGCCGGGTGCCCCACAATGCCCTTCACGACGCCCGCGCGCTGCGCGACTTCGTCCTCGCCAACGAAGCGCCCTGAGCCGGTCCCGTCCCCCGGCGAAGGCCGGGGTCCAGCGGCACGAACCGAAGGACTTGGTCCCGGCCTTCGCCCGCACACGACCCAGGATGAACGGCCCGGCTCTAGGCAGCCGCGCTCAGCCTCTCCAGTTGCTCCGGCGTCAGCTCGAGCTCGAGCATCCCGAGCAGCTCCTCGAGCTGGGCGAGCGAGGTCGCGCTGGCGATCGGCGCCGCGATCCCCGGCTGAGCCGCCAGCCAGGCGAGCGCGACCTGCGCCGGAGTCGCCCGGCTTTGCCCGGCGACCTCGTCGAGCGCGGCGAGCACCCGCATCCCGCGCGGGTTGAGATAGGCCGCCATCCGGGTCCCGCGAACGCTCTTGCCGAAATCCGCCTCGGACCGGTACTTGCCGGTGAGGAAGCCCGAGGCGAGCCCGAAATAGGGAAGAACGCCGAGACCGCGCTCGAGGCACAGCTCCTGGAGCGCCCCCTCGAAGCCGTCGCGGGCCATCAGATTATATTCGGGCTGGAGCACCGTGTAGCGCGCCAGCCCCTCGCGCTCGGACACGGCCAGCGCTTCGGCGAGCCGCTCGGCGGAATAATTGGACGCTCCGATCGCCCGCACCTTGCCGGCTCGGACGAGGGCGTCGAACGCGCTCAGCGTCTCCTCGAGCGGCGTCGCCTCATCGTCCTTGTGGGCGTAATAGAGGTCGATATGGTCGGTTCCGAGGCGCCGCAGCGACTCCTCGGCCGCGGCCGCGATGTGGCCGGCGGAGAGGCCCTTGTCGTGGCCGACCTTGGTCGCGATCAGAACGTCGTCGCGCCGTCCGCGCCGTCTCAGCCATTCGCCGAGCAGGGTCTCCGATTCGCCGCCGACATGGCCCGGCACCCAATTCGAATAGACGTCGGCGGTGTCGACCATCGTCCCGCCGGCGGCGACGAAGCGGTCGAGCAGCCGGAACGCTTCCTCGCCCTTGACGGTGAAGCCGAACACATTGCCTCCGAGGACCAGCCGCGGACTCGTCAGGCCGCTCCCGCCCAGTTCGCGTAGCTCAACCATCCTTCGCGTCTCCCTCGCGCCTCTTGCCGATCGCCTCGATCGCCTCTCCGACCCGCTGCGAGCTGCCGCGCGGCACGACCAGCACGGCGCGCTCGGTCGCGACGATCACCAGATCCTCGACCCCGAGAGCGACCACCACCGGCCCGTCCGAGCGCACCAGGCAGCCGCGGCTGTCCACCGCAACGGCGTCTCCGGCGACGGCATTGCCGTGCGCGTCGTGCGGCCCGAGGGCGTGCACCGCTTCCCAGCTGCCGACGTCGGACCAGCCCATCGCGACCGGGACGACGGCGACCCGGTCCCATTGCTCCATCACCGCCCGGTCGACCGACGCGGACGGCGCCGCGGCGAAGGCCGCCGGATCGCCCGCCGCCCCCGCTCGCGCGGCGTCGAGCAGGGCCGGGGCCGTCGCCGCCAGCGCCTCCAGATAATCTCCGGCGCGCATCAGGAAGATGCCGGCATTCCAGTCGTAGCCGCCCTCGGCGAGCCAGGCCGTCGCGGTCGCCGAATCGGGCTTCTCGGCGAACCGCTCCGCGCGATGGGCGCCGCCGCCGATCGGCGCTCCGCGCCTGATATAGCCATAGCCGGTCTCCGGCCGGTCGGGCGTTATTCCGAAGGTGACGAGCCAGCCGTCCTCGGCCGCCGACAGGGCGATCGCGACCGCCGCCTCGAAGGCGGTTTCGTCGGCGATGAC
>DATMVG010000026.1:0-12097 GCA_035563315.1 Allosphingosinicella sp. | reverse complement strand
ACCGAATCCTCGTCGTCGACGAGCGCCCGGAGCATCGGCACCAGCTCGGCTCGGCCGCTATTTCCGGCGGCGATGGCGGCGTTGCGTACCATCCGCCCGCGGCCGATCCGCTTGATCGGTGAGCCCGCGAACAGCTTGCGGAAGGCCGCGTCGTCGAGCCGCAGCAGATCGGCGAGCGCCGGCGCGACGAGTTCGGCCCGGGGCAGGAAGGCGCGGTTGGCGCGGGCCGCGTCGGCGAACCGGTTCCACGGGCAGACCGCGAGGCAGTCGTCGCAGCCGTAGATTCGGTTGCCGATCGCGGTCCGGAACTCCTCGGGGATCGGCCCCTTATGCTCGATCGTCAGATAGGAGATGCAGCGCCGAGCATCGAGCTGGAACGGCGCCGGAAAGGCGTCGGTCGGGCAGGCGTCGAGGCAGCGCGTGCAGCTCCCGCAACGGACGACATGAGCCCGGTCCGGCTCCAGCTCCAGCTCCAGCGTCGTGTAGATCGCGCCGAGGAAGAGCCAGCTGCCGTCGTCGCGGCTGACCAGGTTGCTGTGCTTGCCCTGCCAGCCGATCCCCGCCGCTTCGGCGAGCGGCTTTTCCATCACGGGCGCGGTGTCGACGAACACCTTGAGCTCGCAGGCCGCGGCCTCGACCAGCCAGCGGGCGAGCGCCTTGAGCCCCTTCTTGACGATGTCGTGATAGTCGGCCCCCTGCGCATAGACCGAGATTCGGCCGCGCTCCGGGCTGCCGGCAAGCGCCAGCGGATCGCCGGCGGGAGCGTAGCTCATGCCGAGCGCGATGACCGTCCTCACCTCCGGCCAGAGCGCGGCCGGCGAGCCTCGCCTCGCCGCCGTTTCCTCCATCCAGATCATGTCGCCATGAGCGCCCGAGGCAAGCCACGCCTCGAGCCTGGCCGCCGCCGCCGGGGCCGCGTCGGCCCGGGCGACGCCGACCGCCGAAAAGCCCAGCTCAGCGGCTTTGTCCTCCAATGCGGCCCGAAGCTTTGTCTTGCCTTCCAAATCTCTCTCCGTTTATCCCTTTACTTGGCAAAAAGGGGCGAAAAGCCGGGGTGTCGGGCGTTTTAGCTATAGAGGCCAGGGGGCTTTTCAAGTCGTTCGACGGGAAGCCCGCGGTTCGCGGCATCGACATTGCCGTCCCGGAAGGCAGCATCTACGGGATATTGGGACCCAACGGGGCCGGCAAGACGACGACGCTCCGGATGCTGCTCGGAATCATCGAGCCGGACCAGGGCTCCCGGTCGCTGCTCGGCCATGCCCGTCCGCTCGAGGTGGCGCGGATCGTCGGCTATCTGCCCGAGGAGCGGGGCCTCTACCCGGCCATGGCGACCCGCGAGGCGATCGCCTTCATGGGCGCGCTCCGTGGCCTGCCGCTCGAGGTCGGCCGCAAGCGCGCCGAGATCCTGCTCCGCGAGAACGGTCTCGGCGATTATGTCGACAAGCCGATCAGGAGCCTTTCCAAGGGCATGGCCCAGACCATCCAGCTGTTCGGGACGATCATCCACAAGCCCCGGCTGGTCGTCCTCGACGAGCCTTTCTCCGGCCTCGACGCGATCAACCAGGGCCGGCTCGAGCACCTCATTCGCGAGGAGGCGGCGTCGGGGACGACGGTGATCTTCTCGACCCACGTCATCTCGCACGCCGAGCGGCTGTGCGAGCGCATCGCGATCATTGCCGACGGCCGGATCCGTTTCGAGGGGCTGGTCGCCGAGGCGCGCGACCGCCTGCGCCCGCAAGTGCGGCTGCGCACCCGAGCCGAGGACGGAGCCTGGCGGGGCGCGCTTCCGGACGACGCCCATCCGAGGAACGGCTTCTGGGAATTCGAGCTTCCCGGCGAAGGCGTCGAACCCCTGCTCAAGGCGCTGATCGACGGCGGCGCCGGGATCGAGGAGCTATCGATCGAACGGCCCGGCCTTCACGACGCCTTCGTCGCCATCGCCGGCGAAGCGGCGGCGCGCGAAATGGAGCAAGACTCGCGCGCCGAGAGCGAGGCGGCCGCCTGATGGGCCTGTTCGAGGCGGCCTGGGTGATTGCGCGTCGCGATTTCGTCGCCACCGTCTATTCGCGCAGCTTCATCCTCTTCCTGCTCGTCCCGCTGATCGTCTTCAGCGCTGCGATGGGCACGGGCTACATGGCCCAGCGCAATGATCGCAGCGCCGCCCAGCCGGTCGTCGCTCTGATCGCCGACAGCGCCACCGTCGAGGCGCTGGGCTGGGCCCGGGCGAGGCTCGTCGCCGGCACCGCCGAGCAGAGCCTGCCGCCGCTTCGGCCGGTGGCCCCGGCGGAGAATGTCCGCGCCCAGGCGGCGCGCCTGCTCGCCGACGAGCAGGACGGCTATTCGGCCGTGCTCAGCGGGACGCTTGAGCGGCCGGTGCTGACCGGGCCGCCGGGGGTCGAGGACGGCCTCGGCGCCCAGCTGCAGCTGGTGATCGACATGGCGCGGCGGGACGCCGCCTTTGCCGCCGCCGGCGGCGCTCCCCCCCGCACCGAGATCCGGCGCGTCGTCACGGCGGAGGCGGCCGGGAACCTGAAGAGGATTCGGCGCAACATCGCCCAAACCGCCCAGACGATCATCTTCGGGGTGACCGTCATGCTCGCCACCTTGCTGCTCTCCAACCTCGCCGAGGAGAAGTCGAACAAGGTCATCGAGGTGCTCGCCGCCGCCGTCCCGCTCGATTCGGTCTTCCTCGGCAAGCTGCTCGCCATGCTCGGAATCTCGATGGTCGGAATGGCGCTGTGGAGCGGAACGCTCGGCCTCCTCTACCTCTTCGTCCAGGCGCTTCAGGACTGGATGGCGCTGCCCGACGCCGCCCCGGCGGTCGGCTGGCCCGCCTTCCTCCTCCTCGTCCTCGTCTATTATTCGGCCAATTACATGCTTCTCGGAGCCCTCTTCCTCGGCATCGGCGGCCAGGCCAGCAACATCCGCGAGATCCAGACCCTGTCGATGCCGGTCACCCTGCTCCAGGTGTTCGTCTTCCTGCTCGCCATGTCGGCGGTGGGCGGCGACGGCGGAGCGATGATGTGGACCGCCTACATCCTGCCGTTCAGCTCGCCCCTGGCGATGGTCGCCCACGCCGCCCAGCACGCCAGCCCCTGGCCGCACCTCGCCGCGCTCGCCTGGCAGGCGCTTTGGGTGGTGCTGATCATCCGCGCCTCGTCGCGGCTGTTCCGGGCGACGGTGCTCAAATCCTCGCCCGGCGGCGCCTTCTTCAGCCTCGCCAGCCTGCTCGGCCGCAAGCCCGGCTAGGCGCTCACTCCCCGGGCGCGGGCCCGATCTGCTCCCACAATTCGATCTTGATCCCGTCGCAGTCGAGGATCCAGGCGAACTTGCCGTAATCCTCGAACTGGGTGCCGAGCGGCTCGACGCCCTTGGCGGCGAGCTCGGCGATCAGCGCCTCGAGGTCGTCGACCCGGAGGTTGATCATGAAGCCCGCCGCCGACGGGTCGAAATAGTCGCTCGACGCCTTGAACGGGCTGAGCAGGCTGAACGGATCGTCCTGGGGCTCGTCGCTCCAGCGGAAATTGGCGCCCCATTCGCCGCCGATGCCGAGCATCTCCTTGTACCAGGCGCGGGTCCGCTCGGGGTCCGCGACCTTGTAGAAGATGCCCCCGAGCCCGGTGATTTTCGCCATCGCCCCCTCCCGCTGGTCGCCGCGTGCAGGCTAGCCGCCCGGGTCCGGCAAGTCCACGATGTGCGGCGGCGGATTTTTGGCCTATGAGCGGGGCATGGCCGAGGAAACCGGAGGGGGCGGCGACGCCGTCGAGCTGCTTCGCGACGAGCGCGAGCGGGCGCTCGAGACGCTTCGGCTGATCGAGGAGGAAGGCTGGACCCATCACGAGACGAGGGGGCCGGGCGCGACCATCCGCGACGTCACCGCCAAGCGCGCCAACCGCCAGCGCCAGATCATCGAGCGGATGGACCGGCTCATCGCCGGCCTCGCCCCGGGCGCCGATCAGGCGCCGTAGATTTCGAGCGCCGCCTCCTTGAGCGCCTTCATCGCCAGCTTGTAGGGAAAGGGGCCGTGGCTGATCCGGGCGATTCCGGCGGCGGCGACGTCGGCGGCCGGCGGGGCGCCGGGAAAGGCCATGAAGTTGACCGGCAGCGGCGTGGCCGAGCATATCTGCGCGAGCTGGTCGAGATCGACGAGGCCGGGCACGAAGAATCCGCTCGCTCCCGCTTCGGCATAGGCCCTGGCCCGGGCGAGGGCCTCTTCGATGCGGGCCGGCGCGTGGGTCGCCGCTCTGGTCTTGAGAAAGATGTCGGTGCGCGCGTTGATGAAGAAATCGGGTCCGACCGCTGCTCTCGCCGCGCGGATCCGGGCCGCCTGAGCCTCGATCGAATGCAGCCCCTCGCCGCCGACCACCTGGTCCTCGAAATTGCAGCCGACCGCCCCGGTCGCCGCGAGCCGGGCCAGGTTGGCGGCGAGCGCCTCGGGCTCGGCGGCATAGCCGCCCTCGAAGTCGATCGTCACCGGAAGCTCGACCGCGGCGGCGATGCGCGCCGCGTTGGCCAGCGCGAGTCCGAGCGGCAGCGCCTCGGCGTCCTCGAAGCCGTGGGCGGCCGCGACCGAGGCGCTCCCCGTGGCGATCGCCTTCGCCCCGGCCTCCGCGACGGCACGGGCGCTGCCCGGATCCCAGGCGTTGAACAGGACGATCGGGTCGCCCGGCCGGTGAAGCGCGGCGAAGGCGCGGGCCTTGTCGGATCGTTCGCTCATCTCTCCCCTCCGTCCGTCCAGGCCGCTTAGCGCAGCCGGAGGGCCGATGTCGTCCCGATTCCGGCGACGAGGCCCTCGGCTTTGCCGGCGCGCCCGAATGGGATCGACCGATGGGGTACCAGACAGACGGGGTTGGTACCGGCTCTTAAAGGATTAGGTTGGCCGACATGAGCATGGAAGTGATCGACGAGAGCATGCTGGCGGCAATCCGGCGCCTGACCATGGCCGAGCGGGAATGCCTCAAGCGCTGTCTGAGCCACCAGACTGCCAAGCAAATGGCCCTCGATCTCGGTATCTCTCCTCACGCCGTGGAGAAGCGGTTGAAGATGGCCCGCGCCAAGCTGGGCCTGTCCTCATCCCTTGAAGCTGCGAAGCTGGTCGAGTCGTTGGAGCGGTCCGGTCGGCTGGGACCCCACTCGTCGGACCTTCTTTCGGGCGATGCCGGGCCCGATGAAGTCGGCTCGGTTGCCGCCCCGCGAAACGAGACCGCGCGGATTCCGCGGCGGCACCAGGTTTATGTGGTCTCCGGAGCAATGCTCATGAGCTTTCTTGCCGCAGCAGCCCTGATGATCTGGGTTCAGTCGCCCGGCGCCGTCGAGGGGCAAACAACCCCGTCGGCAACGGTCCCGTCCGCACCGCGAGCCGAGGCGAGCGCCGTGCCGAATGTCGGCACCGAGGCCGCCTTGCGGAGCCTCGTCGCCGGGCTGGCGAGCGGCTCGCCCGACTACGGCAAGCTCTCTCCGCAGTTCGCCGAAGTCGTCCGCCGGGACCTGCCCATGACACATGGCATGTTCAGCTCGCTGGGCGAGCTGAGGTCGATGACTTTCCGCGGGCGCGGCCCGAGGGGCGACGACGCCTACCACCTGGTGTTCGCCAACGGCGAGGTGATGATGTCGGCCGCGCTCGACGCCGAGGGCAGGATGGCCGGCGGCATGCTCCAGCCGGCGGGACCGTCCGCGCCGCCAGCCGCAACGAGCGCCGTGCCGACCGCCGGCACCGAGGCCGCCTTGCGGAGCCTCGTCGCCGGGCTGGCGAGCGGCTCGCCCGACTACGGCAAGCTCTCTCCGCACTTCGCCGAAGTCGTCCGCCGGGACCTGCCCATGACACATGGCATGTTCAGCTCGCTGGGCGAGCTGAGGTCGATGACTTTCCGCGGGCGCGGCCCGGGGGGCGACGACGCCTACCACCTGGTGTTCGCCAACGGCGAGGTGATGATGTCGGCCGCGCTCGACGCCGAAGGCAGAATGGCCGGCGGCTTTCTCCACCCGGGGGGTCCCCCTGAGCGCTGACCGCGGGGGCCAGCTGCCTTACGGGAGCGGTCCGGCGAGTCTGATCGCGCACCGAAGCTAGCCGCGCCGCCCGCTGCGGCCCCGCCGCGCCGCCAAGGCCAATCCGGCCTTTGCGTCAGGTTGGCGCCGTGATCGCGCCTCCTGGCGGCGTTTCCGGGGATCATGGTCAGCGCCGAGAAAAGTCCGATCGCCGCGGTGGAGACGAATTGGACCATCGGTCGCGGACATCGCAGAGGACGAGGTGCCGGCGGTCAAGCTTGCGGCGTGGCCGGCCGCCGCGACGGGACGACCCCGTTCCTTCGGCGCATCGGACTGCGAAAGCCGCTGTCTTTCCGCTCGCGACAACCCTATTCGTCGAGCGCCATCCGGTTGGCGTAATATTCCGCCTGGTGGTCGGCGGCGGGCGGGTCGAGGTTCGCCAGCGCGACGACGACGGCGTCCAGCTCGGGATAGACCCGCAACGCCGCGTTCATTCCGGGGGCGCCGCCGCCGTGACCCCAGCGCCGCGTCGGCCCCTGGCCCTCCACCCAGAAGCCGAAGCCGTACCAGCCGTCCGGACGCTGAGGCGAGGTCGCCCGGGCCAGCATGGCGTTCGATAACAGCCTCCCCGACCGTAGCGCGTCGGCGAAACGGATGAGGTCCGCCGCCGTGGTGTAGCCGCCGCCGGCCGCCGTGCCGCGATAGGGAAGGGTGCCCGCATTGTCCGCCAGCGCGCCGTCCCTCCCCCTGGTATAGCCCCGCGAGCGGTTCGGCACCGCGACGTCTTCCGGGAGCGAGCCGGTGTCCGTCATTCCCGCGGGCTCGAAGACGTGCCGCTGGACATAGTCGTAATAATCCTCGCCGCTGACCGCCTCGATGATCCGCCCGAGCAGGATGAAGCCGTAATTGGCGTAGGCGTTCCTTCCCTCCGCGCTCGTGTCGGGGGGGCGGTGGCCGAACAGCGCCACATAGTCCGCCAAGGTCCTCACCTCGAGCCGCCGCGCTTCATATTCAGGCGTGAAGATGTCGCCTGCGCCGCCGGTGTGGGAGAGGAGCTGCCGGACCGTGACCGTCCTCGCCAGCTCCGCGTTGGGATAGTCCGGCAAATAGGTGCCCACCGGGGCGTCGAGCGAGACCCTGCCCTGCTCGACCAGCTGCAGGACGCCGACGGCCGTAAACATCTTGTTGGCCGATCCGATCCGGAACCTGGTGTCCATCGTCACCGGCACGTTCCCCGGGCGGTCGGCAAGTCCGGAGGCGCTTCGATGGATCACCCGGCCGTGGCGCTGCACGACGATCGTCCCCGCAAAGCGGTCGGCGGCGACCTCGCGCGCCAGTCTCTGCGCCATCAGCCGCTCCAGATCGGCGTGGGGCACACGCGGGATCGCGAACTCCGGCGGACGGTCGACACGCTGGAGGGTGAGGTCGACGACCTTCATCGGGTCGGCCGGATCCAGGATGACCCTCTCCAGCCAGAACCCGTCGCCCACCTCTGCCGACAGCAGCACCGTGGCTTCATCGGGCCCGATGGACTCGACCCGGACCGGCGTGATCCGCCCGGTCATCCGATACATGTCCATCCAGCCCTCCGCGGTCGATTGCCGGCCGTATAGGCTGTTGTAGCGCGCGATCTCGTCGGGGCGGGCCGCGTTATAGACGCCCACCCACGTCGCCAGGAAGCGGCCCGCGGGCGTGTCGGGAAAGACGGCTTCCGAGCCAGCTTCGATCGGCGCGGCCGCGAGCAGGAGGGCCGCGAACGCCGCAAGCATGTACCGCATCGGCTCGACTTACCTCTCACTCGGGCTGCAGGACAATCCCGTGCCGTTGGACGGCACGCAAGGCCGAGACGATTCCGGGTCCGGGTGACAGTCACCAGACTGTCCCCAGACTGTCACCGGACTGTCCCCGGGCTATTGCGGCGTGCCCAGCCGCCGCGACGAGACGATCCGGTTGGCGGTGTCGGTGACGACCTCGAGCAGCTGGCCGCTCCGGTCGGTCACCCGCCGGACGGTCTGGCCGGTGGCGTCGACCGTGCGCGACACCTCGGTGAGCCCGGCGCCGGCGAGGTCGAGCAGCTGGCCGTTGCGGAGCAGGTTGCCGGCAAGGCCGCCGACTGTGCCGACCGCATTGTTGGCGACTCCGCCGACCGTTCCGACGGTGTTGTCGACGGTCGAGAGCAGCTGGGTCACGATCTGGGGATTGTTGTCGAGCGTCTGCAGGGTCCGCTCGATGATCGCGCGGACATTGTCGAGCCGGACGATCAGGGTCGCCTGGGCCCTGACGCCGCGGATGTCGATCTTGACGTTGTCGATGCGGGCGTTGGCGCCGGCGGTGAGGTGAAGCAGGTTGGCCAGCCGCGCCTCGAGGGCGAGATCGACCTGGAGGTTGTTGACCTCGATGGTCAGCTGCTCGACCGACAGGTTCGGGACGTCGAGCAGGACGTCGGGCTGGTCGCCCGAGGCGAGCGCCTGCTGGGCCAGGGGCGAAGGGCCGGACGGCTGCTGGGCGTCGCGCTGGCTGCGCTGGGCGGCGGCCGGGGTGGCGATCAGCAAAGCGGCGACGGCGGCGGCGGCCGCGGAAAGAGTCTTCTGACGCATGGACCAGTCTCCCTGTTACGGGAGCAAAACGTCATTCCGGGCTTGTGGTTGCGGGCACTTCCCGATCCTGCCGCCGATCCTCGACCCGGGCCTCCGCCCGGATTCGGACATCGACGTTGCGGAGCCGCCGCTGCCCGCCGGAGGCCGGCTTGTCGACCCGGACGTCGCTGCCCGCGCCGCCGCGCACCTCGAGCGAAGTCTCGCCTGATCGCTCGATCCGCACGTCGCGGGCGCTCGCTCGAAGGTCGAGCTGGATGTCGGGGGCCGGGGTCGCGGCCTGGGCGAGGAAAAGAAGAAGCATGTCGCCTCCCTAATGGACGAAGCGCGGCAGCTTGTCGCGGCAGGAACGGCCGAGCGCCACCTCGGCTCCGCTTGGGCAGGAGAAAAGCGACCTGCCCTGGGCATGGCCCATATAGGCTTTCGGCGGCATGGAGGCCGGCCGACCGCGCTTCATTGCGCGCAAGCGAGAGAGATCGTGAATGCCAAACTTCGAGCTTTCTATGAGCTCGATTATTTTTTCCACCCGCTGTTCGCCGGAATCAAGGCGTTCCAGGGCAATGCGCGGCTCCAAACCAAGATCGAGGATGCAGAAGACCAGCGGCCGTAGAAGACGCGCGAAATCGGTATCGAACGGGCAGTTTACGAAGACGCAACGGTCGAAGGGCGGCGAAGGCAAAAAGCCCGGCTAATCCGCGTAGCTGCGCTTTTCTTTTACGGTGCCGTCTTCTCGATGAAGATAGAGGATTCCGCGATCGCGGCGAGCGAGATCCCGGGCGTAGCTGATCGCCTCGGCCTGGGTGGCAAAAACCCGCGTTGCGCGCTCGGAACCCGCCCCGCGTACGCTCCAACCGCCTCGTACGTTGGAAACTACGTGCTGATCTCTCATGCTGCGCTCTGACCTTCGTCCGTCCCGTCAAAATGGCATTCCGAGCTTGCCAACGCAACCTGCCGGCGCCTCCCTAATGGACGAAGCGGGCGACGACGTCGCGGTAGGAGCGGCTGACCTTGACCTGCTGGCCCGAGCCGAGGACCAGGAAGCACTCGCCGTTGGTGTGCGGCTTGACCTGCTTGACCTGGTCGAGATTGACGATGGTCGAGCGGTGGACCCGCTGGAAGCGGCGCGGGTCGAGCCTCTTCTCCAGGTCCTTCATCGTCTCGCGGAGGATCAAAGTGTTGTCGCCGGTATAGATGCACATGTAATCGCCGGCGGCGTCGATCTTCTCGATCGAATCGACGTCGACCCGGAAGATCTGGCCGCGGTCCTTGATGTTGATCATCCGCTCGTAGCGGTTGGACGAATGGGCGTCCTCGACCCCCTCGACATTCTCCATCGCGTCGGGCGCCACCTCGGCGAGCACCTCCTTCAGGCGGTCGACCTCCTCGACTCCGCGCTTCTCGGCCAGGCGCTGGCGGATCCGGTCGAGCGTGTCGGCGAGCCTCGCCTCCTCGACCGGCTTCATCAGATAGTCGACCGCCTGCGCCTCGAAGGCGCGGATGGCGTGGTCCGAATAAGCGGTGACGAAGACGAACAGCGGCGGCTCGACCTCCATCAGCCCCTGGATGACGGAAAAGCCGTCGAAGCCGGGCATCTGGATGTCGAGGAAGACGAGGTCGGGCTTGTGGGTCTTGATCGACCGGATCGCCTCGCGCCCGTTCGAGCAGGTGTCGACGATCTCGACATCGTCATGGGGAGCGAGGCGCAGCTGCAGGCCCTGGATGGCAAGCGGCTCATCGTCGACCAGGATCGTACGAATCGTCATTTCGGCTCCTCGGCTGCTTCGATTTGATAGGGGATCTCGATCAGAACGCGGAAGCCCCCCGATATCTCCGAACTCGTCTCGAAGCGGTGATTGTCGCCATAGGCCTGGGCCAGGCGGTCGCGGATGTTGGCGAGGCCGACTCCGGTCGATTCGGCCGCCCTCTTCTTGTAGAGCGCGTCGGCGCCGGGCCCGGTATCGGCCACGCTCATCACCACCCGGTCGACCTGGCGGCGGACGTCGAGCGAGATGTCGGCGCCTTCCTCCTGCGGGGTCACCGCATATTTGATCGCATTCTCGATCAGCGGCTGGAGCAGGAGCGACGGAAGCAGCGCCCGGTTGCAGCTCGGATCGATGTGGAAATGGGGCCGAAGGCGCTCCTCGAAGCGCATCTTCTCGATCTCCAGGTAGAGCTTCAGGGTCTCGATCTCCTGGGCGATCGTGACCAGGCCGGTCGATTCGTTGACCAGGGTGTAGCGAAGGAAGGAGGAGAGGCGCGACAGCATCGCATTGGCGCGGTCGGTCTGCTTGAGCAGGACCAGGGTCGAGATCGAATTCAGGGTGTTGAACAGGAAGTGCGGGTTGAGCTGGTAGCGGAGCATCGCCAGCTGGGCGTTGGAGGCCTGGCTCTCGAGGCGGAGCAGCCGGTCGCTCTGCTCCTCGAGCAGGAGGTAGAAATTGATGCTGTAATAGAGCGCCGACCAGGCGACGAGCAGCGACACGGTGAGCAGGATCGCGCCCAGGAAGCGGATCCCCTCCGGCTGGGTCCCGGGCTGGATGAAGGTGGCGACGCTCCACGTCTCGATCGCCGAGAAGCCGGCGGCGGCGGTGATCACGATCAGGATCGAGCCGATCCAGGTATAGATCGGCTTGACCCGGATCAGCCGGCGATAGGCCGCCGCCATCAGCAGGGTGATCGAATAGCCGGTCGCGGTCAGGAGCAACGTGTGGAGCACGTAGTTCCAGCCCATCGAATTGGCGATTCCGGAGAGCGTGCGAAGGACGAAATAGCCGGACCAGCCGAAGGACTGGAGAGTCCAGAAGGCGCGGTTCTTGTCCTCGAAGAAGGGACGCCCGTGCAGCCGGAAGGGGTTCCAGCCGGAGGACGCCTGGCGCGCGGCGGGCGCGGCGATCTGGACGGCGCTATCGGCCACTGCTTCCTTCTCCCGCGCCGGCCCCTCTAGCGGGAAGGACGAGCATCGACCAGTCTCCCTGATCGGCGACCCAGGCGGCGACGGCTCGGCGGACCTCCTCCGCCGTCATCGAGCGATAGTCGGCGAGGTAGGAGCGGACCGGCGCGACGTCCTCGGGATGCTCGGCCCAGTCCTCGATCGCCTCGATCCAGTAGCCGTTGGTCGCCACCCGCCGCTCGATCCCGGCGAGGACGGGGTTCTGCGCCCGGGCGAACTCGTCGGCCTCGGCCGGCCGCGCGGCGAGGTCGGCGACGATCTGGCGGGCGACCTGGAAGAAGGTCGGAGCGCTCTCCGGGCGGATCTCGGCCGCGGCGTAGAAGATGCCCCAGGCCGGGAAGGCCTCGGCGCTGAGATGGGAGGCGCTCGGCGAATAGGTGGCGCCCTCCTCCTCGCGAAGCCGGTCGAACAGCCGGACCTGGAACATGTTGGCGGCCAGAGCGAGCGCCCGCCGGTCGCGAAGCCTGTCCCTTCCGCCCAGCGTCGACCAGCCGATCAGGGCATAGGCCTGGCCGGGATCGCCCTGGTGGGTGAAGGTGCGCGGCCGGCGATCGGGCGCCGGCGGCCG
>DATMVG010000025.1:0-28012 GCA_035563315.1 Allosphingosinicella sp. | reverse complement strand
GAGTCGGCGACGAAGACGAAGGTCCCGGTCGCGGTCGCCGCGAACAGGTGCCGGGCGAAGGCCATCGGCAGGCGGATGCAGCCGTGCGAGGCGGGATAGCCCGGCACCTCGCCGCCGTGCAGCGCGACTCCGTACCAGTTGAGCCGCTGCATGAACGGCATCGGCGCCGAATTGTAGCGGTTGGAGCGGTGGTGGCGGCGCTTCTCGAGGATCTGGAACCGCCCGATCGGCGATTCATGGCCCTCGCGGCCGCTGGAGACGCTCGACGCTCCGATCAGCGTGCCGCCGCGAAAGACGTAGGCGCGCTGGAGCGGCAGGCTGATGACGATCTCGACCGGCCCCTCCGGCGAGCGCTCCGGCTGCCAAAGGAATCCCTCGGCGCCGAGCCGGTCGAGCCTCTCCTCGATCGGCGGCGGCCCGGCCGCGGGCGCCGCGGCGCACGGGGCGGCCGCGAGCAACCCGGCGGCGGCCATTGCGAAAGGGAGGAAAAAGCCCGGTCGGATCATCGCGACGCCACCTGTCAACAACGACCGCTCAACGCACCGGGCCGCCGTCGGTGCCGCCGGCTTTGGACCCAACGTCCTCGCTTTCGTCATGCCGGACTCGATCCGGCATCCACCTTTCTTCACGGCCGCCCGAAAGAGGAAGGTGGAGCCGGATCAAAGTCCGGGGCGACAGGTGGGCGAGGCCGCGGATCGGGGCGGGGTGACGGTGGGAGCGGTGGGGGTGTGCGAGCGGGCCCGGTTCAGGGGACGAGCTCGGCGGGGTGGGGTTTGCCGGACTTCCCGATCGCGACCGCCTGAAGCGCCTCGACGAAGCTGTGGCGCCACCACAGCACGTCCTCCTGCTCGACCTTGTCCATCATGCAGCGCCAGCGCCGGATGCGCTCGCCCCTGGGCATTTCGAGCGCCTTGGCGAGGGCGTCGCTGATCTCGTCCTTGCTGTACGGGTTGACCAGCAGGGCGTCCTTGAGCTGGAGCGCGGCGCCGGCGAAGCGCGACAGGATGAGCACCCCGGGATCGGCCGGGTCCTGGGCGGCGACATATTCCTTGGCGACCAGGTTCATTCCGTCCCTCAGTGGGGTGATCAGGGCG
Organism: Allosphingosinicella sp.; assembly: GCA_035563315.1. GTDB lineage: Bacteria > Pseudomonadota > Alphaproteobacteria > Sphingomonadales > Sphingomonadaceae > Allosphingosinicella. Next base: position 26,918 of record DATMVG010000025.1, on the reverse strand, counting down.
ATGTCGGCGGCGCGGTAGAAGCCGGCCAGATCCTCCCTCGGATAGCCCTGGTTGACGTAGCGGATCGGGACCCAGTCGACTTCGGCGAACTCGCCGTTGATCCGGCCCGACAGTTCGTCGAGATGCTCGCGTATATGCTCGTAGGTGTGGACCTCGCCGCGCGACGGCGGAGCGATCTGGAGGAAGGTGACCTTGCCCCGGCAATCGTCATGCTCCTCGAGGAAGCGGCGATAGCCGAGAAAGCGCTCGCCCAGCCCCTTGGAATAATCGAGCCGGTCGACGCCGATGATGACATGCTTGCCCTCGGCGCTTCGCTTGAGCCGCTCGCAGGCCTGGATCGCGGTCGGCGACTCCATCGCGCGGGCGAAGGCGTGGGTGTCGATTCCGATCGGGAAAGCGGCGGTCCTGACGCTCCGGCGGCCGACTCGGATGGTGCCGTCGGGATCGACGGTGCCGCCCATCTCGCGCTCGATATAGTGATGGAAGGAATCGAGCCACTCCTCGGTCTGGAAGCCGATCAGGTCGTAAGCGAGCATCGAGCGGACCAGCCGCTGGTGGAAGGGCAGCGAGACGATCAGCCGCTGCGGCGGCCAGGGTATGTGGAGGAAGAAGCCGATCCGGTTCTTGAGGCCGCGCTCGCGCAGCTGCAGGCCGAGCGGAATCAGGTGATAATCGTGCACCCAGACCAGGTCGTCGGGCTCGATCAGCGGAGCGACGGTGCCGGCGAAACGCTCGTTGACCCGCTCGTAGCCGCTGCCGAAGCTTCGGTCATATTCGGCATAGTCGATCCGGTAGTGGAAGAGCGGCCACAAGGTACGGTTGGCGTAGCCGTTATAATATTCGTCGATGTCCTGCTCCTCGAGGTCGATCGTCGCGGTGGTGACTCCGTCGTGGCGCTGGAGGTCGATATGGCCGGTGAATTCCTCGGTCTTGTTGCCCGACCAGCCGAACCAGAGGCCGCGATACTCGCGGAGCGCGGCGGCGAGCGCCACCGACAGGCCGCCCTGGGCGCCGCCGGCGCTCCTCGCCTTGGGCGCGGACACCCGGTTCGAGATGACGATCAGGCGGCTCATCGCACGGAGCTCCAGGGCTTGGACAGGAGGCCGGCGCAGTTGATCAGGCCAACCAGCGAATAGGTCTGCGGATAATTGCCCCAAAGCTCGCCGGTCTCGAAGTCGGTGTCCTCCGAAAGCAGCCCGGCCGGAGTGAGGCGATGGAGCATCTTCTCGTACATCGATCGCGCTTCCTCCTCGCGTCCCACCAGATGCAACGCTTCGATGAACCAGAAGGTGCAGAAATTGAAGGCCGTCTCGGGCAGTCCGAAATCGTCCTCGCTGGCATAGCGGAGCATGTGCTCGCCGCGGCGAAGCGCCTTTTCGACCGCGTTGAAGGTGTTGATGAAGCGGCTGTCGCGGGCGTCGAGGAAGCGCATGTCGAGCAGCTGCAAAAGGCTTGCGTCGAGCGCGTCGCCGCCGAAGGCCGCGGCGAAGCGGTCCTCCTCCGCGACGAGGGCGTGCTTCTCGATCGCCTCGCGCACCCGCTCGGCGCGGCGGCGCCACAGCTTCGCCCTCTCGCCGAGGTGAAGAGCCTCGGCGATGTTGGCGAGCCGGTCGCAGGCAGCCCAGCTCATCACCGAGCTGTAGGTGTGGACTCCGGTTCGGGTGCGGAACTCCCAAAGGCCGGCATCGGGCTGGTCGTGGGTCGCCCAGGCGAGCTCGCCGACCTTCTCGAGCGCCGCGAAATCCTCCTCGGTCGCCTTGCGCAGCAGGCGCTCGTCGAAGAAGGCCTGGGCGTTGGAGAGGATGATCTGGCCGTAGGCGTCGTGCTGGACCTGGGTGAAGGCGGCGTTGCCGGTCCGCACTGGGCCCATCGAGCGATAGCCGGCAAGGCCCTCGGCGACGGCTTCGTCGAGCCTGGTCTCGCCCGACACCGCGTAGAGCGGCTGGATATGGCCGCCCTTCGACTGGTCGACGATGTTGCGCAGATAGCCGAGATATTTCTCGAGGACGTCGAGCGCGCCCAAACGGTTGAGCGCCTGGACGGTGTAATAAGCGTCGCGGATCCAGCAATAGCGATAATCCCAGTTGCGCCCGGAATCGGCGGCCTCCGGGATCGACGTGGTGAGGGCGGCGACGATCGCGCCCGTCTCCTCGTGCTGGCACAGCTTGAGCGTGATCGCGGCTCGGATGACAATGCGCTGCCATTCGAGCGGGATGGCGAGGCCGCGCACCCATTCGCGCCAGTAATCGGAGGTCTGGTGAAGCATCGTCGCCAGCACCTGCGTGACGTTGCCGGCGAACGGCTCGTCCGGCCCGAGGAAGAAGTGGAGCGACTTTTCGAGCCGGAACCCGCGCCCTTCGAGGAGGTGGATGACCGGGGCGTCGGTGGTCAGCCGGAGCGGCTGGGGCTTCAGCAGATAGCGTATGTGATTGGTGCCGCTGGTCCGCTCGGCATCCTCGAGCCCCCAGTCGACGGACGGGTTGAGAGCGACCTTGAGCCGGGGCGCGCCGACGATCGGCCGCACGATCCGGACGAAGGCGACCGGCCGGTACATCCGTCCGTCGCGAGCGAAGCGGGGACAGAAGTCGAAAATCTCGACCACAGCGCCGTCGGAGTCGGTCAGCCGAGTGGCCAGGATCGGCGTGTTCTTGAGGTAATGCTGCTCGGCCGAGACCTGGTTCTCGATGCCGATCCGCCACTCGCCGCGCGGCAGGGCGCTCTCGCCCTTGGGGTCGAGCAGGGCGCAGAACAGGGGATCGCCGTCGACCCGCGGCTGGCAGCCCCAGACGAAGCCGCCGGCGGCGTCGACGAGCGCGCTCACCTGGCAATTGCCGATCGGCGAAAGGCTCAGGTCCATCCGGCCGCGGTCCCCGCCAGCCAGGCCGCCACCGAGGCGACCGAATCGATCCGGTAGCGCGCCGCGCTCGGCCGTTCGGGCCCGACCAGGATGCCGGCCCCGCCAAGGTCGGCGGCGGCCTCGAAGCCATGCTCGTCGGTCAGATCGTCGCCCACGAAGACAGGACGCGCGCCGGTGAAATCGGGTTCCGTCATGAAGGCGCGCAGGGCGTCGCCCTTGGTCGCTCCGTGGGGCCTCAGCTCGACCACCATATTGCCCTCCTGGACCGACCAGCCGCGCTCCTCGGCGAGGCCGGCCATGAAGCGGGCGGCGGCGGCGGCCTCGGCCGGCGCCCGGCGGAAATGGAGCGCGATCCCAGCCGGCTTGGCCTCGACCAGGAGGCCTCCGTCGCGCTCGGCGAAGCGGGCGACGCGCGCGGCGATGTCGTCGAGGCCGATCGGAACGCTGAGCGGCAGCCGGGTGCCGTCGGGCAGGCGAAGCTCCAGGCCATGCGAGCCGGAAAAGGCGATCCCGCCGAGTGGCAGGTGGCGCTCGAGGTCGGCGATCGAGCGCCCGCTGACGATCGCCAGCCGTCCGCCGAGGCGTCGGCGGAGCCGGTCGAGCAGCGGCCCGAGCTCGTTCGGGACCCGGATCGAATCGGGCGATTCGGCAAGCTCGACGAGGGTGCCGTCGAAATCGAGGAACAAAGCGGCGCCATCGAGCAGATTCGGCGGCGGAAGGGTCAGCCCGGCCATGGCGACCCGTTGGCAAGCACGGCGGAGAATCACAACCCGCGTTCGCGTTTTCGTTGAATCGTGCAGCGGAGCCCACGGAAAGCGCTGAAAAATAATTGCTTCAACCCTGTTTACCGAGGTCCCGAATCATGCAACCTTTGGCTCAGGGGGGATCTGCGATGGGCACACCGTTTCTCGGCGAATTGCGGATGTTTGGCTTCGTGAAGCCAATCCAGGGGTGGGCCGAGTGCAACGGCCAGCAACTTCCGATCAATCAGAACCAGGCGCTGTTTTCGCTGCTCGGCACCATGTACGGCGGCAACGGGCAGACGACCTTCGCGCTTCCAAACCTGCGCGGCAGGGTTCCGATCCACGTCGGCAGCGGCTTCATCCAGGGCCAGGCGGGCGGCGAGGAATCGCACACCATCACCCAGAACGAGATGCCGCAGCATATCCACTTTTTCATGGGCAACACCGCCAACGCGGACACCGACATCGTCGGCGCCACCGGCGCCAAGGGCTCGGTCGGCTCGTTCAACAACGGCTACGGGCCCGCCACCAACCTGGTCGCGCTCAACGCCAGCTCGGTGTCGAATGTCGGCGGCAGCCAGGCGCACGAGAACCGGCAGCCGTTCCTGACACTCCAATATATGATCGCCTTGATCGGCGTTTTCCCGTCGCGGAACTGAGGGGGACCGGCAATGTCAAACCCGTATATCGGTGAAATCCGAATCTTTGCCGGCAACTTCGCTCCGGCCGGCTGGGCCTTTTGCGACGGCCAGCTAATGCCGATCTCGGAGAACGACGCTCTGTTCGTTCTGCTCGGAACGACCTTCGGCGGCGACGGCGAGGAGACTTTCGCCCTCCCCGACCTGCGCGGGCGGGTGCCGATCCACCAGGGGCAGGGAGTGGTCAACAACTACCAGATCGGCGAGAATGGCGGCGTCGAATCGGTCACCCTGACCACCCAGCAGATTCCGGTCCACACCCACGCGATGATCGTCTCGGGAGATCAGGGCCAGGGGACCAGCCCGGCCAACGAGATGGTGGCGGCCAATCCGACCGTCCTGTTGTTCCGCCCCGGCGCCGCGACCCAGTCGTTCGATCCGAGCGCGGTGTCGCCGATCGGGGGCAACCAGCCCCATGAGAACCTGCAGCCCTACCTCACGATCAGCTACATCATTTCGCTGTTCGGACTCTTTCCCAACTAGGAGACCATCGTGGCCGCAATCGATCCATTCGTAGCCGAGGTCATGATCGTCGGCTTCAACTTCGCCCCGACCGGGTGGGCGCAGTGCAACGGCCAGTTGCTGCCGCTTTCCCAGAACACGGCGCTCTTCTCGCTGCTCGGGACGATGTATGGCGGCGACGGCAAGAGCACCTTCGCGCTGCCAAACATCCAGGGATCCTGCGCGAACCACCAGGGCCAGGGCCCCGGGCTCAGTGCCTATTTCGTGGGGCAGCAGGGGGGCTCGAGCGCGGTCACCCTGCTCCAATCGGAGATGCCGATCCACACCCACTCGGCCAACGCCAATATCGGCCTCGGCACTCTGGGCACCGGCAATGCCAACACGACGTTCGCGCGGAGCGTCAACGGCAACGCCTACAAGACCGGCGCGGCCAACACGGCGCTGGCCCCGCAGTCGCTCGCGCCGGCGGGCGGCAGCCTGCCGCACAACAATATGATGCCCTACCTCACGCTCAATTTCGTCATTGCCATGCAGGGCGTGTTTCCCGCCCGCAACTAACTCTTCGAATGAGGTAATCGAACGATGGAACGAGCCGCCTCCGCCGTCTCGAGACGCAACATCCTCATCGGCATGGGCGCCGCCGCCGTCACCGCCGGAGTCGCCGTCACCGCCTTCGGCCCGGCGCCGACGTCGCGAGCCCGGCGCCTGCTTGCGAGCACGCCCTTCACCCGCCGCTTCCTCTCCCTCGCCCACGCCGAGCGGAGCGAATGGGCGGCGCAGGTGGGCTCCGATTTCTCCGTCGCCGGCGGCTACGCGCTTCGCCTGGCCGGGGTAAGGCCGCTTCAGTCGGCCGGCGAACGGCCGTCAAACGTCAGCCGTGAGCGTGGGTTCGTCGCGGTGTTCGACGTCCGGCGCGGCGTGTCCATGGCAGGCGACCTGATCTACACGATCGCCCATCCGCAATATGGCCGGCTGCCGGTGTTCCTCACCGCGACCGACGATCCGCGGCGGATGCTCGCCGTCTTCAACTAGGCAGTGCCGCCTCCGCTGCGCGCGGCGGCGAAACTCGGAATCGCCTACCGCCCCATGGCGGACTCCGATCTGCCCTTCATCGCCGCGCTCTACGCCTCGACCCGAGCCGACGAGGTTGCCGCGACCGGCTGGCCGGTCCCCCTTCAGCAGGCCTTCCTCGCCCAGCAGCATCGGGCCCAGCACCAGCATTACCGCGCCCGTCACCCGTGCGCCGAATGGCTGATCGTCGAGCGGGGCGGCGAGGCGATCGGCCGGCTCTATCTCGAGGAGAGGGAGGCCGACCTCCACGTCATCGACATCTCGCTGCTTCCGGACAGCCGCGGCCAGGGGATAGGCGGCGCCATCCTGCGCGACATCATCGCCGCCGCCGGCCGCGCCGGCAAAGCCGTCGCCATGCATGTCGAAGCGCGCAACCCCGCCCGCCGCCTCTACGACCGCCTCGGATTCACCGTCGTCGAGGACAAGGGGCTCTATCTGCAGCTGGAGCGAAGAAGGCGCGACCGAAGCTGACCGGTTCAACGCTGTCTTCAGGAATGTCCGGGGGACAATTCGCGCGATCTTCGTGTCGGACGACGGTCCTTCGAGACCCCGGTTCGCCAGGCTCACCGGCTCCTCAGGATGAGCGGTTCGGTCAGAAACGGTGCCGACTTTGGCTCGATCGCCGCGCGGGACTCGATCCAGCAGTCCTCACCCCGGACTCGATCCGGGGTCTACCTTCCCTTCTCGACGCCCGTGAGAAGAAGGTGGATGCCGGATCTGGTCCGGCATGACGAAGGGAGCGTGGTGCCTCGACTCCGGCAGCTCATATCGCGACCGTCGGAAAGTCTAGAGGAAAAGCGCCTCGTACCGCATGGCGGGGCCGGTCGGGCCGAGCGGCACCATGAAGATCGGGCAGCGCTCCTTGCCGAGCAGGAAGGCGTAGGTGCCCTGCGGCAGGAACGGCTGAAGCGGGCCGTGCAGTTCGAGCCGGAAGGAACCGGCGGCTCGGCCCGAGGACGGCAGCGGCTGCACCTTGGCAAGGAGGAGCGGGATCGGGCCGAGGGTCGTGTCGACCTCCACCGGCTTGCCCCGTCGCGGCACGAAATCGTCGATGCTCAGCTCCCGCATCTTCCCCTCACTCGATCGTCTCGCCGCGGCCCAGACCCCAGATATGATCGGACCGGATGAAGCCGGCCCGGCCCCGCACGTCGAGGCGGCACCAGCCGCCGGCGCAGCGCGAGATCCGGCCGACGACGCCCGGCTCGGCCCGATAGCGCACCGGCGATGCCGGATCGGGCCGCTCGTGCATCCGCTGCGGCTCCCCGCCGCGGACGAGCGCGGTTCGGGTGTCGCTCAACAGGTTGACCAGCATCCAGCCGGTCGTGCCGTCGGGGTCCTCGACCTTGCGCCAGCTCTGATAGACTTCGAGCACCCTGACCGGCAGATCGGCGCGCACATAGAGCCAGGTGCCCGGATAGTTGCGCCCCGGCCCCGCCCGCATCATCGCGCGGCCCGAAGAGACCGAAGCCCAATAGGGAGTCTCCCGCCGCGGCTGCGCTTCGGCGGCCGCCAGAGCGAGGCTGGAGAGCAGGACCGACAGGAAAGCGGCGGCGCGGCCGATCGACTTCATCCTCGTCACGCCCTCAATAGCCCGTCTGGATCCGCTCGACGAGCTGCCGAACCGTGGGGACGAAGCCGTTCGAATAGAATGGGTCGGACTTGAAGCGGAAGGCGGAATGGCCGGCGAACATCAGATTCTCGTCGACCGGGCCGCCATGGGCGATGTCCTGCAGCGTCTTCTGGATGCAGAAGCTGCGCGGGTCGGCAAGCCGACCGGTCGTGTTCTTCTCATTGTCCGCCCACGAGGAGAAAGCGCACTGGCTGAGGCAGCCCATGCAGTCCGACTGGTCCTTGCGGATGTGGTGCTTCTCCTCGGGGGTCGTGAAGACCAAGGTCTCGTCCGGAGTCTTCAGCGCCTCGGTGAAGCCCTGCGCGTACCATTTGCGGGCGTGCAGCAGGTCGCCCTTGGTCACCCAGTAATTCTTCTTCGCCCCGATGCCGACGTCGAGCTGGAACCTGTGGTCGCCGAGCGGCTCCTTGGTGAAGGCGATCTGGCGCTGGGTCCTCGCCTCCAGCCCGCGCAGGAAGCGGTTGCGGACGGCCGAGGAATAGAAGCCGGTCGGAGAGAAGCGATGGAGGAGGATGTCGCCTTCCTCCAGGTTCATCAGCTTCTGCTTCCATTCCTCCGGGATCGGGCTTTCCTTGGTGAGCAACGGCCTGGTGCCGAACTGGAAGGCGATCTGCCCGAGCTCGGGATTGTCGATCCAATGCTCCCATTCCTTGAGGTTCCAGACGCCGCCCGCCATGACGATCGGGACCTCGTCGGCGATGCCGCCGGTCCGCATCGTCTCGCGCAGCGCCTTGACCCGCGGATAGGGGTCCTGCGGCGCCAGCGGGTCCTCGGCATTGCTCAAGCCGTTATGGCCGCCGGCGAGCCACGGATCCTCGTAGACGACGGCGGCGAGCCATTCGGCTGCCTTGTGATAGGCGCGCTTCCACAAGGCGCTGAAGGCGCGCGCGGAGCTGATGATGGGAAGATAGTTGACGCCGTAGGAAGCGGCGATCTCGCTCAGCTTGTAGGGCATTCCGGCGCCGCAGGTCACTCCGGCGACGAGGCCCCTGGTCTGCTCGAGCACGCCCTGGAGCACGCGCTGGGCGCCGCCCATCTCCCAAAGAACGTTGATGTTGATCGCGCCGCGTCCGCCGGCGATCTCGTAGGCGCGGTGGACCTGCTGGACGGCGCCGTCGATCGCGTAGCGGACCAGCTCCTCATGCCGTTCCCGGCGGGTGAGGGCGTGGTAGATCTGGGGGATTATCTTGCCTTCCGGATCGTAGCTGTCGGCATTGACCGCCGACACCGTTCCGACTCCGCCGGCGGCCGCCCAGGCCCCGGAGCTCATGTGGTTCGTCGCCGACACGCCCTTGCCGCCCTCGATGAGCGGGAGCACTTCCCGGCCCGCGTAAAGGATCGGGCTGATACCCTTGAACATCATTCCTCCAGGAACCGAATCCGCAGCCTATAGCGCATTGCGCCGGGCAGGCAAAAACATCATCCGGCCGTGCTGAACGCGTCAGGACGGCCGATGGCTTCACCATAAAGGCGGGCGTAGGCCGCGATCATCCTTCGCTCGTCGAACTCGGCGGCGGCGCGGGCACGGTTGGCCGCGCCGATCGCCCGGCGCAGCCGCGGCTGCTCGGCCAGGCTGTCGAGCGCTGCGGCGAACGCCGCCTCGTCGCCGGCGGCGACGATCAGCGGGCGATTGTCGTCGGCGACGATCGCGGTCACGTCGCCGACCGCGGTCGCGACGACGGGCAGCGCCGCCGCCATCGCCTCGACCAACGAGATGGGAAACTGCTCGCTGTCGGAGGACAAGGCGAAGATGTCGAAATGGCCGATCCACCGCGCCGGATCGGCGAGGAAGCCGGGCATGAGCAGTCGCGCCGCCACCCCCTGGGCGCGCGCCTCGGCCGCGATCCGCTCGCTCTCAGGCCCCTGGCCGACGATAATGAGGCGGGCGTCCTTGTCGGCCATCGCCGCGAAGGCGCGGACCAGCCGCGGCAGGTTCTTGACCGCGCGCAGACCGGCTGCGGTGCCGATGACGATCTCGCCCGGCCGCCGCTCGAAGCCCGGGATCGAGTCGGCCGCGGGCGGCCGCGCGAAGCGCTCGACCGGGATGCCGTTGGGGATCCGCGCGACCTGCTCGGGAGTCCGGCCCCAGGCGGACAGCGCGATCCGCTCCAGCGGGACCGAGGGCACGACGAGCCGGAAGGCGCCGGCGAGACCGAGCCGGCGATAGCGGTTGCGGCGGGGATCGAGGACCGTCGCTTCGTCCTCGTTGAACCCGTCCTCGTGGTGGACCAGCGGCGGGCCGCCGAACAGGCGGCGGGCCATGACCGCGTCGAACGCGCCCCAATTGTAGGTGAGGACGAGATCGAAGCGCCGGAGATAGCGCGAGAGTCGCCAAAGCCGTCCTGGCGTCGGCGCCCCCGCGAGCGGGGGGGCGTCGTCGGGAAAGGCGGCTCGGATGCCGGGCGCGATCGCCGCGCGGGCGCCGATCTCGCCGGCCGAGGCGCTCAGCACGACGTGATCGGCGGAGCCGCCGAAGGCGTTCATCAGGCGAGCCGCGCGAGCTTCCTTGCCGCCAAGCGCGAAGGTCGAATGGCAATGGAGAATGCGCGCCGGCGTCGTCATGCCGCCTTATGCCGCAGGCGCCCGCGGACGAACAGTCCATGGCGGCTTGCGCGAGTGGCCAAATCGCTCCATGTCCTACCGATAATAATGCTCAAGGTCTTGGAGAGGCGCCGACAATGAAACTTTCAAAAGCATGGCTCTATATATCGGCGGCTGCCGCCGCTTTCGCCGTGACGTCGCCGGCCTCCGCGCAGCGGGTCGACCGCATCGTCGCATTCGGCGACAGCTATGCTGATGACGGTAATTTGTTCGAACTGCTCGGAATTCCCCGACCGGCTGTCTATCCTAATGGCCGTTTCTCGGATTCCACCAATTTCGTCGACACGATGGCGCAGCTGCTTGCGGTGCCGGTCGACAATTTCGCCATCGGCGGCGCCTTTACTGGCAATGGCAACATCAACGGTCCGGGCATTCCGGGATTCGTCACCGAGTGGCAATCCTTTCTCGCCGGAGGCGGCCCGGCCGCCTTTCCCCGCGTCAGCGGCACGTTCGATGCCGACGACCTGGCCGTCGTCTCGATCGGGGGCAACGACGCCCGCGCCTACGAGCGCAGCCTCGGCCTCACCCCCAGCACCGAGCAAATCCAGGGTCTGATCGCCGGCGTGCCCGCACAGGCGACTCAACGCGTCGCCGAGGCGACGGCGGGCCTCAATGCTTTGGTCAATGCCGGTGCGCGCAACATCACCTTCCTGGCCGGGGACGTCGGCCGCCTGCCGGAGGTGCGCGGCTTGCCCGTCGCCGCCGTCGGCAGCGCTTATGCGACCGCCTTCAACACCGGCATGAAGGCGTCGCTGGCGAACCTCGCCGACCAGGGCGTGATCGTTAACTTTCTCGATCTCAACCTGATCGGCGATCGGGTCGAGCAGAATCTCGCCGCGTTCGGACTGACCAGCGCCGGCGCCTGCCCGATCGCTTGCCTCACCACCAATCCGGAGCTGCTCAGCCGCCACCTATTCTATGTCGACCAGGTCCATCTCACCTCAGCCGGCTTCGCCATCGTCGGCCGCTATGCGGTGCGCCAGCTCGAGGCGCCGCTGCACCTCCAGGGCCAGGCGGATGCCGGCCTCCAGTCGGCAAGCTCGTTCGGATCGACGATGCTGGGTCGCCTCGACCTCGCCGACGCCCGCTTCGGCGCCGCTTCGGAGGGAGGCCTGCGCTTCTACGTCAGCGGCAATACGGCCAGCGTCACCCGAGACGACGCGTTCAGGAGCCTCGGCTACGAGCTGGACACGTTCGGCGCCACGGCCGGCGCCGAATATGAGGGCGGCGGCGGCATCATCTTGGGCGCGGCGGGCAATTATTCGCGTTCCGAGGCCGACATGGACAGCGGCACCGGGCGGGCCAAGGCGACCGCCTGGCAGCTCGGCCTTTATGGCGGCTGGTCGGGCGGCGGCGCGTTCGTCGAGGGTTATGCGGGCTATGGCTGGGTCGAATATGACATCGACCGTCGCGGAGTCATCGACGACCTCGCTGCGAGCCCGGACGGCACCGCGGTCACCGCCGGCGCCCAGGCCGGCTATCTTCTCGATCTCGGCGGAGCGCGCGTGGGGCCGGTGATCGGGCTCCGCTACGCCGAGGCCGACATCGACGCCTATTCCGAGGCCGGCGACGCGGCGCTGACCCTGAACGTTCAGGAGCAGGAGCTGCGCAGCTTGCTCGGCAGCGCCGGCATCGAGGCTCGCGGGACGTTCGACGCAGGCGGGCTCGCCGTCCGGCCCTATGCCGCAGCCGCACTGGAGCGGGAGTTCGAAGGCGATGCCCGGACGATCCGCTACGCGCTCACCGCCGCCCCCGGGATCGTCAACCAGTGGGTCCTGCCCGAGCGGTCGGACGACCTGTACGGGCGAGTCACCGCCGGGATGAACCTGGACCTTGGGAGCTCGGCGACGCTTCAGCTCAACGCCTCGACTTCGATCAGCCGCGACGACGGGAACGACATCGCGGGATTCCTGGCCTTGCGCCTGAGCCTCTAATCCGGTCGCCGGGCGGGCGTGGCGATTGCCTTTCGTCGCGACCTCACCCGCTTCAGCAGTCGGTCGAGGGCGGCGGCCGCCTCGGGCTCGTCGAGCGTCGGGGCGTGGCCGACGCCCGGCACGGTGACGCTTTCCAGGGCGGGATTCTCGGCCTTCATCCGCTCGATCGTGGCCTCGCTCAGCAGGTCGGACAGCTCGCCATGCACGACCAGCGTCGGAATCCCCTTGAGGCCGGCGAAGGCGGTCCACAGGTCGAAGTCGACCTCGCCGCCCGGCAGCTTGAACGGTTCGGCGATGCGCATGTCGTAGTCGAACACGATCCGGCCGCCGGGCGTGAGCCGGCACAGGCGCTTGGCGTAGACCAGCCACTGGTCGAGCTCCCAATCCGGGTAGCGCTCGCGCTGAGCCTCGGCGAGGAAGCGGGCCGAGTGGAGCCAGGTCGGCCAGTTCTGGGCGCGGCCGACATAGGAACGGATATTCTCGAGGCCGCGCGGCTCGATCACCGGTCCGATGTCATTGAGCAGGGCGCCCGCGATGCGGCCGCGATGCTCCATCGAGAGGAGCATGGTCACGATCCCGCCGAGCGAGGTGCCGAACAGGACGAAGCGCTCCAGCGCCAACTCCGCGATCAGAGCCTCGATGTCGCGCATGTAGGTCAGCGGAACGTAGCTCATCGGGTCCTTGGCGTGGGCGCTCTCGCCGCGACCGCGCAGGTCGACGCAGATCAGCCGCCAATCGCCGGCGAGCCGGTCGGCGACGCCCTCGAAGTCCCGGGCGTTGCGGGTGAGGCCGGGGATGCACAGGATCGGCGGCCGGCCCGGATCGCCGGCATAATCGCGATAATGGAGCCGCAGCCCGTCCTCCGACCCCCAATAGCCATCGACCCAGCCGGCCATGCATCCTCCCCGCTATCTCTCCCCTATCCACGATCTTCGGGGTGGCGGCAAATGATCAGCGGGGAATCGGGAGACCGGGATTCGAGGCCGGGCTAGCGGGCCCCGCCGGCGAGCAGTCGGACGGCGGCCTCGAGCGCGGCATCCCGGCCGTCGCGCAGGTCGGCGAGGCGAGGCTCGACGGCCAGGTCGGGAGCGACCCCCTCGCCCTCGATCCGGCGCCCGAGCCCGGTGACGAGGCCGACCTCGCTGATCGCCAGAGCGGCGCCGTTGCTGAGCCGGCGGTGGCGAAGCACGCCGAGCGCGCAGCCGCAGCTGCGGGTGCCGACGACCTTGGCCCGGCCGCGCTCCTGCAAGGCGGCGGCAATGACTTCGGATGTGCTCGCCGTGCCCGGGTTGGTCAGGATGACGAGGGGGCCCGAGTAAAGCTGGCGCCCGACCGCCCCCGCGCTCAGCTCAAGCGGCAGCCGGACCAGGCCGAGCAGAGCCGAGGGCGCCCTGCCGGTCCGGGTCGCGAGCCGCGCCACCAGAGTCGGCCGGTCGAGCAGCGGAGCGACGGCGCGCATCCCTTCCTCGCCGTCGCCGCCGGTGTTCGAGCGCAGGTCGAGGATCAGGCCGGGCGCATCGCGATACGCCTCCAGCGCGGCCCGAAGGCGGCGTGCGACCGGCGCCCGGAAGCGGTCGAAGCGGACATAGGCATGGCCCGAGGGGAGGAGGCGCGCCTCGAATTGCGGGGCGGCGGGGAGCGCCCGGCGAGTCAGCACGACCTCGGCCGGACCGCCGTCGCGCGCGTCGAGGCTCAGGCGAAGCGGCGCGTCGGCGCGGCCGGCGACCAGCCTCAGGTAGGACAGGATGAGAGCGGCCCGGTCTGAGGAGGAGGGGCCGACCTCGGCCCGCGCCCGCGCCAGCGCGGCGCCGACCGGGACTCCGTCGACGGCGAGGACTCGCTGGCCCGGTCTCAGCCCGGCGGCGGCGGCTGGGCTGTTCGCTCGGACCTCGAAGACGGCTGGCTGGCCTTCCACCTCGAACAGGATGACCCCGGCGGTGGTCGTCCGCTGCTCGCGCCGGTCGCGCACCTGGTCGGCGGAAAGGATCCGGGTGTGGGCGTCACGCAGCTCGCCGACCATGGCGCGCAGCAACGCGTTGAAGGCGGCGTCATCGGCCGCCGCTTCGACCCGAGGCCGGTAGCGCGCCCGGACCTGGTCCCAGTCGACGCCGTTGAAACCGGGGTCGTAATATCGGTCCCGGATCTCTTCCCAGACCTGGTCGAAGAGCCGGAGCCGCTGCCCCGGCGAGAGTGCAGGCGGCCTGGGCGCGGCGGCGGCCGGAGCGGCTGCTCCAGTCGAGCCCGCGCCTGTCGGCGACGCGGCCAGCATCGCCGCGGCGAGGAGACCGGTGAAGCGCAATCGAGATCGCCGGCGCATGAGGGCTCCTGCCGTTCCGCCACGGGAGGCTGCCCCTCCCCGCAAAGAGGTTAGTGCGCCGCCCAGCGGCGGCAATCCGCGCCCGACTGACCGCCGGCGCCATTGATTTACCGAATGCGACACCGCAAAGGGCCGCGCATGCTCCCAAGGCCGATCAACCTGCCGGCCGAGGCCGCGGAAAAGGCGCTCGCCGCTGCCGAGGCGGCCGGCGTGCCGCGCGCGACCCTGCGGCGGGTGGCCGGCCTCGGCGCCGTCGGGGACGCGATCGACTTCGCGGCGTTATGCGCCCTCTACGAGCAGGCGGCGAGGCTCACCGGCGACGACTCGTTCGGGCTCCATGTCGGGGAACGCACCTCGCCGCAAATGTATGGCCTTCTCGGCTACGTCGCCGCCAACGCCGCCACGTTCGGCGAGGCGCTGGCTCGGCTGGTCGATTTCCAGCGTCTGTGGAGCGATGCGGCGGGGGTGGAGGCGAGGCGCCGCGGATCGGCGGTGGTCTTGCGCTACTGGCACAAGGGCGCCGTCCCGCCCGGGCAGCGGCGGCACGAGAGCGAGCAGATGCTGGCGGCGCTGCTCGGCTTCGCCCGCTGGGCGCTCGGCGAGTCGATGTCCCCGATCAGGGTGCGCTTCGAGCACCGGGCTCCGGCCGCCCTCGCCGAGCATGAGCGGATCTTCAACGCGCCGATCGCGTTCGGCGCCCCCGCCACCGAGCTGGTCTGCCCGGAGCGATGGCTCGGCCTGCCGGTCGTGAAGGCCGATCCGGTGCTTGGCGAGCTGATGAGGGAGCAGGCGCAGGCAGCGCTCGCCGAGCGGCGGCGGCGCGAGCCTTTCCTCGACCAATTGCTCGGCCGGACCGAGGCGGCGATCCTGGCGTCGGGAGAGACGAGCCTCGGCGCCGCCGCGGCGGCGCTCGGAATCGGTCCGCGAACGCTCCAGCGCCGCCTTCGCGAGCGGGGGCTGACCTTCCGGGCGGCGGCCGAGCAGGCCCGAGTCGAGCAGGCGAAGGCGCTGCTCGGCCAGCCCCGTCTCGCCCTCGCCGAAATCGCCCACCGGCTCGGCTATTCCCAAGCGAGCGCGTTCCACCGCGCGTTCCGGCGGGTCACCGGAATGACTCCGGGCGAGTATCGCGACTCGGCCTCGGCCGAGTGAAGGTCGGCGGCCGTCTGGCCCGGGACGGCGAGCCGTTCGGAACAGCGCCCGCGGCCATGCGCTTGGCGGCATGATGGCCCTGTCCCCGACGCCTTTCGACTATCGACCCGAGACTCCGATCCTGTCGCTCGGGGAGGCCTTTTACGATCCGGTGAAGGCGGCGGACTTCCCGCGGACAATGCTCCGCTTCCGCAACGACCGCTGGGCGCCGGCGGTGGGACTCGACGGCCTCGACGACGATCAGTGGCTGCGCCATTTCGGCCGGTTCCAGCCGCTCCCGGACAATCTCGCCGAGCCGCTCGCCCTTCGCTATCACGGCCACCAGTTCCGGGTGTACAATCCCGACATCGGCGACGGTCGCGGCTTCCTCTTCGCTCAGCTTCGCGACGGCGCCGGACGGCTGCTCGACCTCGGCACCAAGGGCTCCGGCCAGACCCCCTACAGCCGCTTCGGCGACGGCCGGCTGACGCTCAAGGGGGGCGTCCGCGAAATCCTCGCCACGGAAATGCTGGAGGCGCTCGGCGTCGAGACGTCCAAGACCTTCTCGCTGATCGAGACCGGCGAGGCGCTGGAGCGCAACGACGAGCCTTCGCCGACCCGGGCCGCGGTGCTCGTCCGGCTGAGCCACGGCCACATCCGCATCGGCACCTTCCAGCGGCTCGCTTATTTCGAGCTGACCGACGAGCTGCTCGCTCTGACCGGCTACTGCCTGCGCCATTATTACGGGGAGGAGGCGGAGGACGCAGGAGCCGCCACGCTGCTGGAACGGGTCGCCGAAGCCACCGCCCGGCTGGCCGCCTCCTATATCGCCGCCGGCTTCGTCCACGGCGTCCTCAACAGCGACAACATCAACATCACGGCGGAGAGCTTCGACTACGGCCCCTGGCGCTGGACCCCGTTCTGGGACGGCCATTTCACCGCCGCCTATTTCGACCATGCCGGCCTCTATTCCTTCGGCCGCCAGCCCGAGGCGATCCATTGGGATCTGGTCGAGCTCGCCCGCTCGCTGACCCTGGTCGCTCCCGCCGAGCAGCTGACGCCGATCCTCGAGACCTTCCCCGACCGCTTCCGGACGGCGCTGAGGGATGCGCTGTTCGCCCGCCTCGGCATCGAACCCGTCGGGCCCGCCGCCGACTCGGCGCTGATCGGCGCGATCGAAGCCGCTCTGGCCAAGCGGACGGTGACGATCGACCGCTTCTTCTTCGACTGGCGCGGCGGCCGCCTGCGCCGTCCCGAAACGGCTTATGACGACGAAGCCTTCGCCGAGTTTCGCCGCCTGATCGAGCATCACCCGACCGCGCCGGTGGCCCTCGACCATCCTTATTGGGCCGACGAGGAGCCCTGCTCCATGCATATCGAGGAGGTCGAGGCGATCTGGGCGGCGATCGACACGGCCGACGATTGGGCGCCGCTGCACGCGAAGGTGGCGGCCATACGCCGGATGGGCGACGCCATGCGCCCTGGCCCGGAGGCAGCGGCGCCTTGAACGATCGCGGCCGCCGTCGACTGCCGATCGAGGGGCGCGCCAGTCGGCCCGGGAGCGCGCAATGGCGCAAATGCTTGAAAAATCCGCGCCTCCGGGCATGAGGGGGCGATGGCCGAGACCCTGACGTCGACCGAACCCGCAACCGGGGAGACCCTATGGACCGGCCAGACGGGCGATCCCAATACGGAACTCGCCTCCGCGCGCGCCGCCTGGCCAGCCTGGGCAGCGAAGCCGCTCGCCTTTCGGGTCGAGACCCTGCGCCGATTCGCCAACCTCGCCCGGGCCAGGCTCGACCCGTTCGCCGACCTGATCGCGCGGGAGACCGGCAAGCCGCTCTGGGAGGCTCGCACCGAGGTCGAGGCGGTGATCAACAAGGTCGATATCTCGGTGTCGGCCTATGCCGAGCGGACCGCGCAACGGCGGCTCGAAGGCGCGATGGGAACCCGAGTCGCCGTCCGCCACAAGCCGCACGGCGTGCTTGCCGTGCTCGGGCCGTACAATTTCCCGGCGCACCTTCCGAACGGGCATATCGTGCCGGCGCTGATCGCCGGCAACGCGATCGTCTTCAAGCCGAGCGAAAAGACCCCGGCGACCGGCGAATATCTCTGCGGCCTCTATCACGAAGCCGGCGTGCCGGAGGGCGTGTTGAGCTGCGTCCAGGGCGGCCCCGAAATCGGCAAGGCGCTCGCCGCCCATCCCGGGCACGACGGGCTGCTCTTCACCGGCTCGGCCCGGGCCGGGCTCGCCCTGCACCGCCAGTTCGCCGAAACCCCTCAGAAGATCCTCGCCCTCGAGATGGGCGGCAACAACCCGCTCGTCATTTGGGACGCCAAGGACCTGCACGCCGCCGCAGCGATCGCCGTCCAGTCCGCCTATCTCAGCGCCGGCCAGCGCTGCACGGCGGCGCGGCGGCTGATCGTGCGCGACGGCGACCACCAGGAGCTGATCGAGACGATCAGCCGGATCATCGACCGGATCATCGTCGACCACCCGCACGCCAACCCGGCGCCGTTCATGGGGCCGGTCATCGACAATGGATCGGCCGACCAGTTGCAGGAGGCGTTCCTCGAGCTGGCCGGTCGAGGCGGGCGGGCGATCCGCCGGCTCGACCGAAAGACCGACGACCGGCCCTTCCTCACGCCCGCCTTGATCGACGTCACCGAGGTCGAGCGGCGGCCGGACGCGGAATTGTTCGGACCGGTCCTCCAGATCGTTCGAGTCGCGGATTTCGACAGCGCCGTCGCCGAGGCGAACGCCACCCGCTACGGCCTGTCGGCGTCGCTGATCGGCGGCGGCCCCGAGCTTTACGACCGCTTCTGGGCGGGCGTGCGCGCCGGGGTGATCAACTGGAACGGCCCCACCAACGGGGCCCCCTCCAAGGCGCCTTTCGGCGGCATCGGCCTGTCCGGCAACCACCGGCCGAGCGCCTATTATGCCGCGGATTACTGCGCCTATCCGGTGACGAGCTCCGAGGCTGAAACGGCGCGCGCCACGATCGGGGTCGGGCTCGCCGACCCGATGGCGGCGGCCAACCTCGAGGGCTGACCCTCACCGGCCGGGCTCCGCCCGCACCGCCTCGACGAGGTCGCGGCGGACCTGCATCGTCAGCCGCGACACGGCGCCTTGCGAATCGAGCGCGAAGACGGCCCGAGTGTCGTTGTCCTCGCCGATCACCCGGTCGCGCCAGCGCATGGTGAAGGCGTCGCGGCCGACCGGGTGGAGGTCCGCTTCCTCGCCCTCCCCCATCTTCAGCACCAGCCCCTGGCCCAGGCGGACGACGCTGATCGTCCCGAACAGGTCGCTTCGATAGTCGCCCTGATAGGCGTCGAGATCCATCGGCGGAAGGACGGGCCCGGCCGCGGCTTGAGTCCGGTCGGCGGCGGCGCGCCGAGCCTCGGCCTGGCGGGTCAGCTCGAGCGTCTCGGCGGCATAGTCCCGGGTCGGCAGGCCGAGATAATGGTCGAGGATGCGCGACGCGATGTCGCCGTGAAGATAGGGAGCCTTCCAGCTGTTGAGCATCACCACGACCCCAATCCGGCGTTCGGGCAGAAGCGCCATGTAGGAGGGCATGCCGTCGGCATTGCCGCTGTGCCAGAGCAGCTTGTGGCCGCGATAGTCCATCACGTTCCAGCCGAGGCCGTAGCCGGCGAAGAACTGGACCTGGCGGTTCGCCCGCATCGCCGGGGTCGTTGGGATCATCGTCCAGGGCTCGTGCATCGCCTGCATCGCCTCGGCCGAGATCAGGCGCCGCCCGTCGAGCTCGCCGCCGCCGAGCTGGAAGCGAAGCCAGCGGGTCATGTCGCGGGCGGTCGAGTTGAGCCCTCCGGCGGGCGCGATGCTGACATAGGAGGCCGGTCGGATCGGCACGTGCAGGCCGCCGATCACGGCGTGCGGCGCGGCGACGTTGCCGGCCGGGGCGGTTCCCGGGCCGAAGCCGGTCTGCGCCATCCCCAGCGGCTCGAGCAGGCGGTCCCGGATCAAGGCCTCCCAGCTCGTCCCGGCCGCCGCCGCCGTCACCTCGCCGGCGACGGTGTAGAGGACGTTGTTGTAGACCTGCTCGGTCCGAAAAGGGGAGGCCGGCTCGAGATAGCGGACCCGGCGCAGGATCTCCGCCCGGTCGATATGGGTGAGGCGGAACATCGTGTTGGCCGGCTGCAGCCCCGTGCGGTGCGAAAGCAGGTCGGCGAGACTGATCTGCTCGGTCAGCCAGGGATCGCTGAAGCGGACCTGCGGCAGCCAGCGGTGGACCGGGTCGTTCCAGCCGAGCCTCCCCTCGTCGACCAGGATGGCGGCGGCCGCCGCCGTGAAGGACTTGGTCAGCGAAGCGATGTTGAAGACGGTGTCGGCGTCGACCCGCCCGGGCTCGCCGAGGCGGCGAAGGCCGAAACCCTGGGCGATCGCCGGATCGTCGCCATGGACGACCGCAACGGCGAGGCCGGGCATCTCCGCCTCGGCCATGGCATTGGCGACATAGGCCTGGAGCGGGTCGGGAAGCCTCGGCTGCCCCGCCGCCGGCGCGGACGCGGCGGCGATCGCCAGGACCGCCAGTTTCAACCATCTCATCGTCATTCTCCCGTTATTTTTTTAACACTTGCGGGCGGCGAACCGCCGGCGCCATGGTCTCGACTAGAAGCGGGCGAGGACTTGCTCGGCCTTGTCGCGAGTCGCCGGATGGGGATCGCGCAGCAGGGGCCGAAGCCGGCGGAGGAGTCCGCGGTCGCCGAGGCGATCGGCATATTCGAGCACGCCGATGCGGACCTGCCAGGCGGGGTCGCCGGTCGCCGCGGCGACCGCCGGGGCGGCGGCCGGATCGGCGAGGTCGGCGAGCGCGGCTGCGGCCATCGCGCGGACCCGCCACACCGGGTCGTCGAGCATCGCCGCGAGCAGAGGCGTGGCGCGCCGGTCACCGGCCGCGGCCAGGCCCCAGGCGGCGTAGGCGCGCAGCCGCCAGTCGCCCGCCGCCGACTGCTCGGCCAGCGGCTCGAACAAGCGGCCGTCGCGAACCTGGGCCAGAGTCCAGATGGCGCGCTCGCGCACCAGATCGCCATAGCCGCGCGGCTCGCGGCCGAGATGGCCCTTGAGCGCCGCGATAGCCGGTGCTTCGAGCCCGCGGGCCGGGACCGCCGCCGCCCGGGCCGCGAGCCTCTCATAGGCAAGCGGGACCCGCTCGCTCATCGGATCGTCGAGTCCGTCGAGCGGCCCCTCGCCCGGCTGAACGCTGCCCGAGGCGAGGACCCCCGCCGCCGGCGCGGTCAGCACCGCGACCGGCATGAACAGGGTCACGGCGACCCAGGCGAGGCCGGCTCGCCGACGGGTCGGGCGGCCGGGGCAGCGCGGCCCGAGCAGCTCGACGACCCGGCGCTCGAGCTCCGGCGGCCGGGCCATCGCCAGCAGCGGTCCCCGCGCCGGGCCGCATGCGGTTCGAGCGACGTGGACGAGCGCAGCGGCATAGGCGCGAGCGTCGAGGCCGCTGGCGAGGACCCGGTCGTCGCAGGCGAGCTCGCGCTCGATCCTGAGCGCGCGCGCCGCCCGCCAGACCAGGGGATTGAACCAGTGCAGGGCGCAGGCGAGCTGGACGATGAGCTCGAGGACGGAGTCGCGACGGTCGACATGGGCGCTCTCGTGGGCGAGCACCGCGCGGAGCCGCTCGTCCGGCCAGCTCTCGGCCTCGCCCGGAAGCAGAATCGCCGGCGCGGCCGCGCCGAACAGGGCCGGCGCGGCCAGCTCGGACGTGACGAGGAGCCGGACGCTGCGCGGCACGCCGACCGAGGCGCCGACGAACGGCCGGGCGCGGCGAACGATCGCGGCCGCCGCCCGATAGCTGTGCAGGATTCGCATCGCGGCGACGGCGAGCCCGGCCAGCCAAAGCGCCGCCAGCGCCGATTCGAGCCAGCCCAGGCCCGGGATGGCGCCGTCTCCCGACCAGATGCGGTCGACGACCTCGAGTGCGCCGCCGGGAACCGCCGCCGGCAATTCGGGGGCCACGGCCATCACGGCGCTGTGCACCGGAGCCACCGGAACGACGGGGTCGATCAGCCTGAACAGCGCCGCCGCGAGCGGGAGCAGCGCGCAGCAGGCGATCGCCGCGATCCAGACATCGTGGCGGAGCGCCGCCGAGCGCCGCCGAGCCATCGCCGCGAGCGCCGATCCGGCGAGACACAGCAGCGAGGCCTTCAAGGTCATGTCGAGCAGGAGGGCGACGACTCCGGTCATTCCGGCTTCTCCCGAGCATCGGCGATGAGCCGCTCGAGCCGGGTCAGCTGGGCGTCGGTCAGAGCTTCGCGCTCGCGCCCGAGCAGAGCCGCCATCGCCTTGGCTGGCGAGCCGCCGAAGAAGGTCCGCACGACGTAGGTCATCATCGAGGCGCCGAGTTCCTCCCGGTCGGCGGCGGCACGGTAGACGTAGCTCTTGCCGTCGCGCTCGAAGCGGACATGGCCCTTGTCGACGAGGATTCGAAGCAATGTGCGCACTGTCGTGTTGGTCGGCGCTCCGTCCAGCTCGGCCGTGATCTCCGCGGCCGTCGCCTGGCCGCGCCGGTGAATCACGTCCATGATCTGGCGCTCTCGCTTGCTGAGGCTGGGGGGTTGGGCCGGGTCCATCGACTCACTGCTAAAAATTTAACACCATAGAAGCGACAAAATGGCCCCTGTCAAGCGTCTCTGATCTAGGGAGAATCGGGGGAGCCGCTGGTTGGCCCCCGGGGACCGGGCGGCGCCTAGCCCCTCATCTCGGGCAGATAGTCGGCCTCGGCATGGTCGGAGAAGCGGGTGATCTTGGCGTCGAACTTGAGCTTGACCTTGCCGGTCGCACCATGGCGCTGCTTGCCGACGATGAGCTCGGCCAGGCGGTAGGCGCGCGCCATCTCTTCTTGCCACTTGGGAAAATCGGGGTGGTCGTCGGCCGGCTGTTTCGCAGCGAGATAATATTCCTCGCGGTAGACGAACCAGACCATGTCGGCGTCCTGCTCGATCGAGCCCGATTCGCGAAGGTCGGAAAGCTGCGGGCGCTTGTCCTCGCGCTGCTCGACCGCTCGGCTGAGCTGCGACAGCGCCAGCACCGGCACGCCAAGCTCCTTGGCGAGAGTCTTGAGGCCGCGGGAGATTTCGGAAATCTCCTGAACCCGATTGTCGTTGCTGTTCTTGCCCGTGCCCTGGAGCAGCTGGAGATAGTCGACCACGACCAGCCCAATCCCCTTCTGGCGCTTCATCCGCCGCGCCCGAGTGCGGAGCGCCGCGATGCTGAGTGCGGGCGTGTCGTCGATATAGAAAGGAAGCGATTCGAGATCGGCGGCGGCGCGGGCGAGGTTGCGGAAATCCTGCTGGCTGATCTTGCCCATGCGAAGCAGTTCGGAGCTGATCCCCGATTGCTCTGCCAGGATTCGGGTGGCGAGCTGGTCCGCCGACATTTCGAGGCTGAAGAAGGCCACTCCTGCGCCGGCCGATTTCTCCGGCGCGATGTTGTTTTCCTCGACGTCCCGCACGTAGCGGCGGGCGGCGTTGAACGCGATGTTGGTGGCGAGGGCGGTCTTGCCCATGCCGGGGCGGCCGGCGAGGACGATCAGGTCGCTGTTGTGGAGGCCGCCGGTGCGCTCGTTGATCCGGTCGAGGCCGGTGGTGATTCCGCTGAGGCCGCCGCCGGTGTTGAGCGCCTTCTCGGCCATCTGCACGGCCATCCGGGTCGCCACCGCGAAGCTCTTGACCGAACCCTCGCCGCCGCCTTCCTCGGCGACCCGGTAGAGCGCGGCTTCGGCATTCTCGATCTGGCCCTTGGGATCGACCTCGTCGCTGGTGTCGAGCGCCTGCTCGACCATCTCGCGGCCGACTCCGACGAGCGCCCGGAGCAAGGCGAGGTCGTAAATCTGCTCGGCGAAGTCGCGAGCGCCGATGATCGCGGCGCCGCTGCCGGTCAGCTGGGCGAGGTAGGAGGGGCCGCCCAGCTCCTTCATCTCCTCGTCCGCCTCGAACAGCGGGCGCAAGGTCACCGGGCTGGCAATCATGTTGCGATCGAGAAGCCTCAATATCTGCTCGTAGATGCGGCCGTGGAGCGGCTCGAAGAAATGGTCGGGCCGGAGCTTGAGCTGGATGTCCTCGGCGAGTCGGTTGTCGATCATCAGCGCGCCGAGCAGCGCCGCCTCCGCCTCGACGTTGTGCGGAAGCGACTGGGCCGGTGGCGGCGCGGTATCGTTGACGGCAAGCGGTTGAGCCATGGGCCAATCTGTGAACTCATCCGAGGCCGGCCTCAACCCGCATTAAGTCTGTGGAAGCAGTGTGGATAATCGAAGCTCCAGCCGCTAGCAGGGGCCATGGGCGAGCCGCGGATCATCGACATCGAGCTCGACGAGCGCTCAATCCTTCGGCGCAACGAGGACATCGAGCACGAGCGGCGGGTCGCCATCTTCGACCTGCTCGAGAAGAATCATTTCGACGCTCGCGGCCATGGCGGACCCTATCGGGTGAAGCTGCGGGTCGAGGAGAGCCGCCTGTGCATCGATCTCAGCGACGAGGCCGGAGCCCCGCTCGACACGGTGCGCGTCGGCCTCGCCCGCTTCCGCCGCCCGATCCGGGACTATTTCGAGATTTGCGAGAGCTATTTCAAAACGGTCCGCTCGGACCAGCCGCGCGGCATCGAGGCGATCGACATGGCGCGGCGCGGACTCCACAACGAAGCGGCCGAGCTGCTGCGCGAGTCGCTCGACGGCAAGGTCGCGATGGACTTCGACACCGCCCGCCGGCTCTTCACCCTGATCTGCGTCCTGCACATCAAGCAGCCGACGACGGCGGTTGACTCGCACGGTTCGGGGCACGCATCGACGGCGGCATGAACAAGAGCCTCGGCCTGTTGCCAGCGTTGCTCCTCGGCGGATGCGAGACCGCTCGCGAACGCCCCTACAATCCGGTCGATAACGTCCGCTACTCGGCGATCGGGCAGGAGCCGTTCTGGCTGGCGACGATCGGCGACGATCGAATCGTCCTTCGCCTCGGCCGCGGCGGCGGCGGCCCGGAGGCGGCCGAACACGAGGAAATCGTCTATCCGCGCACCCTGCCGCGCACTCAGGACGGCTGGCGCACCTGGGAATCGCGCGACGGCACGGCGGTGATCACGATCCAGGCGCGGCCGGGTCCGTGCCGGGGCTCGGGCGAGCGGCTCTACGAGGACGATGTCCGGGTGCGCCTGAGCGGCCGAGAGCTCTCCGGCTGCGGCGGCCGGCTCGTCGAGCGCGGGGACGACTGATGGCGATCATGTCCGACCGCTGGATTCGCGAGCGCGCGCTGGCGGACCGGATGATCGAGCCCTTCGTCGAAGCCCAGCGGCGCGAGGGCTGCATCAGCTACGGCCTTTCCTCCTACGGCTACGACGCCCGGGTCGCCGACGATTTCAAGATCTTCACCAATGTCGACAACGCCATCGTCGACCCCAAGGATTTCGCGCACAACAGCTTCGTCGACCGCAAGACCGACATCTGCATCATCCCGCCCAACAGCTTCGCGCTGGCGCGGACGGTCGAATATTTTCGGGTGCCGCGCGACGTCCTCGTCATCTGCCTCGGCAAGTCGACCTACGCCCGCTGCGGGATCATCGTGAACGTGACTCCGCTCGAGCCGGGCTGGGAGGGCCACGTCACCCTCGAATTTTCCAACACGACGCCGCTGCCGGCCAAGGTCTACGCCAACGAGGGCGCGTGCCAGTTCCTGTTCCTCCAGGGCAACGAGCCGTGCGAGGTCAGCTATGCCGACCGCGCCGGCAAATATATGGGCCAGCAGGGGGTCACCCTCCCCAAGCTTTAGGCCCGTCGCTCGCGTGACTCAGGGTTCGACCGGCGGATCCTGGACGCGCTCGGCCCGCGCCTGAAGATAGCCGTGGAGCTGAGCGATCTCTTCGTCGGTCAGGTGCGAGAAGTCCTGGCGGGCGACGGTCCTCATCAAGCCGAGGTCGCGGCCGTCCGGGGGCCGTCCGGTGCGCATCAGGGTGCGGAAATGGGCGAGGTCGTAGGCTCCGGCTATGGAGAGCCCGGGGGCCGCGGCATCCGGACCGGGCCGTCCGCCGCCCAGATCCGGGCCGTGGCATTCGGAGCAATTGATCGAGGCGAGGCGCCGGCCCGCCTCGTGCTCGCGCCCTACTTGATAGGGCTGGCGGACCCGAAACTCGTCCGTCATCGCGGTCGCCGGCCGGAAGCGGCCGGTGGCGATTCCGAACCGCCCCAGCGGCCCGAGCGAAACTGGCGGAGTCGCTTCGCCGGCGCGAGGAAGGCGGCGGATGACGGCGATCAGGGCCGCGACCTCGCCGTCGGAGAGGCGCGAATACATGGGCGACGGCATCACCCACAGAGCGCGTCCGTCGGCGCCGATCCCCTGGCGGATGGCCCGAGCCAGCTGCTGGTCGTCGGCGCGCGCCGCGACCTCGGTCAAATTGGGGGCCCAGACCTCGGCGACGCCGGATTCCTTGAACATCAACCGTCCGCGCAGGCCTTCGCCATGGCAGCTGAAGCAGCCCAGAAGCCTCGCCTGGCGGACCGCGTCGCCGAGCTGCGCCGGCGTCGGCGGGGCGAGCGTCTCGGGCCTGGCGGAATGGATGCGGCCGATCTCCCGCGACGAGGCGAACCATATCCAGGCCGCGCCGATCAGTAGGAGCGCGAGGATCGCCAGCAGGATGTAGCCGAGCCAGCGCAGGATCTTACGCACCATTTCGCTCACTCATGCTGGGCTCCCCCCACCTCGGCATTCCGCCGGCTAAAGCGATTCGGCGCCTCCACCCTCCGTTCCGGCAGGGCAGCGGTCGATGATCAGCCCCGGGACCGGCGCGCCCCCGTCGACGGTCGTGTCCACCCGAACGCGCATGCCCTGCTCGAAATAGAGGTTCGCGTCGCCTATTCCGCAGAAGCCGGCCGCGAATTCGCGGGCGATGGCCTCGGGATCCAGGTCGTCCGTAAAGGCGGCCGGCACGTCGAAGGTAACGACGAGCACCTCGCGCACCGCCGCCACCGCCACCATGCTGATGCCTCCGTCGTAACGATGCGGCAGGCCCTCCTGCATGACCGCGGCGACCTCGGCCGCGGTGAGGACCGGGGGGTCGCTCGGCGGCAGCGTCGTGGCCGGCGCCGCCGATGCCAGGACGAAAGCTGCGAAATCGAACCAGCCCATTCGCGACCCTCCGCGATTCGCCTTTTGACTAGCAGGATTCTGCGCCGGCGGGAGCGGCTATTTGCGGCCCCGGTGGCGGATGTTGGCGGGCCGGCCGCGCCGCTGGCCCGGGCGCACCCGGTCGGACCGGCGCTGGCCGCCGCCATAGGCGCCCTCCGGAAGCTCGAAGCGGAGCGCCCCCGAGACCGGGTCGGCGGCGACGAGACGCAGGCTCAGCCGCTGGCCCTGCCGGTAGGTCTCGCCGGTCTCCTCTCCCACCAGCGCGCGGGCCGCCTCGTCGAAGCGAAAGAACTCGCGCCCGAGCATTGCCGCCGGTACGAGACCGTCGCCGC
>DATMVG010000024.1:0-5242 GCA_035563315.1 Allosphingosinicella sp. | reverse complement strand
TTCGGCGGCCGCCCGCCCGAGCAGCGGCTCGAGACCGGCGATGGAGCAGGGCGCGCCGCCCTCGCCGGCGGCCGGCGGCTCCTGCGTCGGCGCCGGCGACTCCTCCGTCGGCACCGTCGTGCACGCCACCGTCAACAGGGCGATCGCAGCCGCGGCCAGCCTCATGTCGTCGTCTCCACCTCGGTCCGGGTCATCACCAGCTTGCCGCCCCGGATGGCGAAGGCGAGGCGGCCTTCGACCAGGTCGAGAGCGTCGCGGCCGAACTCCTCGAAGCGCCAGCCCTCGAGGATCGCCAGCCCTTCGCGCCGCCCCGCCGCCAGCTGCTCCAGCTCCTCGGAGCGGGCGACCAGCCGAGGCGCGACATTGCTCTCGCGCGCCCTGATCTTGAGCAGCAGCTTCAGCAAATCCGCGACCAGAGCGCCTTCGCGGCCGAGGCCGGGCCCGCGCTCCTCGCGAGGCGGCAGCTCGGAGGGCGGCAGCGGGTCGGCATTGGCCAGAGCCTCCATCATCCGCGAGCCGATATCGTTGCCCCGCCAGGCGCCGGACAGGCCTCGGACCTGGCTCAGCGCCTCCTGGCTGGCGGGCGGATGCATGGCGACGTCGGCCATCGTCTCGTCCTTCATGATCCGGCCGCGCGGCAGGTTCTTCGATCGCGCCTCGAGCTCGCGCCAGGCCGCGAGCGCCTTCAGCCGGCCGAGCACCTCGGGCTTGCGGCTCTGGATCTTGACCTTCTTCCAGGCCTGGGCCGGATCGTTGACATAATGGGCCGGGTCCGAGATCCGCTCCATTTCCTGGTCGAGCCATTCGCCGCGGCCGGTCCGCCGAAGCCGTTCGAGCATCCTCGGGAACAGCTCGGCGAGGTGGGTGACGTCGCCGATCGCATAATCGATCTGGCGCCGGTCGAGCGGCCGGCGCGCCCAGTCGGTGAAGCGGGCGCCCTTGTCGAGGTTCCGCCCGAGCAGCGATTCGACGAGATTGGAATAGCCGACCTGCTCGCCGAGCCCGAGGGCCATCGCCGCGATCTGGGTGTCGAACAGGGGATGAGGGGTGCCTCCGGTCAGGTTGAAGATGATCTCGATATCCTGGCCGCCGGCGTGGACGACCTTCAGCACATGCTCGTTATTGACCAGGAGGTTGAGCAGGGCGGTCAGGTCGATGCCCTCGGCCTTGGGGTCGATCGCGGCCGCTTCGTCGCGGCTGGCGACCTGGAACAGGCACAGGTCAGGCCAGTAGGTGTTCTCGCGCATGAACTCGGTGTCGATCGCGACGAAGTCCGATCGGGCGAGCCGTTCGCAGAGCTGTTCGAGGGAATCGGTGTCGGTTATCAGCGGGTGGATACGCATTGGCGGCCCTCATAGCGGCGGCGCGTCGCTTGACAAAGCGCGTTCCGTGAAGCGAAGCGCTCGCGCGCGTTTTTAAGCCACCAGCTGAATCGAGAGCCCGACGATGCACGCCTATCGCACCCATAGCTGCGGGGAATTGCGCGACAGCCATGTCGGCGAGCGAGTCAAGCTGTCGGGCTGGGTCCACCGCAAGCGCGACCACGGCAACCTCCTGTTCGTCGACCTTCGCGACCATTACGGGCTGACCCAGATCGTCGCCGACGTCGCCGACGCCGCCTTCGCGACGCTCGAATCGGTTCGGGTCGAATCGGTGATCACGGTCGAGGGCGAGGTGGTCGGGCGCGACCCTGAGGCGGTCAATCCGAACCTCGCCACCGGCCGGATCGAGGTCCATGCCGACTCCGTCGAGGTCCAGTCCCACGCCCAGGAGCTGCCGCTGCCGGTGTTCGGCGACCAGGAATATCCCGAGGAGATCAGACTCCGCTACCGCTATCTCGACCTGAGGCGCGAGCGGCTGCACGACAATATCCTGCTGCGCAGCCGGGTGATCAGCTCGATCCGGCGGCGGATGATCGAGTCCGGCTTCACCGAATTCCAGACTCCGATCCTGACCGCCTCGAGCCCGGAGGGCGCGCGCGACTATCTGGTCCCGAGCCGGGTCCATCCCGGCAAGTTCTACGCGCTTCCGCAGGCGCCGCAGATGTTCAAGCAGCTGATCATGGTCGCCGGCTTCGACCGCTATTTCCAGATCGCCCCCTGCTTCCGCGACGAGGACGCCCGCGCCGACCGCAGCCCGGGGGAATTCTATCAGCTCGATTTCGAGATGAGCTTCGTCACCCAGGAGGATGTCTTCGCGGCGATCGAGCCGGTGCTCGCCGGAGTGTTCGAGGAATTCGCCCGGGGCAGGTCGGTGACTCCGGCCGGAGCGTTTCCGCGCATTCCCTATCGCGAGGCGATGCTCAGATACGGCTCCGACAAGCCCGACCTCAGGAACCCGCTCTTGATCAGCGACGTCACCGAGCATTTCCGCGGCGGCGGCTTCGGCCTGTTCGCCCGGATCGTCGAGGGCGGCGGGGTCGTCCGCGCCGTACCCGCTCCGTCGGCCGGAACGCGCCCGCGCAGCTTCTTCGACGGAATGAACGACTGGGCCCGCTCCGAAGGCCATGCCGGGCTCGGCTACATCAACCTGAAGGGCGGCGAGCCGGGCGGGCCGATCGCCAAGAATCTCGGCGAGGAAGCGGCGGCCGGGGTGATCGCGGCACTCGGCCTGGGCCCCGACGACGGCGTCTTCTTCGCCGCCGGCAAGGCCGAGCAGGCGGCGAAGCTCGCCGGCGCCGCCCGCACCCGGGTCGCCGAGGAGCTCGGCCTGATCGAGGGCGACGCCTTCCGCTTCTGCTGGATCGTCGACTTCCCGATGTACGAATATGACGAGGAGCGAAAGGCGGTCGACTTCAGCCACAACCCCTTCTCGATGCCGCAGGGCGGGCTCGAGGCGCTGGCGGGCAAGGACCCGCTCGACATCCTCGCCTTCCAGTACGACATCGTCTGCAACGGCGTCGAATTGAGCTCGGGCGCGATCCGCAACCACCGGCCCGACATCATGTACAAGGCGTTCGAGATAGCCGGCTACAGCCAGGCCGACGTCGACACCAATTTCTCGGGGATGATCAACGCCTTCAAATATGGCGCTCCGCCCCATGGCGGCTCGGCGCCGGGCATCGACCGGATCGTCATGCTGCTCGCCGACGAGCCCAATCTTCGCGAGGTCGTCCTCTTCCCGATGAACCAGCGCGCCGAGGACCTGATGATGGGCGCGCCCGGCGAGGTGACCGCAAGGCAGCTTCGCGAGCTCCACATCCGGGTCGTTCCCCCGGCCGGCACCGCGGCCACCGACCCGGCCCGGGTCGTGGCGCTCGAATGAAGCGGCTGCTAGGGCCGCGCCATGGCGATCGACCTGTGGGACTTTGAGGCCGGCGCCCCGTTCGAGGGCCGCTACAAGGACTCGCTCGAGGCGCTTCAGGAGCGGATCGCCCGGCTGTTCGTCGCCAACCTGCTCCACCGGCGCAAGGCGGTCATCGTCTGCGAGGGCTGGGACGCGAGCGGCAAGGGCGGGGCGATCCAGCGGCTCACCGCGGCCTGCGACCCGCGCACCTACCGGGTCTGGCCGATCGCCGCGCCGAGCGAGGAGGAGAAGGCGCACCATTATCTCTGGCGCTTCTGGCGGCGGCTGCCCGGGGCGGGCGAGGTCGCCATCTTCGACCGCAGCTGGTACGGCCGGGTCCTGGTCGAGCGGGTCGAGGGCTTCGCCGGCGAGGCCGAATGGCGCCGAGCCTATGACGAGCTGAACGAGTTCGAGGCCCAGCTCTGCGCCGACGGGACGACGATCGTGAAGCTCTTCTTCCACGTCACCCAGGAGACCCAGGACGAGCGGCTTCGGGCTCGGCTCGACCATCCCTGGAAGAGCTGGAAGGTGACCGAGGAGGATCTTCGCAACCGCGGCCGCCGCGCCGACTATCTGGCCGCGATCAAGGACATGTTCGCCGCCACCGACACGCGCTGGGCGCCCTGGTTCGCGATCGACGGCAACGACAAGAAAGCGGCGCGGATCGCCGCGCTCGGCCGGGTCGCCGAGAGCCTCGCCGCCTCGCTTCCCGCCGGTCCTCCGCCGGAACGTCCCGAAATGGAACAGCTGGCACGGCAAATGCTGCAAAGGCGCGATTGAGCGCCTGGAACATGCTAGATTGGGCCCGATCCGCCAATTGAAGGAGCTGGGCCATGCGGCAGAGCGCGTTCGTTTCACTGCTGGCGGCGCTGGCGGCGTCTGGCCTCGGCGCCTGCGCTTCCGGCTATCCTCACGGCCGGCCCGGCCACGCCGCCGATTATGCCTATGACGGCGGCGACTGGGCGGGACAGCGGCGGGCCTATGGCGGCGACCTTCACGGCCCCGGCCTCGCCATCCTCGATCCGTGGCTCAAGGAGACCGCCGAGGGCCGGGCCGTCGTCACCCTCGGCTTCCGTGAGGCCGCCCGCGGCTTCGTCAGCGAGGACGTCGCCCATCGCGCCAACATCTGGTTCCGCCGCTACGCCGATACCGATTGCGACATGCGGATCACCGACCCGGAAATCCGAACCGCGCTCGTCGCCGCGGCCGGGCGCTACCTGCGCTAGGCCCGGCGGGATTCGACGCCGTCAGCGGGGCGGGGCCTTAGCGCCGTGCCCGCC
The DNA here is from genome assembly GCA_035563315.1 of Allosphingosinicella sp. GTDB lineage: Bacteria > Pseudomonadota > Alphaproteobacteria > Sphingomonadales > Sphingomonadaceae > Allosphingosinicella. The sequence goes on along the minus strand of DATMVG010000024.1, from coordinate 677 downwards.
GCGCCCGCCGCCCGGGAAGCGGCTGAAGCGCCCGCTCGAGCACCGCTCGGGCGGCGCGGCGGCCGATCTGCTCGCCCGCCTCGTTCGAGAAGCGAAAGTGGACGCCGCCATAGATTCGCGAATCCGACACTTCCTGGGCCCAGGAGTCCCAGCTCGGAAAGGCCTGGACAACCGAAGTGGGGATCGCCTGCGACATGATCCTCACGCCGCCGGCGGGGCGATTGCCGGTCTCGGCCGTCATCACTTCGGCGATCGCCGCCGCCACGGTGCAATGGCCGCACGGATATTCCGAGAAGTTCGGCGTCGGCAGCAGCGGCAGCCAGGCGGGATCGGGCTGGGTGGAGTCGTTGCCGTCGGCGGCGCCGTTGCGGATCGCGGTGATCGGCCGCCAGAAATTATAATGGTGCTTGGCGACGATCATCGCCTGCGCCGCATCGTCGAACGCCATCTGGTAGACGGCGAACAGGCGTGCGTTCTGGACCGGCGTTCGTCCCGGAGCGTCCGCGACGAGGCGCATCGACGGCATGGTGTCGAACGCCTGCCGGTAGCGCGCGACCAGGGTCTGGTGAGGAGTCCGCTCGGTGCTGGTTCGGCCGCCCAGTCGCCGGACCTCGTCATAGTCGCGCGCCCAGCGCTCGCTCGACAGCGCCACCGGGGGCGGCGGCCGCAACGCCTCG
>DATMVG010000023.1:0-18475 GCA_035563315.1 Allosphingosinicella sp. | reverse complement strand
GTAATCTCCCGCCGGAAGGTCGTCTATGTCGCCGGCGGCGAGGGTGACGTTGTCGACCTCGATCATCAGCTCGCCGCTGCCTTCCATGGCGTCGCGGGCGTTGACGGCCAGGTTGAGGACGGCATTTTCGAGCTGGGCCGGATCGGCCCACACATGCCAGGGCTCGTCGGCGAAGCGGGTATGGACGGTGATCCGCTCGCCGATCGTCCGGTCGATCATCTCGAGCATGTTCTCCAGCCGCTCGGAGGGCGCGACCGCCTCGGGCAGAAGGGGCTCGGCCCGGGCGAAGGCGAGCAGACGCCGGGTCAGGGCGGCGGCGCGGGTCGCGCCCTCCATCGCGTTATCGAGGTGGAACTCGACCTCGCGGCGCGGCCCGTGCAGCTTTCGCCGCGCAAGATCGAGGCCGCCGACGACGACCGCCAGCATGTTGTTGAAGTCGTGCGCGATGCCGCCGGTCAGCTGGCCCACGGCCTCCATCTTCTGGACCTGGCGAAGCTGCGCCTCGGCCGCCGCGCGCTCGGCGGCCTCGGCCTTGAGCCGCTCATTGGCTTCGGAGAGCTCGTGGGTCCGCTGCTGGACGGCGCGATCGAGCTCGAGCGCGCGCCACGCCTCGCTTTCCGCCTCCCGCCGTGCCTTCACCCCCTCGATGAACGCCCGGTAGGCGAGGATGGCGAGGCCGACGGCGCCGACGCCGATCAGGATGGCCAGCCAGCCGAGCCAGTCGGTATAGGCGTCGGCGCGAGCGACGAAGACCTGGGTCTCCTGCATCCGCCGGCTGAGGTTGCTGCGCTCGGCGCGCGCAATCTCCTCGAGCTTTCCGCGCAAGGCGGGCAGGGTCGGCGACGAGGCCGCCTGGTAGAGGATGCTGAGCCCGCCGGCGCCCTGGCGGCGCTCGGCCGCGGTCGCCGCCGGCGCAAGCTCCCCGCCCCTGCGGCCGTAGAGGGCGCGAAGCTCCGCAACGCGGCGGGTCTGCCGGGCGTTGCGCCGCAACAGGCGCTGCAGCTGGGCGATCTGCCAGCCCGCGCTCCGCCATTCATTGTAATAGGCCGTTCCGGTGTCCTGGTCCTCGTCGAGGACATAGCGGCCGAGCGCCGCTTCCGAGCGGGCGATGGTCGCGTCGATGGTGCGGGTCAGAAGCATCACCTCGTAGGTTCGCCGCTCCCAGCCGAGCGCCTCGTCCCGGGCCCGGTTGGACCAGGTGATGGTGAAAATGAGCGCGATCAGAGCCAGCGTCGCGACCAGGGCCCCGGCGCTTATCCACAAAGCCCGCCACGGGGGCGGCCCGCCTTCGTCGGCAGCGGCCTCGATCGCCTCATCCGCCATGGGCCGAGAGTAGAACATGGGCATCGCCTTGGGAAGGCGCCCGGTCGCGGCAGGGAATCGCATCGGCGCGGATCGGCCGGCGTCGCACCGCCCGGGGCGACGGGGAACGGCCGTGCTGTGACAATTGACACCTCTTGCCCGGCGCCGCGGCATCAGCCTGAAACCTGGCGGGACGAAAGCGCCGCCGTCGCCGCTTCAGGCGATTCCGTGGAGATGTTGCCGCGCCATTCGCGGCTACCGAACAGATCCGAATGCGGGGGGCACCCGCATGCGCTCGCGCCAGGCTGAAGCCGGAGCGGGCGCGCTAGGAGAAAATCCATGGCTGTCACCGCTTTCTTCAGTCCCGCCGCCGGCCTTCTGTCCGTGCTCGGCGACGGCATCGCCAACTCGATCACGATGAGCCGCGACGCCGCCGGCAAGCTTCGCGTCAACGGTGGCGCGGTCGCCGTCCTCGGCGGCTCCGCGACCATCGCCAATACCGGCGAGATCCAGATCTTCGGCCTCGGCGGCAACGACGTCATCACCCTCAGCGAGACCAACGGCGCTCTCCCCAGGGCGATATTGTTCGGCGGCGCCGGCAACGACACCCTGACCGCCGGCTCGGGCGCCGACCTGCTCTTCGGCGAGGCCGGCAACGACGTCCTGCTCGGCAAGGGGGGCGCCGACCAGCTGTTCGGTGGAGCCGACAACGACACCCTGACCGGCGGCGACGGCGACGACGCGATGTTCGGCGAAGCCGGCAACGACCGGCTGATCTGGAATCCGGGCGACGACAGCGACCTGTTCGAGGGCGGCGCCGGCACCGACACCGCCGAGGTCAATGGCGGCAACGGCGCCGAGATCTTCACCATCACCGCCAACGGAAGCCGGGTCCGCTTCGACCGCACCGATCCGGCGCCGTTCGATCTCGACATCGGGACGACCGAGAATCTCGTTCTCAACGCCAATGGCGGCAACGACCTGATCACCGCCACCGGCAATCTCGCCGCCCTCATCCAGCTCACCATCGACGGCGGCGCCGGCAACGATACGATCCTCGCCGGCAACGGCGCCGATCTGCTCTTCGGCGGCGCCGGCAACGACACCGTCGACGGCAATCAGGGCAGCGACACCGCCTTCCTCGGCGACGGAACCGACATTTTCGTCTGGGATCCCGGCGACGGCAACGACACCGTCGAGGGTCAGGCCGGGAACGACACGCTCGACTTCAACGGCAGCGGCGCCAACGAGGTCATCGAGATTTCCGCCAATGGCGGGCGGGCGCGCTTGACTCGAAACGTCGGCAATATCGTCACCGACCTCAACGATGTCGAGAAGATCAGCCTCGACGCCGCCGGCGGCACCGATTCCGTGACGGTCGGCAACCTCGCGGGCACCGACGTCCTCGAGGTCGCCATCAATCTCGCCGCGGCCCCGGGCGGAGCGACCGGGGACGGACAGCTCGACACCGTCAAAATCAGGGGAAGCGCCGGGAACGACGTCGTCGAGCTGTTCGGCGGCGGCACGACCCTGGCCGTGGTCGGCCTGCCGGCCTATGTCTGGATCAACAACGCCGAGGCTGGCGACCGGCTCGTCGTCGAGGCCGGCTCCGGCGACGATATCGTCACCGCCACGACGCTCGTCGCCGGCATCGGCACGATCACCCTCGACGGCGGCACCGGCAACGACACTTTGCTCGGCAGCCGCGGCGCCGACCTCCTCCTCGGCGGCGAAGGCAACGATCTCGTCAAGGGCCAGCAGGGCGACGATGTCGCGCTGCTCGGCGCCGGCAACGACCAGTTCGTCTGGAACCCGGGCGACGGCAGCGACACGATCGAGGGCGAGGCCGGCACCGACAAGCTGGTCTTCAACGGTTCGAACGCGACCGAGAATATCGGCATCTCGGCCAATGGCGAGCGGGTGCGCCTGCTGCGCGACGTCGCCAACGTGACGGTCGACCTCAATGACGTCGAGACGCTCGCCGTTCAGGCGTCCGGAGGCGCCGACAACATCGTCGTCGGCGACCTCTCGGGAACCGACGCGACTTTGGTCGTGGTCAATCTCGCCGCCACCGCCGGCGGCTCGACCGGCGACGGCCAGCTCGATCAGGTCAGCGTCAACGGCACTCTCGGCGACGACGTCGTCACGGTCTCGTCGATTGCCGGCGGAGTCGCGGTGTCCGGCCTCACCGCCGAGACCCGAATCTACGGCGCCGACGCGGGCGACGGCCTCGTCGTGATCGGCAATGGCGGTGCGGACGTCATCGATGCCGGCGCGCTCGCGGCCGGCACGGTCATGGTCACCATGCTGGGCGGCCTCGGCGACGACGTCTTCCTCGGGTCTCAGGGCGCGGACCTGGTCAATGGCGGCGACGGCGAGGATGTGGCGCTGCTCGGCGGCGGCGACGACGTCTTCATCTGGAACCCCGGCGACGACAACGACACCATCGAAGGCCAGGCCGGCGCCGACAGCCTCGATTTCAACGGCAGCAACGCGAACGAGAATATCGCCATCACGGCCAATGGCGAGCGGGTCCGCTTCTTCCGCGACGTCGCGAACGTGACGATGGACCTCAACGACGTCGAGGAGATCGGCTACGACGCTTTGGGCGGCGCCGACACGATCACCATCGGCGAGCTTGGCGGAACCGACGCGAGCAGGATCGTGATCGATCTCGCGGGCTTCGGCGGCAGCGGCGACGGCCAGGTCGACACGATCGTCATCAACGCCACCGATGGCGACGACGCGATCCTGGTCGTCGGCGCCGACGGCGTCGTCACCGTCCAGGGGCTCGCCGCGGAGGTCCGGATCCTCAACTTCGAGGCGACGGACAAGCTGATCATCAACGCTCTCGGCGGCGACGATGTCGTGGACGCGTCCGGGCTCAACGAGAATATCGTCTTCGTTGCCGACGGCGGCGGCGACGACGACATCCTCATCGGCGGCGCCTTCGTCGACACCTTGCTCGGCGGCCTCGGCGACGACGTGCTGATCGGCGGTCCGGGCATCGATCTGCTCGACGGCGGCGCCGGCAGCAACATCATCCTTGCCTGATCGGCGGCGGCGCCGCCCTCGGGAGGAGGCGCCGCCGCTGTTGCGGGCGCGGCACGCTGGTGTATTTCCGGCGCATGAAGCCGATGAGGACGCTGTTATGGGCGCTGGCGCTGCTGGCCGTGCCGGCGCTGGCAGGTCCGGCGGCGACCGAGCCCCGGCCCGCGGCGAAGGACAGTCCGCTCATCCTGATCGACGAGGCGGCCCTGAGGGGCCATCTCGCCTTTCTCGCCGACGACCTGCTCGAAGGCCGCGAGGCGGGGACTCGCGGCGATGCCCTGGCCCAGATCTACATCCGAAGCCGGTTCGAGGCGGCGCGCCTCGAGCCGGCCGGCGACCCGGGCAGCTACGTCCAGCGCTTCCGCGTCCGGGCGACGACGCTGGTCCCCGGGAGCGTCCGCTTCGAGGTGGACGGCGTCGGCGGCCGACGGGCCTTCGCCAACGGCGAGGACGTCGCCGTCTTCGGAGACGCGGCGCAGGCCGACCAGCGGATCGAGGCGGCCCTCGTCTTCGCCGGCTACGGCATCGTCGCTCCGGAACGGGGCATGGACGATTATCGCGGCCTCGACGTTCGCGGCAAGGTCGTCGTCCTGCTCGGCGGACCGCCGGCCTTCCTGCCGCCGGCGCAAGCGGCCCATTACGGCTCGGCCGACCAGCAGCGCCTCACCGCCGAGGCCCGTGGTGCGGTCGGGGTCATCCATCTGTGGACACCGGCGCTGGAGCAACGCTTCGCGTTCGACGGCATGGCCTCCCTGCTCGGCCGGACCGATCTCAACTGGGTCGGCCCCGAGGGCAGGGTCAGCGTCGTCGCGCCTGGGATCAGGCTGCGCGCCTTCGCCCGCGCCGCCGCTGTCGATGCGCTCCTCGCCGGAGCGCCCCGTCCGTTCGCCGCTCTTCTCGCCGAGGCGAGGACAGGCTCGCCGCGCGGTTTTCCGTTGGCGAGCCGGGTATCGCTCGAGCGCCGCTCGCGGCACGACGACAGCCTCACCACCGCAAATGTCGCCGCTCTGCTGCCCGGACGCGATCCGAGGGTCCGGAACGAAGTGGTGGTCGTCAGCGCCCATTACGATCATGTCGGGATCGGCGCGCCGGTTGCGGGCGATGCGATCTATAACGGCGCCCTCGATAATGGGGTCGGCACGGCGATCCTGATCGAGCTGGCGCGCGAGATGGCGCGGATGCCTGAAGCCGAGCGGCCGCGGCGCTCCATCCTGTTCCTCGCCGTCGGCGCCGAGGAGAAGGGGCTGATCGGCTCGGACTATTTCGCCGCCCACCCGACGCTTGCGGGCGCGCGCTTGATCGCCAACGTCAATATCGACGGAGCGCTTCCTTATTACGACTTCGGCGACGTCATCGCCTTCGGCGCCGAGGAGTCCCAGCTGGCCGAGCGGCTGCACAGCGCGGCGGCGGAGCTGGGGCTGGCGGTGGCGCGGGATCCGTTTCCCGAAGAGGGGTTCTTCACCCGCTCCGACCAATATTCGTTCGTCAGGCGCGGCGTGCCCGGCCTGTTCCTGTTCGGCGGGTTCAGGGACCTGGACGGGCGCAACGTCGGCGAGGCCGTCTGGCGGGAAGTGACGACTACTCGCGCCCATCAGCCGAGCGACGACCTTTCCCAGCCGATCGACTATGCGGTGGTCGCCAAGCTCGGCGAAGTGGCGAGGCGGCTGGTGCTCGGGATCGCCAATGCCGCCGAGCGTCCGCTCTGGTACGCCGACAGCCTGTTCGCACGCTTCGCTCCGGGCTCGCCGACGGCGCGACGGCCGGGCGGGCGCTAGCGTCGATGCCCGGGATCGATTGGCCGCGGCCGCCGCTGCGGCTGAGGCGGGCCGACGTCCGGCTGGCCGGGCTCGCCGCGGCGGCGGGACTGATCCTCGTCGTCGCAACCGGCGGCGCGGCGGTCTTCGTCGGCACCAGCGCGCCGATTCGCCAAGAGGCCGCCAACACCTTGGCCACATTGGGGGCCGGGGAGACGCTCGAGGGCGCCCGGCTCGAGCGGCGCCACGCCGCCGCCCTGGCCCTTGCCCCGGCCACGGTCGACCGGCTTCTTCGCCAGTGCCGCTCGATGACAGGCTGAGCTTCAGGCGGGGAGCAGGCCCGTCGCGCGGCCGGCCGCGGCGAACATGTCGAGAATGTCGCCTACCTGCTCGTCGCTATGGTCGGCACAGAGCGAGCAACGCAGCAGGTAGATGCCGGCGGGAGTCGCCGGCGGTCGCGCCATGTTGACATAGACCCCCTGCTCCAGGAGCGCCTGCCACATCCGCACCGTGGCCTCCTGGTCGGGAAGGATGATGGCGATGATCGCCGACTGCGCCTCCGGGGTAGCAAGGCTGAAGCCGAGCTGGCGAAGCCCGGCATGGAGACGCTTGCTGTTCCGCCACAGATGGGCGCGCTTGTCGCCGGCATCCCTGAGCTTGCGGATCGAGGCGGCGGCGGTGGCGACCACGCTCGGCGGCAGCGAAGCGGTGAAGACATAGGGCCGGCAGACGAGGCGAAGGACCTCGAACTTGGGGTGGTTGGAGACGACGAAGCCGCCGACGGTGCCGACGCTCTTGGAGAAGGTTCCGACGACGAAGTCGACCTGGTCCTCCACGCCCGCTTCCTCGAACACGCCGCGGCCGTTCCGCCCGAAGAAGCCCATGCCGTGAGCCTCGTCGACGGCCACCATGGCGCCGTGGCGCTTGGCGATCTGGACCATCTCCCTCAACGGCGCGATGTCGCCGAGCATGGAGTAGACGCCCTCGAGCACGACGAGCTTGCCGACGCCCGGCGGCAGCCGGCCCAGGCGCCTGGCGAGGTCCTCCGGGCTGTTGTGGCGGAAGCGGACGATCTGGGCGTCGCCGAGCTTGCAGCCGTCATAGATGGAGGCGTGGCTGTCGGCGTCGAGGATGATGTAGTCCTCTCGGCCGGCGATGGTCGACATCAGCCCCAGATTGGCCTGGTAGCCGGTCGAAAAGACCATGGCGTGACGGGTGCCGTAATATTCCTTCAGGGCCTCCTCGCATTCGGCATGGCCCTGATAGGTGCCGTTGAGGACCCGGCTGCCGGTCGTGCCCGAGCCGTAATCGTCGAGCGCCTTCTTGCCCGCCGCGACGACGTCGGGATCGAAGGTCATGCCCATGTAATTATAGGTTCCGAGCAGGATCGTCTCCTTGCCCTGGATGATCGCCCGGGTCGGTGAGAGAACCTTCTCCATGACCAGTCCGAACGGGTCGCGAACGCCGGTCTCGAGCAGCGCGTCGCGCTCGGCGATGAGCGCGTCGAACTTCGAAAACAGGTCGCCGCCCGAGGGCGCGAGCGGCGCCTCTTCGGCCGGGTCCATGGCGTTGCGGACCGCCTCCGTCATCGGCATCGCTCCTAGGCCTCGGTCTTCAGCTTCTCGATCGCGTCGACGAGCTGGCCGACCGTCTCGATCTCGGCCTGCATGTTCATCGTGATCAGGATGTCGAACTCGTCCTCCACCGAAGCCACGAAGTCGAGCACGACCAGGCTGTCCCACTCAAGGTCGCCGGCGAAGGTGGTGGCCTCGCCGAGCTCCGCCCCCTTCCGGTTGAAGGGTCCGATCAGCTCGGCGACCTTGGCGAAGGTCCGATCGCGGTCCGTCATGGCTGCCCTTTAGGTTTGCCGCCATGGTCTGCCAAGCGAATAGGGCGGAAAGCGGGCGGCAGCTTGGCAAGCCGGCGAGGGCCGTGCCATGAAGCGCCGCGCCAGCGAAAGGAGAGTCACCGGTGGCGGAAGAGAAGAAGCCCGCGCAGCCTTATCCGGTCAATGCCGCGCATATGATGCGCACCGCCCAGCTCGCCCAGCTTCAGCTCTCCGCCATGGCCGACACCAAGGCCAGCATCCTGATGGGGGCGACCTTCGTCATCTTCACCATCACCATCGGCCAGGCCCGGGGCTCGACCGCCCCGCTGCCGCTGCTGATCCTCGGCGCCTCGGCCTTCTTCTCGGCGATCTTCGCCGTGCTCGCGGTGCTTCCCAAGACCCGGCCGCGCAAGCCGAAGGGCGAGCCCAACATCCTGTTCTTCGGGACTTTCACGCGCATGGGGGAAGAGGAATTCATCGACAGGATAACGGCCCGGCTGCACAGCGACGACAGCATCTACCGGACGATGGCGCGCGACATCTACCAGGCAGGATCAGTGCTTCAGAACAAGAAATACCGGATGCTGGCCTGGGCCTACCGCACCTTCCTGGCGGGGCTGGTCGCGAGCTGCGCCGCCTACGTCGCTATCTACGTCGGCTGATCATTTCAGCCAGCCCTGCTCGCGATACCATTCGGCCGTCTGCCTGAGGCCGGTCGGAGTCCGGATCCGGGGCTTCCAAAGCGCCTCCGGCGGGCGGCGGCGGGCGGCGACGACCCAGTCGGGGTGGCAGAAATAGCGGACCCGGTCGGGCGTCAGCTTGGCGCTGTCGCGCCTCACCAGCCGCTCGATCCGGGAGGCCCCGTGCATGACGACCCGCGGCATCGACACGGTCGCGGCCCGCTTGCCGAACACCCGCCCCAGGGTGCGCGCGAAATGGCGGTGCTCCCAGCCCTCTGCCGCTCCGTCGTCGGGCTCGTAGGTCTCCGAATGGGTGTCCGGCTCGTCGATAACGGCGAGGATCAGGCGGCACAGATCCTCGACGTGAAGAATGGAGAAGCGGCCGCCGGGAGGGAGCGCGACCAGGCCGCGCCGGGCCATCTTGAACAATTCGAAGGTCTCGCGGTCGCCCGGGCCGTAGACGGCGGGCGGGCGGATGATGGTCCAGTCGAGGCCCGAAGCCGCGACCAGCCGTTCGGACTTCGCCTTGGAGCGGCCATAGTCCGAAAGGCCGGGCTCCCGAGCCGCGAGCGACGAAATGTGGACGAAGCGGCGGACGCCCGTCTTGCGGGCGGCGTCGATCATGTTCGCGGTGCCGCCGACATTGACCGCCTCGAAAGCGGCGCGATCGGGGGCGTTGATCAGCCCGGCGACGTGGACGACGGCGTCGGCGCCGTCGCACAGCTTGACCAGGCTCTCGGGCCGGTCGAGCGCTCCGTCGACCCAGTCGATGTCCTCCTCGGGCGGCCGCCAGCCGCGGGTGAGCGCCCGGATCTCGACGCCTTCGCCGCGGGCGGCGCCCAGCAGATGCGATCCGACGAAGCCGGTGCCCCCGGTCAGCGCCAGGGTCCGCGTCTTCGCGATCGCGGCGCGGCTCATAGCGGCGACCAGTCTCCTTCTTCGGGGCTCCCGGCTTCGACGAGGCCCCCGATCCGGCCGAGCAACGCGTCGAGCACGGCCGCGGTCCCCTCCCCGGTCGCGCCCGAGACCGGATAGACCCTGTCGCCGCAGGCCTGCTCGAGCTCGGCGGCCAGAGCGGCGCTGAGCTCGGCGTCGATCGTATCGACCTTGTTGAGCGCGACCAGCTCAGGCTTGTCGGCAAGGCCCGCGCCATAGGCGTCGAGCTCGGCTCGAACCGTCCGGTAGGCGGCGGCGACGTCCTCGTTATTGGCGTCGACGAGATGGAGCAGGACTCGGGTCCGCTCGACATGGCCGAGGAAGCGGTCGCCGACTCCGGCGCCCTCGGCGGCCCCTTCGATCAGGCCCGGAATGTCGGCGAGGACGAAATCGGCGCCCTTGTGGCGGACCACTCCGAGCTTCGGGTGGAGCGTCGTGAACGGATAGTCGCCGACCTTCGCCTTGGCGTTGGAGACGGCGTTGAGGAAGGTCGACTTGCCGGCATTGGGCAGGCCGACGAGCCCGGCGTCGGCGATCAGCTTGAGCCTCAGCCAGACCCACATCTCCTCGCCCGGCCAGCCGGTGCCGTGCTGGCGAGGCGCCCGGTTGGTCGAGCTCTTGTAGCTGGCATTGCCGCGGCCGCCGTCGCCGCCCTTCAGGAGGACGACGCGCTGGCCGACCTCGGTCATGTCGGCGAGCACATGCGCCTTGTCCTCGGACAGGACCTGGGTGCCGACCGGGACCCTGACGACCAGGTCCGGGCCGCCCGCGCCGGTCTGGTTGCGACCGGCGCCGCCCTTCCCGCGCGGCGCCTTGAAATGCTGGGTGTAGCGAAAGTCGATCAGCGTGTTGAGGCCTTCGACCGCCTCGAAGATCAGGTCGCCGCCCTTGCCGCCGTCGCCGCCGTCCGGGCCGCCATATTCGATGAACTTCTCGCGCCGGAAGCTGACCGCCCCCGGCCCGCCGGCGCCGGAGCGGATGAAGATCTTGGCCTGGTCGAGGAAATGCATCGGCGCGGCCTTAGCGCCGGACGAGGGTGGACCGCTACCCCGCTGTGGCGAGGCAGGCGGCGGCTATTCGACTTTGCGCGCCGGCACGTCCTGGCCGTTCTGGTGAAGGACCAGCCCGGTCACCCGGCCGCCCTCGCCCCTGACGAAGCTGATCCGCGCATCGATGACTCGAAGGAAGAATTCGGTCTCCGAGGCGGGGAATATCTCCGCGCCCGGATCGGCGCCGCTGGTGGCCATGAGCCGGGGCCCGTCCCTGGTCACGGTCAGAACCGCGCCCGGAGCGATCTCGTAGCGGCCGACATATTCGTCATACAGCCGCGGGTCGATGGCGACCTGGCGCGGGACGCTCGGGATCTCGTAGGGTTCGCCGAAGAGGATGGCGGCGAGGTCCCGGGCGATCACGTTGGCGACGGCCGCGTCGTTGTTGCTGAGCACGATCACCGTCGCTCGCTCGTCGGGAAAGCGGGAGATGTGGGTGGAGAAACCCTCGATCCCCCCGGTATGGCCGACATGCCGCCGGTCGAGCAAGGTGCCGACGCCCCAGCCATAAGCATAGCCTTGGCGGAAGGGCGTGAACATCGCCTCGAGCGACCGCTGCGAGAGGAAGCCCGGGGCTTCCAGGGCTCGCGCCCATCGCAGCAGGTCTCCGGTCGTCGAGTGCAGCGCTCCGGCGGCGAAGGGCAGGCTCATGTCCGCATAGGGCGCGTTGACGATGCTGGCGCCGTCGCGCGAATAGCCGGCGGCACGGTTGCGCACCAGCCGCGCCGGATGATCGTAATCGGTGCTTTCGAGGCCCAGCGGCGCGAAGACGGCTTCGCGCATGAAGGCTTCGTAGGCCTGCCCCGACGCCCGCTCGATGACGAGGCCGAGCAGGATGTAGTTGGAGTTGGAATATTCGAAGCGCTCGCCGGGCGCGAACCTCAGCGGAAGCGGGCTGAAGCGGGCGACGACGGCGGCCGGAGCCGCCGGAAGCGTCTTGAGGGCGTTCCAGTCGGGCAATGCGGTGACGTTGGCGATCCCCGAACTATGGGTCAGCAGGTGGTGGAGGGTGACGGCGCGCCAGGCTTCAGGGCAATCGGCCAGATGAGCGCATAACAGGTCCTGGGTGCTCAGCCTTCCGCGCTCCTGAAGCAGCAATATCGCGGCGGCGGTGAAGGGCTTGGTGATCGAGCCGATCCGGAAGACCGTCTCGGGGGTGTTGGCGACGCCGAGCTCGGCATTGGCCAGGCCGTAGCCCCGGCTGACGATGACCCGGTCGCCGCGGGCGATCAGGACGGAGGCGCCGTAGCCGCGGACGCGAAGCAGCGCTTCCATATATTCGTCGACCCGGGAAGCGACCTGCCGGTCCGGAACCGGGACGTGGGCGAGGGCCGGGGCCGGGGCCTGGGCCTGGGCTCGGCCGGAAAGCGTTCCGGGGAGGAGGCCCGCCAGCAGCAGGAAGGCACATCGGAATATCGCGGCGCGTTGCTTCACGGGCCGATAATAAGACCCGATCGACCCCCCGCAAGGCCTTGCGAGGGAAGCCCTTATCCTAGCCGAAAAAGGCTCACGGCCTCGCGTGGGTGGCCTGGTAGATCCCGAGCTTGCCGCCGCCGGGCAGGGTGACTCCCGTGCTGCGCCCCCAATCCTCCTCCGAAATGGGATCGGTGGCGACGCCCTTGTCCTTCATCTCCGCGACGAAAGCCTCGGCATCGTCGCAGATGAAGTAGATCTGGTGGAAGCCGTTGGCGCCGCCATGGACTCCGAGCTCGGCCGGGGGCAGCTTGAAGATCAGCCAGCCGCCGCCGCTGTCGATGCAGGGTATTTCCAGCACGTCGCGAAGGAAGGCGCGGTCCGCCTCCGGGTCGGTGGTGAAGATCATCGCATGGGCACCGCCGATCACGGCCTCTCTCCTTGCTGTGCCTTGTGGGCGGCGATGAGCTGGCGCCGGGCGACGTCGCGCGCCTTCTCGCGCGGCAGGCCGAGCGCTTCGGCCATCGGCTCGCCGAGCAGCGCATCGCCGACGGCGGCAAGCACCAGCCACAACGTATTCTCGTGGACCGGGCGATCTTCGTGCCCCTCGCCCAGCCGGTCGACGAGCTGGTGGATCGAATCCAGGATCGGGTTGAGCGCGTCGCGGTTGCCGGAGAGGATCATCCAGGCGGCCAGAGCGCCCGCGCCCTCGCGCCCGAAGGCGTCGAAGGTGCGGTCGACGATCGCGCCGGGATCGGCCTCGCCGGCCCGGCTTTTTTGCACCGCCTCGGCGATGCCCGCGCAGACTCGGTCGCTGATCAGCTGCGCGAGCGCCGACTGCAGGCCCGAGGCCGAGCCGAAATGGTGGAGCAGATTGGCGTGGGTCTTGCCGATCTCCGCCGCCACCGCCTTCAGAGTCACCGCCTGCGGACCGCGCTCGATCAGAAGGCGGCGCGCCGCCTCCAGAGCCGCCCCTCGGCTCTCCTCCGGGCTGAGGCGCTCGCGGGTTATTGACATCTATGTAAGTATTGCATATCCGGCATGGAACGGAGATACAGCATGGCGCGAACCGGTACACCCGCAGACTTGACGATCGTCCCGCGCGACCGGCGCTTCGGCCGCGGCAGCAAGCAGGAACGCTGGTGGATGGGCGGCGATCCGGTCGCCTCGGCTTTCTACAACGCGCTCTCGGCCACCTTTCCGAAGGGCGAGGCCTTCTTCGTCGAGAGCGTGCGCAAGTTCCGCGAAGGCGCGCCGCCCAAGCTGGAAGCCGAGATCAAGGCCTTCGTCACCCAGGAGGTGATGCACAGCCGCGAGCACGTCCAGTTCAACAAGCGCGCGCTCGAGGCCGGATACGACCTCGCTCCGCTCGAGGCGCGGGTCGAGTGGCGGCTCGGGGTCACCCGCTCGAAGCCGCCGATCGTCAGCCTCGCGGCCACCATGTGCCTCGAACATTTCACCGCCATTCTCGCCCACCAGCTGCTCGACGACCCTCGCCATCTCGGCCGAGCCGACAGCGAGAGCGCGGCGCTGTGGCGCTGGCACGCGATCGAGGAGATCGAGCATAAGGGCGTCGCCTACGACACCTGGCTCCATGCGACCGGACATTGGCCGCGCGGCAAGCGCTGGAAGGTGAAGGCGAAGGTGATGCTCTACGTCACCCGGAATTTCATCGTCGATCGGACCCGCGGCACTCTCGAGCTGCTTCGGCAGGACGGGATCATGGGGCCGGCCGCCTGGGCGAGGACGTTCTGGTTCGCCTGGGTCCGCCCCGGGATGCTGCGCAAGATCTTCGGCGCCTGGCTGAGCTTCTTCATGCCCCGCTTCCACCCCTGGAACCACGACGATCGCGCGCTGATCGCGAAGTTCGAAAGCGCCTATGCCGCTTCGGTGATGCCGGGCGCCCTGCCGGCCTGAAGAGGGCCGAGCGGCGATCGCCGCCTCGTCAGCCGGAGCGCGGCGGCGAGGCCGATCAGCGCGAAAGGGATACCGACGCCGAAAGCCGCCCATGCGACGGCTGCCACGTTCGCCTCGTCGAGCCCGCCCCCGAATCCGGCCGCATTGGCGGCGAGGCCGGCAAGCGCCGCGCCGACCGCTCCGCCGGCATTGCGAACCACTCCGATCGCGCTGGATCCGCGGGCGCGGTCGGCCTCGTCGAAGCCCGCCATGACGCGCCGGCTGATGAAGCCGTAGGAAAGGCCGTAGCCGGCGCCGAGCACAGCCCCGGCGCCGGCGACGGCGGCAAGGCTGGCGCCGTTCATCACCAGCGCCAGCGCCGTCACCCCGGCGAGGATCGAGGCGGCGCCGGCGACGATCAGCCTGCCGCGCCACGCCGCGCCGGCCCCGGCCACCGCGAGTCCCGCCGCGGTCCAGGCCAGCGCCTCCGCCGCCGCGACGTAGCCCGCCTCGAGGGCGCTCAGCCCGTGCCTGAACTGCAAGACGGCGGGGCCGTACAGGGCGAAGGCCACGCCCGCCGCGGTCGTCGCGAAATAGGCCAGATAAGCGGCGCCGATCGGCAAGCCTGGGCTCGCCGCTCGCCTCGGCAGGACGCCGCTGGCGCGGGCCCGATCGTCGGCGAAAGCGAGGAGGAGCAGCCCGACACCGCCGCCGCCGAGCGCCACGGCCGGCGCGACGCCTTCGACCACGCCGGCGCTCGCCATCGCGGCGATTCCGGCGCCGAGCAGGATAAGCGGGCGGACCGCGAACCGGTTGCTTCCGGTCCGGCAGACCGAAGGCGGAATGAGCCTGGCGACGGCGGCGGTGAACAGCACCGCTTGGGCCGCGAACAGCCAGAACACGCCGCGCCACAGCCCCGCATCGGCGAACAGGCCGCCGAGCAGCGGACCCGCCAGGGTGGCGATCCCCCAGACGCTGGTCGCCAGCGCGAAGACCCGGGGCAGCTGGCTCGGCGGGAACAGCATCGCCAGCGCGACGTAGATGAGCCCGATCACCCAGCCGGCGGCGCAGCCCTGGAGGATTCGGCCGAGCATGAAGACCGCGATGCCGGGCGCGGCGGCGCTCAGCACGCAGCCGAGCGCGAAGAAGGCTCCGCCGAGGATCAGCGCCGCGCGCAGGCCGAGCCGCTCCGCAAGCCATCCGGCCGAGGCGCCGGCGACGACAAGCCCGGTGAGGAAGGCCGCCGCCGCCCAGCCGAACCAGGCGAAGGCGGAGAGCGACGCGCCGACGCCCGGCATGATCGTCGCCGTCACCAGAGCATCCGCCGCGACCAGCCAGTCGCCGAGCAGGATCAGCGCCAGGACGGGACCTCGGCCGCCGCCGAATAGCTCGCGCCAGGACGAGCCGGCGGCATCGCCGCGCGCGCTCGTGCGATCGGGATCGTCGTCCATGGCTCCTCCGCCCGGTGCCGGACAGCGCTTGTGCAACCTCAACCTAGGCTGAGGTCAAGCGGAGACTATCCGGTCGCGGCTGGGCCGTCAGGCGGCCGCCCGGGCGGCGGTCTCGGTCATGACCTCTTCCTCGCCGCCCAGATCGAGCTCGAGCAGTCGGCAAGGCGCCTCCTCGCCGCGGCCGGCGCTGTGGCGCAGAGCGATCTGCCCGGTCGGGCGGAAGCCGAGCTTCGCAAGCACCCGGCCCGAGGCGGGATTGTCGAGGAAATGACCGGCGACGAGGGTCTTCAGCCGGAGCGAGTGGCGGGCATTGGCGATCACCGCCCGCCCCGCCTCGGTGGCGAGGCCGCGGCCCCAATAGGGTCGGGCGATCCAGTAGCCGAGCTCGACCTCGTCGCCGCCCGGCATGCGGCCCAGGCCGATGCCGCCGACCAGCCGCGGCGCGCCGCCGGTGCGCAAGAAGATGAGGCAGCGCACGTCGAGCGGCCCGCGCTCGCGGGCGAGGAAGGCCTCGGCGTCGGCGAAGCGGTAGGGCCAGGGCGCGGTGGCGAGGTTGCGGACGATGGCCTCGTCGCCGATCGCCTCGAACAGAGCGGGGGCGTCCTCGCCCCAGCCGGGCCGCAGCAGCAGTCTTTCGGTCCTCGCGAACATGGCCTTCTCCTTCGCGTCCGCCGCCGGCCTTGCCCGCATCGGGTTGCGGACCGGCGACACTTTCGTGAGGGAGAAAAAAGACCCGAGCGGTCGCCTCGTCTCGGCGACGAGGCCGGCGACCGTAAAGAAAAGGGTCGCCTCCCTCTCGGGGGGCGACCCTTTCCCTCACTTTTCGGTTCTCGAGAACCTTCGGGGCCGCCCTTCCTGGGCAGCCCGTCCTCGGCTGCCCCTATTCCGCCGCGCCAGCCGGCCACATGTCGATGTGGACGAACTTGCGGCCGAGCTTGCCGTCGCGAAACGCGACTCGGCCGTCGGTCAGCGCAAAGAGGGTATGGTCCTTGCCCATGCCGACGCCGTTGCCCGGATAATATTTGGTGCCGCGCTGGCGAACGATGATATTGCCGCCGACGACCGCCTCGCCGCCGAACTTCTTCACGCCGAGCCGCTTGCTCTGGGAGTCGCGGCCGTTGCGCGACGAGCCGCCTGCTTTCTTATGTGCCATGACGAATAACCTACCTTCGAATCCTTAAGCTTCTTTATCAGCCGGGGGCTTCTTTGTCGAAGCCTTCTTCCTCGGCGCCGGGCTGTCGGTCTGCTCGCTCGCCGTCGGCTCGGCCTTGGCCGGAGCCTCGGCCGCGGCGTCGCTCCTCGCCGTCTCCTTGCGCGCCTTCCTGGGTGCCGGCGTGTCGGTCATCGCGCTTTCCGCGCCCTCGATCTTGGCGGGGCCTTCCGAAGGGACGGGCGCGGCCTCGGCGGCCTTGGCCGGCTTCTCGGCGGCCTTCCGCGGCGCGGCCTTCTGGTCGCCGATGCCGACGATCCTGAGGATGGTGTGCTGCTGGCGATGGCCCTTCTTGCGCCGGTAATTGTGGCGCCGCTTCTTCTTGAAGACGGTGACCTTGTCGGCCTTGGCCTGGGCGATGATCTCGGCCGAGACGGTGAGGCCGTCGGTCGGCTTCAGCTCGCCGCCGTCGCCGGCGAGCAGGACGTCGCCGAGCGTGACCGTGTCGCCCGCCTCTCCGGCGAGCTTCTCGACGACGATCTTGTCTCCGGCGGCGACGCGATATTGCTTGCCGCCCGTGCGCACGATTGCGAACATGGCTTTATCCAGACACCTTAGAGCTTGACCGCGCCGGCAGGCCCGCGCGGGAACGCCGGCTGCTACATAGGGCGGCGCCCCGTGTCAACCAAGCGGGCCGCCTCGTCGCGCTAGTGGCGGCGCTCGGGGCGCAGGCGGTAGCGGCCGTCGGTGAAGCCCTGGAACAGGCCGTCGATCGCGGGATGGTGGACCGGCTCGCCGAGATTGTCGGGGAGCAGGTTCTGCTGGCTGACATAGGCGATGTAGGAGGATTCGCCGTTCTCGGCGAGGAGATGGTAGAAGGGCTGGTCCTTGGGCGGGCGGATGTCCTCCGGGATCGCCTGGTACCATTCCTCGCTGTTGGCGAAGACCGGGTCGATGTCGAAGATGACGCCGCGGAAATCGAACAGCCGGTGGCGGACGACGTCGCCGATCGAGAAATCGGCGTGGGCGACCGACGGGGCCACGGGCGAGCCCTGGGCATCGAGCGGACGGTTGTCGGGGCCGGTCATGCCTCCCATGTAGGCTTGCCGGGGCTCGACAACAAGCAAGGTCGCCCTTCGCCGCGCTCAGGACATGCTTGGCAAGGCGATTGCCCTGGGTTAGAGCGCGCCGCTCGTCGACCGGCCCCGAAGGACGGGGCCTGCTCGCCAGCAGCGGAGAGGTGCCGGAGCGGTCGAACGGGGCGGTCTCGAAAACCGTTGTGCCCTTACGGGTACCGAGGGTTCGAATCCCTCCCTCTCCGCCATCTTCCCGGTCGCGAAAGCGTCGGCAGGGCCCGGATCCCCGGCGCCGCGACGGTCGCGGCAAGGGTCTGGCCCTCTTCGATTGGACCGGCCATGCTGCGAGGCTCACTCCGTCCCGGGCGCTCGACGAGCCGCTCGCGGGGCCAGAGCGGCCATTGCGTCACGCTCGGCGAGGCGGCAGGAGGTCGGCGTGGAGAGCGATCCGCAACCCTGGCCGAGGAGGCTCGGCCGCGACCAGCGCTCGGCGGCGAAGCGGCGCGAGAAGGATTTCCAGGCTGCGCTGAAGGCCGCGGGTCGCCGCCGCGGCTGGCGTTATGCCGGCGGCTGGCTCTTTCGGCAGGATGGCGAGTGGTTCGCGAGCATTCTGCCCTCGCTCCTGTGGGAGCGCGGCGCCGCGATCGCCTTCGCGCTGAAGCCGATGGCTCTCGACCCGCTGTTCTGGGACATTGTCGGCCTCCCCGACAACGGCAAGCTGCCCCTGTCCTTCCGGGCGAACGGCGCCTGGGTCCTGCATCCGCCTCCCAGGGAGAGCCGGGTCGGCTCGGACGTGGCCGAGGTGTCGGCGCTGGCGGAGCTGGCCGCCAGGTCGGCGGACGGGCAGCTGGAGGAATCCCGCGAGACCCGTTCCACCGGCCGCATGCTC
>DATMVG010000022.1:0-14635 GCA_035563315.1 Allosphingosinicella sp. | reverse complement strand
GAACCATCCGGCCACCGCGCGCCACCGGACGTTGCGGGCAACCCCTTGGCCGAAATTCTTGATGTCGATGACGGCGCAGGATCCGGCTTCGTCGATTCCGAACACGGCGGCACCCAATGTCCCGATATGGGCGAGCGGGGGCGGCGCTCGCGATTCCCCTCGGGCATATGCGTCCAGCCCTCGCCGGAACTCCAGACTTGCCAGGGCATCGGCCCGCTCCACCTCCAGCCTGGCCCGCTCGATGTCGTGGCGGATCATCGCATCGGGGTCGGGCGGGATGGTGGGCGCGGCGGATTCCCGTTTCCTGGACGGCCACCACAGACTCCACATCAACGCGCCGATAAGCATCGCGGCAAGGCCGTAGGGAATATATTCCGGCGCGCTCACGACCGCCTTCCACGCCTCGCTGGCATCGCGCGGCAGATTGGCGGCGCTGACGACTGTCGTGATGGCCGCCCAGACGGAGGCGACGGCGGCGGCAAGGCCGGTCGTGATGCGCACCCTGAGGCTCCTGCGCCTCGATTTCGGCCCGTCCGGCAGCGATTCCATCCCCCCGCTATACCACCGCCGCGCCTCCCCGGCGCCTGGCGATGAGCGCCGATCATGTCGCCGGTGGCGAGCGGGGACTCGCATCCCGGTGACGGTCAGCGCGGCCGGCCGAGGAACCCGCCGCCCGCCCCCCTCATGCCGACTCGATCCGGCATCCACCCCCTCCAGAAGCCCGCAGCCCCACTGCCGCAAGAAGATGGACCCAGGATCAAGGCGGGGGCGGGCCACGTCCAACCTGAGGCGCAGGCGCCGCGGCTCCCCCAATACCGTCATGCCGGACTTGATCCGGCATCCACCTTTTTCCACTCTACGCCCATGGAACGCGAACCGGCGGTCTACATCGTGGCGAGCGGGTTTCACGGGACGATCTACACCGGCGTCACCTCGAACCTCGCCCAGCGCGTCCACCAGCATCGCGAGGGCACGCTCGGCGGGTTCACCGCGCGCTACGGCTGCAAGCGGCTGGTCTGGTTCGAGACCGGCGGTTCGATGGAGGGCGCGATCGCCCGCGAGAAGCAGATCAAGGCCTGGACCCGGGCGTGGAAGGTCGCCCTGATCGAGCAGGCGAACCCGACCTGGCGAGACCTCGCCGAGGATTTCGGATTCGAGCCCTTGATCGCCAGGAAGACGGCCCCCGAATCCCCGAGACCTGATCCGGCACCGGGGTGACGGGAGCGGAGCTCGGTCCGAAGTGATGGCCAGGCCCGGGTCGGCGGATGACAGACCGCCACCGCCCCAAGCCGGTCATGCCGGACTCGATCCGGCATCCACCTTCTTGAGGAGCCCCGCCACGCCCCACTGCCGCAAGAAGATGGACCCCGGATCAAGTCCCGGGCGACGGCTGGGTTCGGGTCCGGCGCGGGGCGGATCTTCGCGGGGATCGCCGCCGGAGCCTTGGCGGGCGCGCTTCGTTGCAGGGGGGTGAAGGAAGCCCTGACCCTGGTCATGCTGGCGCTGCTGGTCGTGCCTTTGCTCGTCGGAGTGCGCCGACTTCGGCGGCTGCCTCGGCCGGAGCGACCCCGCGCCTCCCGCGACGCCGTCGACGGCGATGCCCGCGACGAGCTCGACCGCGGCTGAAGCCCGCATGCCTTGCTTCCCCCGCCAGATCGCCTATCGCCCGCCGCCATGGACCTGACCGGCCTTCGCGTCGCCATCTTCAGCGGCAATTACAATTACGTCCGCGACGGCGCCAACCAGGCGCTGAACCGGTTCGCCGACTATCTGCTTCGCAACGGCGCCTCGGTTCGGGTCTATTCGCCGACCGTCAAGGAGCCCGCCTTCCCGGCCAGGGGCGACCTCGTCCACGTCCCCTCGGTCCCGATCCCGGGGCGCTCGGAATATAAGTTCGGCTTCGCCATCCCGCCCCGGGTGCGCCGCGACCTCGGCCGCTTCGCCCCGAGCATCGTCCACGTCGCCAGCCCCGACCTGCTCGGCCATCGCGCCGTCACTTTGGCGCGGCGCTGGGGACTCCCGGTCGTCGCCTCGGTCCATACCCGCTTCGAGACCTATCCGCGCTATTACGGAATGGCCTTCCTCGAGCCGCTGGTGCTGGCCATCCTGCGCCGCTTCTACCGCCGCTGCGACGCCATCTTCGCGCCGTCCGATTCGATGGCCCAGCTGCTTCGCGACCAGCGCATGAACTACGACGTCGGCATCTGGACCCGGGGCATCGACCGCGACATCTTCAACCCCGCCCGCCGCGACCTCGCGTGGCGGCGGGGGCTCGGCATCGAGGACGACGTCCCGGCGATCGGATTCGTCGGCCGGCTGGTCATGGAGAAGGGGCTCGACGTCTTCTCCGAGACGGTCGACCGGCTGGCCCGGCGCCAGGTCCGCCACAAGGTGCTGGTGGTCGGCGACGGGCCGGCCCGCGACTGGTTCGAGAAGAGGCTTCCCGACGCCGTCTTCACCGGCCTCGAGACCGGCCCCGACCTCGGCCGCGCCGTCGCCTCGATGGACATATTGTTCAATCCGTCGGTGACCGAGACCTTCGGCAACGTCACCCTCGAGGCGATGGCCGCGGGCCTCCCGGTGGTCGCGGCGAGCGCGACCGGGAGCCAGAGCCTGGTCGACGACGGAGTCACCGGCCGGCTGATCCGCCCCGGCGCCTGCGACCAGTTTTGCGACGCCCTCGCCCTCTACTGCCGGGACGAGTCGGCGCGCCGGGCCGCCGGCCGGGCCGGCTGCGAGGCGAGCCGGCGCTACGGCTGGGACGAGGTCAACCAGGAGCTGGTCGATTCCTATCTGAGGCTGATCCGCCAGCTCGGCGCCGGCGGCCGCCAGCGCCCGAGCCCGGTGCCCTAATCCTCCCCGGGACGGGGAGGGGAACCATGCAAAGCATGGTGGAGGGGGGTTCGTGCAAGTGGAGAACCCCCTCCACCGCACTCCGTGCGGTCCCCCTCCCCGTCCCGGCGAGGATTATTTGAGCCGCTCGATCTTCTGGGCGGCCTCGTCGAGGATGGCGGCGACGTCGTGGAGGGTCTGCTCGTCGACTCCGTCGCGGGTGACCCGGTGCCAGAGCGCGGAGAGCAGGTTGCCGACGGCGCGCTTGATCGGGGCGCCGCCGGCCTTGCGCTGGTCGCTGCCCAGCTCCTCGAGCCGGGCGAGCAGGGCCTCGACCTCGTCGGCTTTCTCCTCGAGATGGGCGCGGCCCTCGGCGGTGGCGGCGAAGGCCTTGCGCGAGCCCTCGCCCTGCGCCTCCTCGATCAGCCCCATGTCCTGGAGCATGGTCAGGGTCGGATAGACGACTCCGGGGCTCGGCGCGTAGACTCCGTGGGTCATCTCCTCGATCGCCCGGATGAGGTCGTAGCCGTGGCGCGGCTGGTCGGCGATCAGCCTGAGCAGGACGAGGCGCAGCTCGCCGGGCTCGAACATCCGCCGGCGGCCGCGGCGACCGGGGCCCGAGCCGCCCCAGTCATTGTCCCAGCCGCCCCAGCCCTTGCCCCAGCCGCCGCGCGGGCCGAAGCCCATCGCGAGCAGGCCTTCGGGAAGGCCGCGCTGCCCGCAGCCGTGCATCGTGAACCGCATGCCCATGGTCGCCTCCTGCTAAGGACGGTCTGAGATATATCTTTGTCGTCCGGCGGTGGCAAGATATATCTTGGAGAGCGGGCAAAGAAAAAGGCGGCCGCTTCGGCGACCGCCCTCTTCCTTCTTTCTCCCGGGGGCGCGGCTCAGCCCTCGGCGGTCTCGGTCTCGGGAGTCGCGGTCTCGGCGGCGGCCTTGGCGGGGCGAAGGTCGCGGCGCTCGGCGATCCGGGCCGCCTTGCCGGTGCGGCCGCGAAGATAATAGAGCTTGGCCCGGCGGACGGCGCCGCGGCGGACGACCTCGATCGATTCGACGTTGGGCGAATAGAGCGGGAAGACCCGCTCGACGCCCTCGCCGAAGCTGATCTTGCGGACGGTGAAGCTGCTTCCCAGGCCCTTGTTGGCGCGGGCGATGCAGACGCCCTCGAAATTCTGGATCCGGGTGCGCTCGCCCTCGACGACCTTGACTCCGACCCGGAGCGTGTCGCCGGGGCGGAATTCGGGGATGGTCCTGCCGGACCTGAACTGGGCGATGGCCTCGGCCTCGATTTGCTCGATAATGTTCATGTTGGCTTCTTTCGCTTTGCGTCGCGCCGCGCGCCAGAGGGCGATGGCCTTCGCGCGTCCCCGCGACGCTCGATCAGGTCCGGCCGCCTTAGCCGTGTCTCCTCTTCCGCCCGCTCCTTGCGCCAGGCGGCGATCCTCGCATGATCCCCCGATCGCAGCACTTCGGGGATCCTGCGCCCTTCCCATTCATAAGGTCGGGTATAATGCGGATATTCGAGAAGTCCGCCTTCGAAGCTTTCTTCCTCACCGCTGGTCGGCGCGCCCATTACCCCGGGGAGGAGCCGAACGCAAGCATCGAGCAGGACGAAGGCCGCCGTCTCGCCGCCGGCAAGCACATAGTCGCCGACCGAGACCGGCACGACCGGCCGGGCCTCGAACAGGCGCTCGTCAATGCCCTCGAACCGGCCGCAGAGCAGCGACACGCCCGGCCCCGCGGCGAGCTCGCGCACCCACGCCTGGGTGAGGACGGCGCCGCGCGGGCTCGGCGCCAGCAGCGGCGCCTGCGGCCTGCGCTCGAGCACGGAATCGACGGCCCGGGCGAGGACGTCGGGGCGCATCACCATGCCGGCGCCGCCGCCCGCAGGCGTGTCGTCGACGGAACGGTGCCTGCCGGCGGCAAAGTCGCGGATCTGGACCGTCTCCAATGACCAGATCCCCGTGGCCAGGGCGCGCCCGGCCAGGCTGAGCCCGAGGGGGCCCGGAAACATTTCTGGATAGAGCGTGAGGACGGCGGCGTGCCAAGTCATGACCGTGTCCAGTCTTCGGTCCGCAGGCCGGGAATGCCCCCAAAGTCGCGCTCGTTGCGCGTGATGATCGCGAGTCCACGACTCAAGGCGTGCCCGGCAAGCAAATGGTCGTAGCGGCCGCGCCTGAACGGCAGCCGAGCATAGGCCAGTGCCGCCGCCTCATCGAACGGAAGCAGCGGCATCTGCCGCGCGAGCCGCTCAAGAACTTCCATGGGCGGTGCCTTGCCGTTCAGGCTCCCGAGGGCGAGCTCGGCGAAGACGATCATGGACAGTCCGATTTCGCCGTACGGCGTCGCCCCGATCCGTTTGCCGAGCGCCGGATAGGTCCCTGCAAAGAGGTAGATGCAGCAAGTGGTATCGATGAGATAGCGCATCTAGCTCTTGTTGGGCTCTTCGATGAGATGCCAGTCGCGCGGGGAATCGTCAAAATCCGCCCTCGGCAACGGCTTCAGCCCCGGCGTCGCTCCGGCGATTCCGGTGAGATCGATCATGCGTGGCATTCGTGCCACTGGCTCCAGCACGAAACTGCCCTGCTCCTCCCGAACCCTCATCTCCGTCCCAGCCTCTATGCCGAGGGCCTTGGGTAACCTAACCGCGACGGAATTGCCGGACTTGAAGGTCCTGGTCGTCTTCATGACTCGGCTCCTGTATATACAGGCGGTATATACATGAGCGCGGCTACGGGTTCAATGGCGCGATCTCGAGATGGAGCTCCTGAATGCCGGCCGGGGCGGTGGGCGCGAGGAGGACTCCGCCGCGCAGCGTGCCGCGCTCGCAGGTCCAGGTGAAGCGGCCGGCGAGGCCGCTGGCCGCGACGATCGGCGCATCGGTCGCGCACTCCCCGATCACCAGCTTGAGACCGGCGAAATCACGCCCCCAATTCTCGGCCGAGCGGTCCATCAGGAAGTTCATCGCGAGCAGCTCGCCGGCCGCGGCGACGTCGCCGGCCCGGTACATCGCCCCGACCGCGCGATAGGCGGCGGCGAGCGCATCCGAGACGGCGATCGTCCTTCCGCCGAGGAGACGGGCGCGGTGCAGCTCCATCGCGGCGTCCCAGGCCGGCGGCACCGGCGCCGAATAGGTATGATTGGCGAAAGCGAAGATGCCGACGTCATGCTCGGGCAGGAGCAGCAGATAGGAACCGTAGCCGGGATAGCCGCCGCCATGGGCGAGGGTGATGCCGAGCTCGCAGTCGACCGCCACCCGCATGCCCATGCCATAGGCCGCCGCCTGCCGGCAGGCCGATTCGCCGCTCGCGCCGGGGCGGCGAGACGATTGCGGGAAGTTCAGGCCCTGCGCCAGCTCGCGAACGCTGGCGCGCCGGACCGGGCCCTGCTCGGCGCCATCGCGCGCCGGCCAGGCGGCGAGCAGCCAGGCCACGTAGCGGGCATAGTCGCCGGCGCTGGTCTCGACTCCGCCCATCGCGCCGAACGCGCCGTGAGCCATGTCCGGTTCTCGCGTCCAGCGGCCATCCTCCCAGCGATAGCCGAGGGCGCGGCGCTCCGGAGGCGACTGGGCCACTTCGTAGCGGGTCGAGGCCATTCCGAGCGGCCGCATGATCTCCTGCTCGATATAATCGGCATAGGGCCGGCCGGAGACGTTGCTGACGATGCGGCCGAGCAGGGCATAGCCGAAGTTCGAATATTCGTAGGCGGTGCCGGGAGCCCGGCTGAACGGCACGCCCTGGACGAGCATTCGGGTGAACTCCGCTTCCGGCAGCGGCTGCTGCCGATCGCCCCAGGGATTGTCGGTGACGAAACCGGCCGTGTGGGTCAGCAAGTCGCGGATCCGGATGCGAGGGGAATCGGCGGTCGGGTAGCGCCAGCGGGCGAGCTCGGGGACGTAGGTTTCGGCAAGCGCATCGAGCGACAGGCGGCCCTCGTCGCGGAGCTTCAAAATGGCGAGCGCCGTGAAAGCCTTGCTCATCGAGGCGATACGGAAGAGGCTGTCGGCCGTCACCGGCCGGCGCTGGTCAAGGTCCTGGATGCCGGCCGTGCCGAGATGCGCCAGCCGACCGCCGCGGACGATCCCCCAGACCAGTCCGGGAACGTGCTCCTCCTGCTGGAAGCGGCGGAAATGCCCGTCGATCGCGGCGACGACCGGCTGCAGCGCGGCCGGCGCCGCCGGGGCGGATTCGCCCTGGGCGCAGAGCGGCGCGGCGCCGCCGAGCAGGGCGGCCGCGGCAAGGAGCTTCAGGCGACCCATCATTCCTCCTTCTTCATCGGCGCGGCAGGATATCGCCGCGCGCGATGCCACGCCAGATGCGCCTATTTGCGGCGCAGCAGCCGCCAGACCCATTTCCAGAAGCGGGCCTCGATCAGCATCAGTCGGACGGCCCAATGCGGCGCCCCGCTGCGGGCGGCGATTTCGCGCGGATCCGAACGGCCGGACAAAACCATCCTGATGAGCTCGAGGGACAGCTTGAGCTCGATCAGAACCAGCAGGGCAAGCCCGAGCGGGCGCAGCCATGTCAGGCGGGACAAGAGGATGCCGCGCTCCGGGGGAACGAGGATGGATGCGATCCAAAGGCCGAGCAGGGCCAGGCCGGCGGCGCGCATGGCGAGCGGAGTCCGCGCGAGCCTGCCGCGATAGCAGACCAAATAGAGGAACGGCACGAACAGGCACAGGTCGAACAGGATCGCGGCTTCGGCGGGACCCGGCCGTGCCCAATCCGTGGAACGGGCGAAGCCATATTCGGCGGCGAGCAGCGCCGGCAGGAGCGGCAGGAACCAGTGGCGGCGGGCCTGGTTCAGCAGCGACTCGGCAAGGATCATCCTGGGCCCCTCCGAGCGCAGCCTACACGAGCGGCGGCGGCGCGTCATCGGCGAGGGAACCAAGCGCCTGCCCCGCGCTTGAGCGTGGATGAGCGAACCCGATCTCGACTGCCTGATCATCGGCGGCGGCCCGGCCGGCCTGACCGCGGCCATCTATCTCGCCCGCTTTCACCTCTCCGTTCGAGTGGTCGACGCGGGGAGGAGCCGGGCGAGCTGGATCCCCTGCACGCGCAACGTTCCCGGCTTTCCCGAAGGCGTGTCGGGCAATGAACTGCTTCGCCGGATGCGCGAGCAGGCGGAGAAATACGGCGCCGCCTTCAGCCAGGGACGGGTCACCCGGCTCGACCGCGGCGACCACGGTCTCAGCGCCGAATGGGGTGAAGGTTCGGCTACCGCCCGCACCGTGCTGCTCGCGACCGGAGTCAAGAACCGACGGCCCGACATGGACGAGGAGCTGCACGACGAGGCGCTTGCCCGCGGGCTGATCCGCTACTGCCCGATCTGCGACGGCTACGAGGTGACCGACCGCAAGGTCGCAGTGATCGGCAGCGGCAGCCACGGCGTCGCCGAGGCCGTCTTCCTTCGGGGCTATACCGCCGACATCACTCTGATCGCTCCGCACGACGCTCACGAACTCGCCGCTGCGGACCAGGAGAGGCTGCGCGAGCACGGCATCCACACCATCGACGGCCCGTCCCGCGGCGTCGCGGTGCAGGCGGACTGCATCGTCATCGAGACCGCCGATGGCTTCCACGCCTTCGACAGCGTCTATCCTGCGCTCGGATCGGACACCCATGTCGAGCTGGCCGGGCAGATCGGGGTCGCGCTCAACGAAGAGACGGGCTGCATCTGCGTCGACTCGCACCAGCGGACCAGCGTCGCCGGAGTCTATGCCGCCGGCGACGTGGTGATCGGCCTCGACCAGATCAGCCACGCCATGGGTGAAGGCGGGGTCGCCGCGACCACGATCCGCAACGATCTGGCGAAGAAGCAGCCGCTCAAGCGGTAAGGGGAGACCCGGGAAGCGGGATTTCCCCGTGATCGACAGCGGTTCCAGCTTGCGCCGGAATGACGCTGGGCTGCCTAGGCGAGGAAAGCGGGGTCGGCGACGATGCGGTCGTCCTCGAGCTTCGCGATGCCGTCGCGAAACGGGATCATCGCCCGTCTGCCGTCGGCCTTTTCGATCTCGAGGATGTCGCCGGCCCCGAAATTCTCCACGGCCACGACGATCCCAAGCGGCTCGCCGGCCGCGCTCTCGCAGCTCAGGCCGATGAGGTCGGCATGGTAATATTCGCCTTCGCCGAGCGGCGGCAGCTCGACGCGAGGCACGGCGAGGAGCTGCCCGCGCAGCGCCTCGGCGGCGCTTCGGTCGGCGATCTCGGCGAAGGCGGCGACCGCACCGCCCTTCCCTCCGCGCAGCGATTCCAAAGTCAGCACGCGCTCGCCGGCGAACAGCCTCTTGTGCCGCCCGAGGCTCTCGACGCTCTCAGAGAAGAGCTTGAGGCGCACCTCGCCGCGAACGCCATGGGCGCCGGCGACCGCGGCGAGGGTGACCCGGCGGACCGACAAGGCTTATTGGGCCTTCTCGGCGCCTTCCTCGGGAGCCGCCTCGTCGGCGCCTTCGGCCGGCTCGTCGGTCGATTCGCCCGCATTGGGCGCCTCGTCGGCGGGCGTCGCCTCGGCGGCAGCCGCTTCCGGCGAAGCTTCGTCGGCGGGCGCGTCCTCCGAGGCGGTCGGCTCGGGCGACTCCTCAGGCGCGGGCTCGTCGGCGGGAGCGGCCGACTCGGCCACGGGCTCGTCGGCCGGAGCTTCCTGGGCGGCGGCCTCGGCCGGAGCCTCTTCTTCGGCCGCAGGCTCGTCGGCCGCGGCCTCCTCCGCCGCCACGGGCCCATCGGCCGGAGCCGCTTCCTCGGCGATCGGCTCTTCGGTCGGAGTCTCCTCGGCGGCGGCGGCGGCTTCGGCGGCCTCGGCCTCGCGGCTGGCCCGCTCCTCGGCTCTTTCCTTCGCCTTCTCGCCCGGTTCGCCCTTCTTGGGATTGCTGCGCGCGGCGCGCTCCCGGATGCCGGCGGCGTCGAGGAAGCGAAGGACCCGGTCGGACGGCTGGGCGCCGACCGAAAGCCAGTGCCGGACGCGGTCGGCGTCGAGCTTCACCCGCTCCGGATCGTCCTTGCCGAGCAGCGGATTGTAGCTGCCGACGCGCTCGATGAACTTGCCGTCGCGCGCGTTGCGGGTGTCGGCGACGACGATCTTGTAATAAGGGCGCTTCTTCGCGCCGCCCCGGGAAAGCCGGATTGCTACTGCCATTTCGATATTCCTTTCTGGTACTTATCTCTTGAACTTATGGGGAAGATTGAAGGGAGCCCCGCCCTGGCCGCCGGGCAGTCCCGGCATCCCGCCGGGCGGCATGGCGCCGCCGGGCAAGCCGCCGAGGCCGCCCAGGCCGCCGCCGCCGAACAGCGCGCCGAGCTTGCCGAGCCCCCCCATCTTGCGGATCTTCTTCATCGCCGAAGCCATTTCCTGATGCATCTTCAGGAGCTTGTTCACTTCCTGGACGGTCGTGCCCGACCCCTTGGCGACCCGGATCTTGCGCTTCGCGTTCATCAGCTCGGGCTTGCTGCGCTCCTTGGGAGTCATCGAGGTGATGATCGCGTCGAGACGGCCGAGGAGATTGCCTTCGAGGACGCCGCTCTGGTTGATCTGGTTCTTGACCTTGCCGAGGCCCGGAAGCATCCCGGCGAGCGCGCCGAGGCCGCCCATGCGCTGCATCTGCTGGAGCTGGGTGCGCAGGTCGTTGAGGTCGAACTGGCCCTTGGCCATCTTCCGGGCCATGGCCTCGGCTTCTTCGACCTGGATCGTCTCGTGGGCCCGCTCGACCAGGCTGACCACGTCGCCCATGCCGAGGATCCGCCCGGCGATCCGTTCCGGGTGGAAGGGCTCGATCTTGTCGATCCCCTCGCCGACGCCGGCGAACTTGATCGGGCGTCCGGTGACGGCGCGCATCGACAAGGCCGCGCCGCCGCGGGCGTCGCCGTCGAGCCGGGTGAGGATGACTCCCGAGAGCTCGATCTGGTCGATGAAGCTCTTGGCGACATTGACCGCATCCTGACCGGTCATCGCATCGGCCACGAGAAGAACCTCTTGAGGAACAGAGACTTCCGCGACGGCCTTCATTTCGTCCATCAATGCCTGGTCGACGTGAAGGCGGCCGGCCGTGTCGAGCATCAGGACGTCGTAGCCCTGCAGCCTGGCCGCGGTGAGCGCTCGCCGAGCGATGTCGACCGGCCCCTGGCCCGGAACGATCGGCAGGGTCGCGACCTCCGCCTGGCGGCCGAGCACGGCAAGCTGCTCCTGCGCGGCCGGGCGGGCGACGTCGAGCGAAGCCATGAGGACCTTCTTGCGGTCCTTTTCGCTAAGGCGCCGGGCGAGCTTGGCGGTGGTCGTCGTCTTGCCCGATCCCTGAAGGCCGACGAGCATGATCACCGCCGGCGGCGTGACTCCGATATCGAGGCCGGATTCTTCCGAGCCGAGCATCTCGACCAGAGCATCGTGGACGATCTTGACGACCTGCTGGCCGGGCGTGACCGAGCGCAGCACCTGCTGGCCGACCGCCTGCTCGGTCGCCTTGTCGACGAACTCGCGAACGACCGGCAGCGCGACGTCGGCTTCGAGCAGGGCGATGCGGACCTCGCGCATCGCCTCCCGGACGTCGGCCTCGGTAAGGGCGCCACGTCCGCGCAGGCGGTCGAACACGCCGGCAAGGCGATCGCCCAGGCTTTCGAACATGCTTCGCTCCTTCCGGCGCACCAAAAGCAAAAGCGCCGGCGGGCGAAACCTCGCCGGCCAGCGCGCGCTCGCGGCGCTTCGACACTCACCCGTGATCGGGATGTGGGCGCGCATAGCCGCCGGGGCAAGGGAAGGCAAGGTGGACTTGGCCCGGCGCAGCACCTAGATCGCGCCTCGACCATGACGCGCTTCCGCAAAATGCACGGGCTCGGCAACGATTTCGTCATCCTCGACGCCCGCGACGGCGCGGTGGCGATGGACGAGGCGCGCGCCCGGGCGATCGCCGACCGTCGGACCGGGATCGGCTGCGACCAGGTGATCGTGCTCGAGCCTTCCCGGGTCGCGGACGTGCGAATGCGGATCTGGAACGCCGACGGCGGCGAGGTGGAAGCGTGCGGCAACGCCGCGCGCTGCGTCGCCCTGATCGAGGGCGGCGAGACCAGCATCGAGACCGCCGGCGGGGTGATAAGCGCCGCCGCGAACGGCAGCGCCGCCACTGTCGACATGGGGCTCCCGCGCTTCGGCTGGGAGGAGATTCCGCTCGCTCATGCGATGGACACGGCGGCGATGCCGGTCGCCTGGGAGGCGCTCGAACGGCCGTTCGCCGTCAACGTCGGCAACCCGCACGTCGTGTTCTTCGCGGGCGATTGCGACGCCGTCGATCTGGCGCGCCTGGGGCCGCTGATCGAGCATGATCCGCTGTTCCCCGAACGGGTCAACGTCAACGTCGCCTCGATCGGGCAGGGCGCCATCCGGCTGCGGGTCTGGGAGCGAGGCGCCGGCCTCACCTCGGCCTGCGGCACCGGCGCCTGTGCCACCGCGGTGGCGGCGATCCGGCGGCGGCTGGCGCGAAGCCCGGTCGAGGTCAGCCTGCCGGGCGGGAGGCTGAAGGTCGAATGGGCCGACGGCGCCGCCATCCGGATGAGCGGCCCGGCCGCCCAGGTCTTCACCGGCGAGCTGCCGTCATGACCGGGCCCGAAGTCGTCACCCTCGGCTGCCGACTCAACGCTGCGGAGAGCGAGGCGATTCGGCGGCTCGCAGACGGCGAGGAGGATCTCGTCATCGTCAATAGCTGCGCCGTCACCAACGAGGCGGTGCGCCAGACCCGCCAGGCGATCCGCAAGGCGAAGCGGGCGCGGCCGGAGGCTCGGATCTTCGTCACCGGCTGCGCCGCTCAGGTCGAGCCGGAGGCGTTCGCGGCCATGCCCGAAGTGGCGCGCGTGCTCGGCAATCGCGAGAAGTTCGACTTCCGAAGCTTCCTGGCCGACGGCGAGAAGGTTCGGGTCTCCGACATCATGGCGGTTCGGGAGACGGCGCCCCACCTGGCCGCCGGCTTCGCCGAGCGCTCGCGCGCCTTCGTCGAGGTGCAGAATGGCTGCGACCATCGCTGCACCTTCTGCATCATCCCTTTCGGGCGCGGCAACAGCCGTTCGGTGCCGGCCGGACGGGTCGTCGAAAGGATCAAGGCGCTGGCCGGCGAGGGCTTCAGGGAGGTGGTCCTGACCGGCGTCGACGTCACCAGCTACGGCCCCGACCTGCCGGGCGCGCCGACGCTCGGCCAGCTGATCGAACGGATCCTGCGCCTCGTGCCGGAGCTGCCGAGGCTGCGGCTGTCGTCGCTCGACTGCATCGAGATGGACGAGCGGCTGTTCGACCTCGCCTGCCACGAGCCCCGCTTCATGCCCCACCTCCACATGAGCTTCCAATCGGGCGACGACCTGGTCCTCAAGCGGATGAAGCGGCGCCACAGCCGGGCGCAGGCGGTGGCGACGGTGGCGCGCCTCAAGGCGGCGCGGCCGCAGATCGCGATCGGCGCCGACCTCATCGCCGGCTTCCCGACCGAGACCGAGGCGATGCACGAGAACAGCCTCGCCCTGATCGACGAATGCGACATCGTGATGGGCCACATCTTCCCTTACTCGGCCAAGCAGGGGACGCCGGCGGCGCGGATGCCGCCGGTGGCGTCGCAGACCGTCAAGGCGCGCGCCCGCCGCCTGCGGGAGGCCTGCGCCCGGCGCAAGGCGGCCTGGCTGAAGGGGCTTGTGGGGACTCGCCAGAAGGTGCTGATCGAGAAGGACGGCTGCGGCCACGCCGAGAATTTCGCTCCGGTCCGGCTCCCCGGGCCCGCCGCGAGCCCGAATGCGGGAGCGGTGGTCGAAGTTCGGATTGGCGGCCTCGAAGGGGATGTACTGATCGGAGTGCCGGAGTGAGCGACCTGCCCTGGTACGAGCGGATGCGGGCCGGTTTCCAGAAGACCTCCGACCGCCTCGGCGACAACCTCGCCGGCCTGTTCACCAGGGCGGCGCTCGACGAGCAGACTTTGGACGAGATCGAGGAGGCTCTGGTCGCCTCCGATCTGGGGCCGGCGACGGCGGCCAAGGTTCGGGCTCGCCTCGCCGAGGAGCGCTTCGAGCTTGGCGTGACCGAGGCGGCGGTCCGGGCGGTCGTGGCGCAGGAGCTCGAGAAGATCCTTCGCACCGTCGCCGAGCCGCTCGAGATCGACGCCTTTCCGCGACCGCAGGTGATCCTCGTCGTCGGGGTCAACGGCTCGGGCAAGACGACGACGATCGCCAAGCTCGCCCATCTCTTCCAGGAGCAGGATTATTCCGTGCTTCTCGCCGCCGGCGACACCTTCCGGGCCGCGGCGATCGAGCAGCTCCAGATCTGGGCCGATCGCGCCGGCGTCCCGGTGATCGCCGGCCCTGAGGGATCGGACAGCTCGGCGATTGTCTTCGACGGGGTCAAGCGGGCCACCGCCGAGGGCATCGACGTGCTGATCGTCGACACCGCCGGGCGACTCCACAACAAGAAGGTGCTGATGGACGAGCTCGCCAAGATCCGCCGGGTCCTCGGGCGCCTCAACCCGGCGGCGCCGCACGACGTCGTGCTCGTCCTCGATGCGACCACCGGCCAGAATGCGCTCAGCCAGATCGAGGTGTTCCGGGAGGTCGCCGGAGTGACCGGGCTGGTGATGACCAAGCTCGACGGCACCGCCCGAGGCGGAGTGATGGTCGCCGCGGCCGACCGCTACGGCCTTCCGATCCATGCCATCGGGGTCGGCGAAGGGATGGACGACCTGCGCCCGTTCGACCCGGCCGAGGCGGGACGGGCGATCGCCGGGGTGGCGGCATGACGGCGCAGGCGAAGGCCGGGCCCGGCGCCGGCGCGAGGCTGCTGATCGACCTCGGCCCGC
>DATMVG010000021.1:0-9005 GCA_035563315.1 Allosphingosinicella sp. | reverse complement strand
CGCGGGTCGAAATCCGCGCGATGCTCGACCGGTAGGCCGGATGCGCCTGCCACAGGCGGAGCACCTCGCGCGCCGAGCCCTCGTCGACCGTGTCGTAGAGCTCGAGCTGACCGGCGGCGGCCTCACCTTCGGCTCCGGAGAAGAGCGGCCCGCGCGCGTTGAGGGCGAGAAGGATGGCGGCGGCGTCCTCGCGGCCGACGCCGGCGGCGCGAAGAAGCAGTGCGGGGCCGCGGCCGCGCGGATCGGACAGCACTTCCCAGGCCGCCGCCTGGTCGAGCGAACAGAGCACGGCGAGGCCGGCGATGAACAAAGGCAGCATGCCCTCGGCGATGCTTCGCGCGAGCGCCTCGCCGTCGAGCCGGCCGGCACCGTGAAGCCGCCTGGCGAGGCGCATCGCCCGCGCCTCGAGGCTGTCGCCCTCGTCATAGGCGGCAAGGATGGCGCCCGCCGACCGCTCGATCGCGGAGTCGACGGCGCCGACCCGGTGGTGCTGGACGATGTAGTGGCGAAGTGCAGCGGCGACCATCCACACCAATTTGTGCTGAAGCTCGGCGGGAAGCTCGACCTGGCCCATGACCGGCTCCTGGAAGCGGTCGAAGCGCCGGCTTCGGCCGATCACCAGCTCCATCGCGTCGGCGGCGACGCCGTCGTCGCGGTCGCGGACCAGCTCGAACAGATATTCCTCGGCCGGCGCCTGCCCCCTCGCCTTCCAGAAGCGATGCTCCTCGACCCGGCGGACGAGCAAGGTGGTCAGCTCGGAGTCTCGGAGAACCTGGGCTCGCTCGAGGATCGGAAGCGCGATCGCGACATGGGCGGAGGACAGAGCGGCGTGGAGGGCCTCGTTCGCCGCGAAGCGCTCGGCGAGGCCGGCGCGCAATTGCTCCTCGACCGAGCGGACGAGGCGAGCGAGAAGCCCGGCCGCGGTCAGCCGCTGCCACTCGGTCAGCCGGGCCTGGTCGGGAAGGAGAAGGTCGGTGGCGGCGACGGCAAAGCGCTCTCGGGCCGCGGCCAGAAGCAGGCGCGCGGCGTCGCTCTTCGTCTCCCGAGGCATGGAACCCGCTTCTGCCATCGCCACGCTGTAGCGCGCGCAGGGTTAATCTGTCGCTAATCCTGTCCCGGCCGGGCGGGGCGGTGGGCCTGATGCTGCGCCCAGAAGAAGGAGGCGGCCGAATAAGCGAACAGGAAGGCGAGCCCGACATGCCATAGGCCGAGGATCGCGAACGGCAGCATCAGCCAGGCCATGCCCTTGTGATCGGCGAGGAACAGGCCGCCCGGAAGCGCCCCGCCTTCGGTCTCGATCACCGCCGCCGCGAGGAAAGCGAGGGTGGTGAAGGCGAGCAGGATCATGCCCCAGCCATGGAAGGGGGTCAGCGCGTAAGCGAGCGCGACCAGGCCGGCGCCGGCGAAGAGGGGAAGCAGATAGCACCACCAGCCGCGGCCGACATCGTCGCGCATCCTGAGCCGCGCCAGCCGGCCGGCAATGCCCTCGAGCGGAGTGGCCGCGAGCATGAGGGCAAGCCCGGTGCGCAGCCAGCCATAAGCGAGGGCCGCCGCGCCGAGACCGGCGAGGAAGGCGGCGGCGAGGCCGACCGCCGGAGCGCCGAGCGGCCCAGCCATCAGCCGCAGGGTGACGAACCGCTCCAGCGGCGCGAGCAGGCGCGAGGCCCAGCCGCCGGCCGACCCGGCCGAGCTTGCCAGGATCTGGCGCTCGAGCCCGGCGAGATCGGCGGGGCGGTCGAGGATCGCGACCGGGCCGTCGGCGGCGAGGTGGCTCGCCCCGGCCTGGAGGGCCCGGCGAAGCAGGGTCGACTGCATGTCCCAGTCGCGCAGCATCGCCGCCGTCTCCCGGAAGGTGGAGCCGTCGACCACAGCCGCCCCGGCCCAGCGCGAGGCGGCGTCGATCCGCTCGTAAAGCTCGCCGAACCCGCTGTCGGGGACGGTGAGCACCGCCGCGCCTTCGCTTCGGGCGAGACGCTCGAGCTGCTCGGGCTCGACGATGGCGCCGTCGGCGATCAGCAGCAGGCGGTCGTTGGAGTCGACGGCCTCGGCCGCCTCCTCGGCGCTTCGGGCGACCTTGACCGGAAGCCGGTCGCGCCGAAGCCGCTCGATCGCGGCGGTGAGCGCGGCCGGCATGCGCTCGACGAGGACGATCAGCGGCGCCGCTCCGGCGGCGGCGGCGAGCCGGGCCTGACGCTCGACGACGGTCCGGCCGGCCAGCGGCAGAGTCGCCCGAAGCGCTCCGGCCTCCTCCGATTCGTGATAAGCGGCAATCAAGGCTGCCAGCGCCACCCGCATCCCCTCCGCGTCTCGCTAAGCCTAAGCGCGCTGCGGCAGCGTTGCAAAGCGCTACGTGAGGGGACCGGAGCTTTTCTGCGGCGACGGCGAGACTATTCCCGCCTTCGCTTCACACGCTGGCGAAGTCGTCGATGGCGGCGGCGATCTTGCGAAGCACGACCGGATCGCCGGGCGCCCCGTCAAGCGCCTCGTCCGCGAGCGCGCCGAGGCCGCTCGCCCCGAAGCTCGCGGCAAGGCTCTTGAGACGAGAGGCCGCGATCGTCCAGTTGGCGTCGCAGCGGGCGCGGCCCATCAGAT
The DNA here is from genome assembly GCA_035563315.1 of Allosphingosinicella sp. Lineage (GTDB taxonomy): Bacteria > Pseudomonadota > Alphaproteobacteria > Sphingomonadales > Sphingomonadaceae > Allosphingosinicella. Next base: position 6,413 of record DATMVG010000021.1, on the reverse strand, counting down.
CGAGCTGGCGCCCCGCGCTCTCGATGAAAGCGGCCCGAAGCTCGGCCATCAGGTCGCCGTCGCTGCCGACGGCGGCGGCGAGCGAGGCGTTCAGGGCTCCCGGATCATATGCCATATGCGCGGGAACTACGCCGAACCGTGTTAAGGGACCGTTTCATCTCCGGCCCAAAGTGGTACAATGAAGCATGAGTATGGGGGTCGAGCGCGCCGAAGCGCAGCCGCGGGACGACACCGGGTGGACCAGCGGGGACGAGCAATTCTCTCCTGCCGCCGAGTCGTTTCATTTCGAAGCCGGAGAGGAGGAGCCCGCGCCGCCGCGCTCGCTCGGCCATCGAGTCCTTGCCGGGCTGCTGGTCCTGCTCGCGCTCGGCTGGGTCGGAGTCAGCGGCTATGCGCTGAGCCAGGCGTGGCCGGGGCCGAGCCTCGCCGCCTGGACCGGGTGGGCGGCGACGATCAGCGCGCCGCTGGTCCTGATCGCGCTCGCCTGGCTGATCTTCGGCCGAACCTCGCGGCGAGAGACCGAGAAGTTCACCGGAGCCGTCGCCGCGATGCGGCGCGAGAGCCAGGCGCTGGAGAGCGTCCTCGCCATCGTCGCCGGTCGGCTCCAGGAAAATCGCGCCGCCTTGAGCGACGAGGCGGCCCGGCTGATGGCGCTCGGCGACGAGGCCTCGGACCGGCTCGGCCGGGTCACCCACTATATCTCCCGCGAGACGACGGACCTCGAGCGCAAGGCGCAGGCGCTCGACAATGCCGCCGCGACCGCCCGGGTCGACCTCGGCGTGCTGATGAGCGACCTGCCCCGCGCCGAGCAGCAGGCGCGGGCCGTCGCCGAGGCGATGAAGGCGGCCGGCCTCAACGCCCATGAGCAGGCGGCAGTGCTGGAAGGCCAGCTCGCCGCCCTGACCGCGCGGGGGCGCGAGGCCGATGAGACCGTCGGCAGCACCGCGCAGCGGCTGGGCGCGCAGATCGCCCGGATCGAAAGCAGCACGGGAACGGCGGCCGAGCGGATGGACCAGGCTGCGGTCCAGATGAACGCGGCGGTCGACGGCGCGATGTCGCGGGCCTCGGCGTCGGTCGACCAGGCGCGCGCAGGGCTCGAGGCACAGGGCCAGACGATGCTGGCGATGGTCGAGCAGACCCGCGCCGCTTTCGAGCAGGCGGGGGCCGAGACCAGTCGCCGCCTGTCGGAGCGGCTCGAACAGGTCGGGACCAAGCTCGAATGGCTGGCCGGCCAACTGGCGGTGCAGGAGGAGTCGAGCCAAGCGCTCGTCACCAGCCTGTCGGAGCGCGTCGGCGGCGTCGCCGAGCAGCTCGCCGCGCTCGGCCAGAGCGGCGAGGATCAGAATGCGCATCTGTCGCGCTCGATCGAAGCGCTGAGGGGACTTGCCCAGCAATTGCAGCGCGAGGTGGAGCAGGGTCACGCCGCTTCCGGCGAGCTGGTCGGCCGGGCGCAGGAGATGGCCGCGGTGCTGGCCGGAGTCACCGCGCAGCTGCGCGAGGAGCTGCCGCCGGCGCTCGCCGACGTCGAGTTGCAGGCCGAGCGGATGGGCGCGGCGGCGAAGGCGGCCGTGCCGTCGGTCGCGGCTGTCCAGGCGAGCACCGCCGAGGCCGCCGATTCGCTGGCCCGGAGCGAGGCGAGCCTGGCCCGACAGCGCGAGGCGCTCGATGGGCTGCTGGCCAGGGTCCGCGACGGCACCCGCGAGGCCGAGGAGCAACTGCGCGCGCTCGGCGGCACGGTCGCCGATGCCGACGGCGCCGCGGCGAGGCTGGCGCAGGAGACCGGACCTCAATTGATCGAGGCGCTGGTGCGGGTGCGCGAAGCCGCCAACCAGGCGGCAAGCCATGCCCGCGAGGCGATCATCCAGGTCATTCCCGACAGCATCGCCGCGCTTTCCGAGGCGACCCGCGAGGCGATCGCCGAGGCCGCCGTCGAACCGGTTCAGGACCGGCTCGCCGAGATTGCCGGCGCCGCTCAGCGCGCCACGGCGGTGGCTCGCCAGGCGAGCGAGCGGCTGACGCGCCAGTTGCTGGTGATGAGCGAGACCGCCCAGGCGATCGAGGACCGCATCGCCGAGGACCGGGCGCAGCGCGAGGAAAAAGCGGCCGAGCATCTGACGCGGCGGGTGTCGCTGCTGATCGAGGCGCTCAATTCCACCGCGATCGACGTCAACAAGATCCTTTCGAACGAAGTCGCGGACACCGCCTGGGCGTCCTACCTCAAGGGCGACCGCGGCGTTTTCACGCGCCGCGCCGTGCGGCTGCTCGATTCCGGCGAGGCGCGCGAGATCCAGCGCCACTATGAGGACGAGCCGGACTTCCGCGACCAGGTCAATCGCTACGTCCACGATTTCGAGGCGATGCTTCGCCGAGTCCTCGCCGACCGCGACGGGACGACGCTCGGCGTCACCCTGCTCTCGTCCGACATGGGCAAGCTCTACGTCGCCCTCGCCCAGGCCATCGAGCGCCTGCGCCGCTAGAGCCCAGCTTCTCCCGATCGCGACTAGTCGAGCCAGTCGAGGGCGGCCGCGTCGATCCAGCCGTAGACGTAGTTCAGATAATAGAGGGCGAAGAGGATGCTGGCGACCAAAGTCGTCCAGATGGCGACTCGGCCGAAATTGAAATCGTGCGGAGCGCTCTCGGCATGGCCGGGCTGCGCCGGCGCCCCCTCCTCCTCGCTGGTGCGGACCCCCCAGGGCAGGACCAGGAACAGGCTCAGCATCCAGAACAAGGCATAGATCGCCGCGATCGATGTTGGGCGCATCGCGGTCAGGCCCGCACGAAGAGCACGCTGACCACCGGCTTCTTGCCGGTCCATTCGGTCGCGGTTCGGCGGACGGCGAGACGGACCGCCTCGCGCAGCTTATCGTCGCCCCCCTGCCCCTTCGCGACGGCCGCGGCAGCCGCCGCGCACGCATCCTCGAGGAACGCCTCGCGATCCTCCTCCACCGGAATGCCCTGGATGTCGATCTGCACTCCGCCGGCGGCGCGATCCTCCGCGTCGAGGGCGACGGCGACCGAGACGAGACCGCCGACGGCGAGGCGGCGGCGCTCGTTCATCGTCGTCCCGTCGGCCGGGAGAATGACGTCGCCGTCGAGGACGAAGCGGCCGACGCGCTCCTCGCCGATCTTCTCCGGACCGCCCGGGGCGAGGCGGACGAGGTCGCCGTTGGTCTGGACGATGCCGTGCGGAATGCCGCGCGACCTGGCGAAACGGGCATGCTCCATCAGGTGGCGCATCTCGCCGTGGACGGAGACGATGATCTTCGGTCGGATCCAGTCGTACATCGCGGCGAGCTCGGGCCGGCCGGGATGGCCGGAGACGTGGACCGGGGCCTGGCGGTCGGTGATCATCTCGATGCCCTTGCCGGCAAGCTCGTTCTGGATTCGGCCGATCGCGATCTCGTTGCCGGGGATCTGCTTGGACGAGAAGACGACGAGGTCGCCGCGGTCGAGCTTGAGCCGGTGCTGGTCGAAGGCGATCCGCGCGAGCGCCGCGCGCTGCTCGCCCTGGCCGCCGGTGGCGACGATCATCACCTCGCGCGGCGGCAGCCGCATCGCCGTCTCGAAATCGATGACGGGCGGAAAATCGGTCAGATAACCGACGCTCCTCGCCACCCGCAGGATACGCTCGAGGCTACGCCCGGCGATGCAGACCTGGCGGCCGGTATCCTGAGCGACGTGGCCGAGCGTCTTCAGTCGTGCGGCGTTGGACGCGAAGGTGGTGACCAGCACCCTGCCCTCCGCCCCGGCGACGACCTCGTCGAGGCCGACGCGCACTCCCGCCTCGGATCCCGAGGCCTGTTCCTGGAAGACGTTGGTCGAATCGCAGACCAGGGCGAGCACTCCGGAATCGCCGATCGCGCGGAGCTCCGCCTCGGTGCTCGGATCGCCGAGCTGCGGCGTATCGTCCAGCTTCCAGTCGCCGGTGTGGAAGATGCGTCCGTAGGGCGTGTCGATGAGGAGCGCATTGCCTTCGGGGATGGAGTGAGCCAGCGGAACGTAGCGAAGGCCGAAGGGCCCGAGCCGGAAATCGCCCGCCATCTCGACGGTCTCGAGCCTGACCTCGGCGCTCAGCCCTTCCTCCTCGAGCTTGCCGGCGATCAGTCCGGCGGTGAAGGGCGTGGCGTAGAGCGGAACGCCGAGATCGGCGGCGAGATAGGGGATGGCGCCGATATGGTCCTCATGGCCGTGGGTCAGGACGACGCCGAGCAGATCGTCGCGCCGCTCCTCGATGAAGGTGAGATCGGGCAGGACCAGCTCGACGCCCGGATAGAAGGGGTCGGCGAAGGTCATGCCGAGGTCGACCATGATCCATTTGCCCCGGCAGCCGTAGAGATTGACGTTCATGCCGATCTCGCCGGAGCCGCCAAGCGCCAGGAAGAGGAGTTCGTTGCCGGGTTTCATGCCAATGTCCGTAAAGAGGGGCGCGGAGCCGGAGGTTTCGTCGCCCCGGACGTGATCCGGGGTCTAGCCTTCCCTGTCGGCGCCGCAAGCGGGAAGATGGATCAGATCGAACCCCGCATGAGGACGCGTCAGGCCTGTTCCCCGTTCCGGCTGCGCCGGTACAGCATGGCCAGGCCCTGGATGGTGAGGTCGGGCTCGATCGCGTCGAACAGCGCGCTATGCTGGTCGAACAGGGTGGCGAGGCCGCCGGTGGCGACGACGGCGACCGGGCGGCCGATCTCGGCCTTCATGCGAGCGACCAGCCCCTCGAGCATTGCCACATAGCCCCAATAGATGCCGATATGCATCTGGTCCTCGGTGGTTCGGCCGATGACCGACAGATTGTCCTTAGGGGCCTCCATGGCGATGCGCGGCAGCTTCGCCGCGGCTGCGACGAGGGCGTCGAGCGAGAGGTTTATCCCCGGAGCGATGATGCCGCCCTTATAGGCGCCGGAATAGTCGACGACGTCGAAAGTCGTGGCCGTGCCGAAATCGATGACGATGAGGTCGCCCGGGTGGATTGCGTGGGCGGCGATCGCGTTGAGGACCCGATCGGCGCCGACCGTCGCCGGGTCGGCGACGTCGAGCTCGATCCCCCAGTCGGCGGGCGGCCGGCCGGCGACGATCGGCTCGGCGCCGAAATACTTGCCGGCGAGCACCTCGAGATTGTGCAGCGCCCGCGGCACGACGGTGCCGATGATCACCGCCCGGACGTCGTCCCTGGCATAGCCTTCGAGCGCGAGCAGCTGATGCAGCCAGACCGAATATTGGTCGGCGGTGCGCCGCGGATCGGTGGCGATCCGCCAGCGGGCGCGGATGACCCCGTCCTCGACGAGCGCGAAGACCATGTTGGTGTTGCCGGCGTCGACGGCGAGGAGCATCCGTCTCCCTTAGGACGCGGCCGCGCAATTGGCGAGGCGGCTTGTCGCCGACGCCTCGCTACTCCGCCGCCGCCAGGGTGAGCGGCTCGCTCCTGCGGCGGGCGACGGCGTGGCGAGCGGCGCTGGTCATCTGCTCGAACAGGCTCGGACCGCGGACCGGGTCGCCGAACGGATGCGGCGCGGCGGCGCTGCCCAGCGGGGCGAAGGCCGGGGGCTGCTCGGTCAGCAGAAGCGCCTCCTCCTCTTCTTCCTCCTCCGCTTCCTCCGCGATCGCCGGCGCGGAGGCCTCGGCTTCGCGCAGGAGCGGCATCGGCAGCGGCAACGCGGCCTGGACGGGACCGGCCTGGGTCGCGAGCGCCGCCTCGACGAGCGGGCCGGGCGCGGCGGCGCGGACCGGACCGACGCCGGTCGCGACGATCGAGACCCGGATCCTACCGGTCAGCTGCGGGTCGAAGGCGGAGCCCCAGATGATGTCGGCCTCGGGGTCGACCATCGCCTTGATGTGGCTGGCCGCCTCGTCCACCTCCATCAGGCCGAGATCCTCGCCGCCGGTGATCGAGATGATCAGTCCGCGCGCGCCCTTGACCGATTCGTCGAGGAGCGGATTGGCGATCGCGGCGTCCGCCGCACGAAGCGCGCGCCCCTCGCCCGCCGCTTCGCCGGTTCCCATCATCGCCTTGCCCATGTCGGCCATGATCGTGCGCAGGTCGGCGAAATCGAGGTTGATGAGGCCGGGCATGACCATCAGGTCGGTGATTCCGCGCACCCCCTGCTGAAGCACCTGATCGGCGAGGTCGAACGCCTGCTTGAAGGTGGTGTCGGGGCTCGCCACCCGGAACAGATTCTGGTTCGGGATGACGAGCAGCATGTCCACCTGCGCCTCGAGCTTCTCGAGCCCCGATTCCGCGATCCGTCCGCGCCGCCCGCCTTCGAAGCTGAACGGCTTGGTGACGACCGCGACGGTGAGGATGCCGCGGTCGCGCGCGGCCCTGGCGATGACCGGGGCGGCGCCGGTGCCGGTGCCGCCGCCCAGGCCCGCGGCGATGAAGCACATGTGCGCTCCTTCGAGCATCCGATCGATGTCCCGAA
>DATMVG010000020.1:0-25025 GCA_035563315.1 Allosphingosinicella sp. | reverse complement strand
CGCTGCTCAGCGTCGAGCAATGGCTGAGGCAGTATCAGTGACCGGCCGAGGACGCGCTCACCGTGACCTTCGGCGAGCCGCCGGCGCGGCCCGCGGCCGCTCCCTCGCCGCTTCCGGCCGGACGGGGAGGGCCTGATGCAGCTGGCCTGGTGGAAACGGCTGCTCTGGAACGCCGTCATCATCCTGTTCCTGCCGGTCTTCCTGCTGGCGGCGCTGCTTCCCGGCAAGCGGAGGGACATGCTGATCTGGGGCCCCGAGCCGGGCATCGACAACAAATATTGGTCGCAGGCGATGAAGGAGGTCGGCCATTCCAGCGTCACCCTCATGTCCGATCATTATGCGATCAACAAAAGGGAGGATTTCGACCTTTATTATGACGACTTCGTGCCTCTGCCGCTGCCCCGGAGGGTGCGCTGGGTGCTCGGCTCCTGCCTTGCCTTCATCTACGCGCTTCGGCGCGGCAAGGTGGTCAACACCTCCTTCTGGGGCTTCTCGCTCGGCCTTTCCGCATTGTGGCGGCTGGAGAGCTTCTTCTTCCGCCTGAGCGGCACCAGGGTGGTGATCATCGGCTTCGGCGGCGACATCTACCTCTATTCGAAGCTCGCCGATCCGTCGCTCCGCTACGGCCTTCTCGCTTCCTACCCGCATCTCGCGCTCGAGGAGAGCCTGACCGAGCGGCGGATAAGATACTGGACGGTGCGCGCCGACGCGATCCTCGCCGGCTACATGGTCGACGGGATCGGGCGATGGGACGTCACCACCCACAGCGTCTACATCGTCGATACCCGCGCCTGGCGGCCCAAGCCCGAATATTCGATGCACGACGGGCTGTCCGGCCCGGTCAGGATCCTGCACGCGCCCAACCATCGCGGCTTCAAGGGCACCGAGTTCATCGTCGAGGCGGTCGAGACCCTGAAGCGCGAGGGCCTTCAGGCCGAGCTCGTGCTCGTGGAGAAGATCCCCAACGAGCAGGTCAAGGCGCTGATGCAGGAGGTCGACGTCCTCGCCGACCAGTGCATCATGACCGGCTATGCGATCAACTCGATGGAGGGGATGGCGTCCGGCCTGCCCGTCCTCGCCAACCTCAGGGAGGAATATTATACGCGGGTCTTCAGGCGCTACGGCTTCCTCGACGAATGCCCGATCCTGTCGACCTCGCCCGAGAACCTGCTGGACAATCTGCGCATTCTGGTCCGCGATCCGGAGCTGAGGCGAACGCTCGGCCGCGCCGGCCGCGCCTTCGCCGAAAAATATCATTCCTTCGCCATGGCCCAATATCTGTTCGGATCGATCTACGCCCGGATCGTGGAGGGCCAGGAGGTCGATCTCATGAACCTCTTCCACCCGCTGAAATCGGAGTACAACCGGCGGACGCCGCGCGTCGTCCATCCCCTGGTCGACAGCCGGCTGCCCGCCACCTGGAGCTCAGATGGCCTTCAAAAGGTTCGGTAGGGACGTCGCGGTCTATGGCGGCACGGACCTGCTGTTCAGGCTCGCGCAGTTCATCGCCCTTCCGCTCTACGCCTTCCACCTGTCGATCGCCGATTTCGGGGTCCTCGCGCTGCTGACCGTCTCCGGCACCCTTCTCGGGATGCTCCTGAACCTGGGCGTCAACAACGCCGTCCAGCGCTTCTACTATGACGCCGGGACCAGGGAGACGGAGCGGCCGCTGCTGGTCTCGACCGGGCTCGCCCAGCTGCTTCTCTCCGGGACCCTGGTCGTCGGCATCGCCCTGGTCGTCCTCTACGGCCTGCGCGACGAGATCCGCGCCGAATACGGCATCGCCTGGGCGCTGGTTCTGATAACTCTCCTCACCGTTCTGCCCGATCAGATCGCCCAATATTGCCTCGACGCGGTCCGCCTCCAGTTCGCGCCGCTCAAATTCTGCGCGATCGCAATCGTCAAGAACCTGCTCGGAGTCCTGCTCGGGCTCTGGTTCCTGCTCGCCTGGGACATGGGGGTGGCGGGGCTTCTGCTCGGGCCGCTCGTCTCGGCCGCCCTGGCCGCGCCGCTGGGGTTGCTGATGATCCGCCGCGATCTGGTGCTTCGCGTCGACCCGGCGATCGTCCGCAGGGTTTTCCATTTCGGCTACCCCTACATGCTGGCCGGCGCCGCTTACTGGGCGTTCGGATCGATCGATCGCTGGATGCTGATCGAGCTCAGCGACCTCGAACAGCTCGGCCTGTTCAGCATCGCCTTCAAGCTGACCACCGCGCTCACCTTCGTCATCGCCGCCTTCGCCCAGGCGTGGAGCCCGATCGCCTACAAGATGACCGCGGAGGAGCCGCGCTACCGCGACTATTTTTCGAGGATATTGTCGACCTGGTTCTTCGCGCTTGCGCTTCTCGGCCTCGCTTTGGGGCTGTTCGCTCCGGAGCTTCTCAGGCTGCTCACGCCGCCGCAATATTGGGGCGCGGCGCCGATGCTCGCGATCGGCGCCGCCGGGATCGTCCTTTACGGGACGACCCTGATCACCGCGATGGGGGTCTCGCTCGAGAAGCGGACCATGCTGCTTTCGCTGTCCGCCTGGCTCGCCGCGGTGGCCAATCTGCTGATCAACCTGTTCCTGATTCCCCGCTTCGGCGGCGTCGGCGCCGCCGTCGCCACGTTCCTGTCCTACGTCGTCCTCACCGGCTCGCTCCTCTACTGGAGCCAGAAGCTCCACCCGTTGCCGCTCGAACATGCGAAGCTCGCTTATTGCTGCGGGGTCGTCGCCCTGATCCTCGCCGCCGCCGGAGCCGTCGAGATGGAGGTGAGCGCGGCTCGGATCGCGGTGAAGGTCGCCCTGCTGCTCGCGGTCGTCGCCGGCGCCTTCGCGGTCAGGCTGCTGAGCCCGGCCCTCTACCGCCAGCTCAGGCTTCAGCTCGCAGGCTAGCCGCCTCGGCTCGCCGGCGGGGTTGAAAAGGCGGCGGGCGTGCGCCACTGCCACGCCATGGGCAGACTTTTCCAGGTTGCGGAGCGGCTTGATCGCATCGGCCTTCGCCGTCCCGTCGCCAGGGTCGCCACGCTCGCTTATCCGGAGAGCCGCTTCAGCGTCGATTCCGACGGCCGCTGGGTCAATGAGCAGCCGCAGGCGACCTTCGTAAGCCCGACCCTCCATACCGCCAGCTATGCGCACCTCTTCCAGTGGGTGCTCGACAATTGGGCCTGGGACTACCGGCCCAAGGCAGGCGACACCGTCGTCGACGTCGGGGCCGGGATCGGCGAGGAGACGGTGATCTTCTCGAGGCTGGTCGGACCATCCGGGCGAGTGGTCGCGATCGAGGCTCATCCCGATACTTTCGCCTGCCTCCGCGAAACGGTCCGGCGGTCCGGCCTCGCCAACGTCACCGCCCTGCAATGCGCGGTTGCCGACGGGGACGGCGAATTGTCGATCGCCACCGCCGATTGCCACGTCGCCAGCTCCGTCGTCGAGGGCGGCGGGACGAGGGTTACGGCGCGGTCGCTGGACAGCCTGACGCGGGAGCTCGGCCTCGGCGAGATCGCCTTCCTGAAGATGAACATCGAAGGGGCGGAGCGGCTTGCCCTCGCCGGCATGGCGGAGGTCCTCCCGAAAGTGCGCTCGGCCTGCATCTCGTGCCACGACTTCATCGCCGATCTCGGCGGGTCGGACGAGTTCAGGACCAGGGAGGCGGTCCGGCCCGCCCTCGAGGCCGCCGGGTTCAGGATCAGGACGCGGCCGGACGACCCGCAAAGCTGGGTGCGCGACTATTTGTACGCTTCGCGGCCGTGACGGCGGCTCGGCCATCTTCGGTCGGCGCAAGCGCTGAAGGAGCGCTCGGGTAAGTTGCGCAACGTTCTGGTCACCGGGGCCCGCGGCCTGCTCGGTTCGCATCTGGTGCCGCTGCTGGCGGGCAGCTGCCGAGTGTTCGCGCTCGATCGTCCGGGCCGGAAGGCCGCGCCCGGGGTGACCGCCATCGGCGCCGACCTGTCGCGGCCGCTCGACGTCGCCGCTCTGCCGCCCCGTCTCGACGCCGTCGTCCACCTCGCCCAGTCGAGGCGGTTTCGCGACTTTCCCGAGGCCGCGGGGGAGATCTTCCAGGTCAATACGGCGCAGCTCGTCGCGCTTCTCGATCATTGCCGGCGGGTCGGGGCGAGCCATTTCCTCCACGCCTCGACCGGCGGCGTCTACGCCCGGTCGGACGAGCCGCTGACCGAGGCCTCGCCGCTCGCCGGGCCGGGGGCGCTCGGCTTCTACGCCGCCACCAAGCTCGCCGGCGAGATGCTCGCCCGCAGCTACGCGCCCTTCCTGACGATCCTGTCATTGAGATTCTTCTTCCTCTACGCCCCCAACCAACCCCCCCCCATGCTTGTGCCGAGGCTGATCGCGAGCGTCCGCGAGGGCCGGCCGGTGACTCTGCAGGGGCCCGAAGGAATGCGGACCAACCCCATCCATGCCGCCGATGCGGCCGCCGCGGTCGCGGCGGCGCTGGACGTCCCGCAGTCGGCCGCGATCAACGTCGCCGGTCCGGACATCCTCTCCATCCGGGCGATGGCCTTAACGATCGGCGAGCGGCTCGGCGTCGAGCCGCTGTTCGAGCAAGCCGATGAGGCGGGGCCGACCGATCTCATCGGCGACACGACGTCGATGCGCCGGCTGCTGACAGCTCCGCAGCGCCGCTTCGCCGACGCCGTGGGGGAGCTCCTCTGATGGCGGCCGCGGCTCGCGCCGCCCCGGCCCCGGTCGAGCGGACGGCGATGCCGGCGAAGCGCCGCCGACTGCTCTACATAGACATGGCCTATACGATGGAGATCGTCCGCCAGAAGCGCCATTTCCAGTTCTTCGAGATGCGCCACAGCGGCAACTATTTCGATCGCGTCTGGGGCGTCCATCCCCTGGCCGATGCCGCCGGCAAGCGGAGCCGCGCCATCGAGATCCTGCCGTTTAGCGAACGCCAGACGATCGTCGAGGGAGTCTCGCAGACGCTGCCGCTGCCCAAATTCCTTCTGCCCATCAACTTCCTGATCTCGCAGTGGAAGCTGCTTCGGCTGCTGCGCGGCCTGGTCCGCGACCAGGACATCTCCATGATCATCGCCACCGACGCCCATTATGCCGGCCTGGTAGGCCTGATTCTCAAGCGGACGACGAAGCGGCCGCTGGCGGTGGGGGTGTTCGCCAACCAGGACGACCTCTATGCCGCCACCGGCGCGCTGGCGATGCCTCGGCTGCTGCCCTTCCGATTCCTCGAGCGCTGGGTGGCGCGGCTCGTGCTGTCGAGAGCCGATCTCGTCTTCGCCGGCAATCGCGACAACCTTGCCTTCGCCGTCGCCAATGGGGCCCATGGCGACACGGCGATCATTCCCGTCGCGAAGAACGTGGAAGCGGTCCACCTGACCGGGCCGGCCGAGCGTGAGCCGCCCCAACGACTGCTCGCCGACCTCGGCGTGCCGGCGGAGGCGCCTCTGATGCTGTTCGTCGGCAGGCTGCTCCCGCTCAAGCATCCGGACGAGGCGGTCCGGGCGATGGCTCGGGTGATCGAGCGGCGCCCCGACGCCGTCGGCCTCGTCGCCGGCAGCGGCCCCATGCAGGCCGAGCTCGAGACGCTGGTGGAACAGGCCGGGATGTCGGGGAAAATCCATTTCATCGGCCACGTCGACCAGATCGAGTTGAGCCGGATCGTCCCCCATGCGATCACCCTGTCGCCGCTGACCGGAATGGCGCTGATCGAATGCGGCCTCGGCGCCTCGCCGCTGGTCGTCTTCGACCGCGACTGGCAGGCCGAGTTCGTCGAGGACGGAGTCAACGGCTTCGTCGTCCCCTTCCTCGACCACGAGGCGATGGCCGAGCGCACGCTGCGGCTGATCGACGACCCGCAGCTGCGCGCCCGGATGGCCGGAGCGGCTCGGGAGCGAGCCCTCGCCTTCGCCGACCGCGAGCGAATCCACGCCCTCGAGCACGCCGTCTACGACCGCCTGCTCGAGCGGTGGGACCGATGAGACTGCTGTTCGCCATCAAGACCTTGGCGCTGCCCGGCGGCGGTACCGAGCGGGTGCTCGCCGATTTGACCTCGGCACTGGCCCGGCGAGGCCACGAAATGACGGTATTGAGCTTCGACCGGCCGGGCCAGGAGCCCTTCTACACCCTCGATCCCGCGGTTCAGCGGCTGTCGCTGGGCATCGGCGACGTCGGCCGAGGGACCCGGCCCGGCGAGGCGATCGGCCGGGTGAGGGCGCTCCGGCGTCTGGTCACAGAGGTCCGGCCCGACGTCGCCGTCGGCTTCATGCACAGCGCCTACCTGCCGCTCGGCCTCGGCCTGATGCGCACGCCCATCCCGGTCGTCGCCAGCGAGCATATCGCCTACGACCATTACCGGACCCGCCCTCTGCAAGCGGCTCTGCTCAGGATGACCCCGGCCGTGGCCAAGGTCATCACCGTCATCTCCCCGGCGATTCGCGACGGCTTCCCGGCATCGCTGCGCCGGCGGATGGCCGTCGTCCCCAATCCGGTGAGCGCTCACGACCGGCGCCGGGCCGATGTCGGCGGCGAAGGGCCGGCACCGAAAACCCTGCTCGCGGTGGGGCGGCTCGAGGAGCAGAAGGACCATATGACCCTGATCGGCGCCTTCGCCCGGCTCGCCGAGCGATTCCCCGACTGGCGGCTGCGAATCGTCGGCGAGGGCAGCCTGCGCCAAAGCCTCGAGGCGCAGGTCGCCCGGCTCGGCCTCGGCGAGCGAGTGTCGCTGCCCGGCGCGACCGCCCGGATCGACGACGAATATGTCGCCGCCCAGCTCTTCGCCATGCCCTCCTCCTACGAGAGCTTCGGACTGACCACGGCGGAGGCGCTCAGCCATGGCCTGCCGGTCGTCGGCTTCGCCGACTGCCCAGGGACCAACGAGCTCGTCCGCCACGGCTTCAACGGCGCTCTGGTCAGCGGCGCCGACCGCGAAGCGGCGCTGGCGCAGGGACTTGCCCCGCTGATGGCGTCGGCGGAATTGCGTCAGCGCCTCGCGGCGGCCGGCCCCGATTCGATCGAGGGCTTTGCTCCGGAGCGGATCGTCGATGTATGGGAAGCGCTGCTGAGCCGCATCGCCTCGGCTCCGGAGTGAACATGTCATCGCCCGTCGACCAGCGGCATATCGACCGCAACATCCGGATCCACGACCAGGTCGCATCGAGCTACGAGAAGACCCATGACGAGATCTTCAACCCGCTCGAGCAGGCCCGGCTGCGCGCCGCTCTCGAACGGGCGAAGGCGGGCATGCGGAGCGCGGTGGGCAGCCCAAGGGCGCTCGATTTCGGCTGCGGCTCGGGCAATCTGACCCGCCACCTGCTCGCGCTCGGCTTCGAGGTCGTCGCCGCCGACGTCTCGCCCGGTTTCCTCCGCCTGATCGAGGAGCGCCATCCAGCCGAGCCGGTCACCACCTACCGGATGGACGGAAGGAGCCTTTCCGGCCTCGGCGATTCCAGCTTCGACTTCGTCGCCGCCTATTCGGTTCTCCACCACGTCCCGGACTATCTCGCCGCGGTCGAGGAGATGGGCCGGGTGACACGGCCGGGCGGAATCGTCTATATCGACCACGAGCACAGCCCGTCTTACTGGCGGGGCGACCCCGCCTATCGCGAATTCCGCCGCGGCGCCGCCCGCTTCGACTGGCGCAAGTTCCTGGTGCCGCACAATTATTACGGCAAGCTGAGGCGGCTGCTGGTCGACCCGCATTATTCCAACGAAGGCGATATCCACGTCTGGCCCGACGACCATATCGAATGGGACGAAATCGATCGCCGGCTCGGGTCCGCCGGGTTCGAGACCCTGTTCAGCGAGGATTATCTGGTGTTCCGCTCGGGCTACCGGGCGGAAGTGTACGAGGCCTACCGGAACCGTTGCGCCGACATGCGGGTGACGGCGATGCGCCGGGGCGCCTGAGCCGATGTGCGGAATCGCCGGGCTGGTGGCGCGCGGGCGGGTCGACGAAGCCAAGCTTCGGCTGATGACCACCGCGCTCGCCCATCGCGGCCCCGACGATTCCGGCATCTGGATCGATTCCGAAGCGGGCCTCGGCTTCGGCCACCGCCGGCTGGCGATCGTCGACCTCTCGCCCGCCGGCCACCAGCCCATGGCCTCGCGCGACGGACGCTGGGTGCTCAACTATAATGGCGAGATCTACAATCACTCGGCGCTCCGGTCGGAGCTCGAGTCGGCCGGCGGCGGACCCGTTGCGGCCGGTGAGGCGTGGCGGGGCCATTCGGACACCGAGACCCTGCTCGAATGCATCGCCGCCTGGGGCCCGGAGCGGGCGATCGGCCGCTGCGTCGGCATGTTCGCGATCGCGCTCTGGGACGCAAAGGAGCGCCGGCTCCACCTGATCCGCGACCGCTTCGGCGAGAAGCCGCTTTATTACGGCTGGACCGGCGGCGATTTCGTCTTCGCCTCGGAGCTGAAGGCGATCCGGGCTCTGCCCGGCTTCGACAACGGGCTCGACCGCGGGGCGCTGAGCCGGTTCACCCGCTTCGGCTACGTCCCCGCCCCCCATTCGATCTTCGAGCGCATCTACAAGCTCGAGCCGGGCTGCATCCTGTCCGCGACCGTGGCGGAATTGCGCACGCCGCTCGCCCGGGCGCCCGAGCCGGGCAGCGGGCCGTTGCGCCGCTACTGGTCCTATCGCGACGTCGTCGCCGCCGGTCTCGCCGACCCTATCGCCGACGAAGCGGAGGCGCTCGACCGGCTCGAGCGGGCGCTCCTCGACGCGGTCGGGGACCAGGCGATGGCCGACGTGCCGGTCGGCGCCTTCCTCTCCGGCGGGATCGACTCATCGACCGTGGCGGCGCTCTACCGCCAGCATTCCAAGGTCCGGACCTTCACCATCGGCTTCGAGGAGGCCGCGTTCGACGAGGCCCCTTATGCGCGCGCGGTCGCGGCCCATCTCGGCACCGACCATGAGGAGGTCTATGTGACGGCCCGCCAGGCGCAGGAGGTCATTCCCCTGCTGCCGCGAATCTATGACGAGCCCTTTGCGGATTCCTCGCAGATCCCGACCTATCTGGTCTGCAAGCATGCCCGAGCGCAGGTGAAGGTCGCGCTGTCGGGGGACGGCGGCGACGAGATGTTCGGCGGCTATAACCGCTATCTCGCCGCCGATCGCCTGTGGTCTAAGCTGAACCGGCTGCCCTCGCCGCTGCGCGCCGCGGTCGGAGCGGCGGCGGGCCGGATCCCGGCCGCGGCGTGGAATGCAGCCGCCGACCTCGCCGGAAGGCGGAGCCGCCAGCCCCATTTCGGCGCCAAGATCCGCAAGAGCCTGCGGACGATGGCGGCCGCGGCGGGCATCGATCAGGTCCATGAAAGCTTCGTCGATGAATGGCATGGCGAGGAGGCGCCGGTGACGGTGGCCGGCTTCGAGCGCGGCGGCGAGCCGGCCCCGCTCAACGGATCGGCGCCCGACACCGTCCGAATGATGTACCGAGACTCGGTTTCGTATCTGCCCGACGACATCCTGTGCAAGGTCGACCGGGCGGCGATGGCCGTGAGCCTCGAGACCCGCCTGCCGCTGCTCGACCATCGCGTCGCGGAGCTTGCCGCCCGAATCCCCGTCGGGATGAAGATCGGTGGCGGCGCCGGCAAGCAGCTGCTCCGCAAGCTCCTCTTCCGGCACGTCCCTCCGGCCCTGTTCGAGCGGCCCAAGACCGGCTTCGCGGTCCCGGTCGGCGAATGGCTGCGCGGCCCGCTCCGGCCCTGGGCCGAAGAGCTGCTCGGCGAGAGCCGGCTGCGCGCCGGGGGGCATTTCCGCCCCGGGCCGATCCGCGCCCGCTGGGAGGATCACCTCAAGGGCCGCGGCGATTCGACGGCTTCGCTCTGGTTCGTCCTGATGTTCCAGGCCTGGGAGGCGGAAGGCGGAGGGGCGGCCGGCCGCGCTTGAATCGGTGGCATCCACCTCGTCCGTTCACCGCCGTCCGAAAGGCGAAGGTGGACTCCGGATCAAGTCCGGAGTGACGATTGCGGGATCAAGTCCGGAGTGACGATTGAGCTGGGCCGGCACCGTCATTCGCAGAACCGCTCATCCTGAGTAGCCGTTGAGCGAAGTCGAAACGGCGCATCGAAGGACGGTCCTTCGATACGGGCCTTCGCCCCTACTCAGGATGGGCGGGGTGGAGGGCAAGCACGTCGATTGCGCCCGAAGGTGTCGCATCGGCCCTAGCCGGCGCCGGTGCGGGCGAAGGCGCCCGAGAAGGTCTCGCGCTCGACGCGCTGGGCTCCGCCATAGTCGTTGACGAAGCGGCGCGGCGCCGCGAGGTCGGTCGCCCAGCGGTTGCCGCGCACGAGCCGCGCCCCCCGGAAGTTGCCGACCATGTCCTCGCCGGCGCCGTCATGGCCGCGGGCCGAGACGAAGACCTGGTTGTCCTCGAACTGGTGATTGGGATTGGAGCATTGGAACAGCCAGGCGGTGGTGAAGGGCCTGGTCGAGCGCAGCTCGAAGCGGTTGCCGTGGATTCGAACGTTCGGATGGCGGGGGCTGAGGTCGTAGACCGGCGCCCAGGCGGGATCGTCGCCGGACCAGGTGCCGCCGCTGACGTCGATCGATGTCGGGCGCTGCGCCCGGTTGCCGGCATAGGCGCAGGCGATCTGGATGTTGTGCCAGGTTCCGCCGCGGATCACCGCGCGCTCCACCCTCGGCGAGAGCCGGGACTGGGCCCGGCTGCGCCCGCTGCAGTCGATCAGCTCGATGAAGGCGGTTCGATCCGCGCTCGCTGCGGTGACCGGGGAACCGCGATTGTCGTCGAAACGGCAGCGCAGGGCGCGGAAATCCGATCGCTCGGTGACGAATCGGTTGGGCTCGACGTCGACTCCCGCGCTCGGTGCGTGGCGATAGTCGCCCTGGGCGCCGCCGGTCCGGCCGGTGTGGCTGAACTCGCAGTCGGTGGCGACCACGCCGACGCCGCCGGCGATGGTGAGGCCCTGCCGGGCATTGTTGGTCAGGCGCACCTGGCTCAGGCGGACGTCGCGGCACGGATCGTTCTCCCGGCCGCCGAGAATGCCGACGCGGACTCCGTCGGCCGAGAAATGATGGACGTGAAGGCCCTCGAGCAGGACGTTGCTGCAGCCGTTGATGGCGAAGCCATGGCCGGAGCGCTCGTCGACGGTGGGATCGCGGCTCATCCGATCGGCATGGCCGTGCAGGAAGCCGTTTTCGATGACGACGTCGGTGCAGCGGTTGAGCTGGAAGGGAATGACGGCATTGAGCCACGAAAAGCGGCCCTCGGCCGTGTCTCCGCTGCGGTGGAAGTCGCCCTTGACGTGAACGGTCGCGCCGTTGAGGTCGATGCGCAGGCCGCGGCAGCGATTGTAGAGGATGTTGGCGACGTCGTTCCGGTTGGGGCCGCCCCAAACCTGGATCCGGTCGATCAGATAGTGGCGCCCGCGGCCGAACCTGACGATTCCGCCTCCGGCCTGGCTCACCGCCGCGGCGAGCCTCTTCAGGGCCTCGTAATCGTCGGTCCTTCCGTCGCCCCTGGCGCCGAACATCTCGGGCGTGAAAGTGGTGCCGGACTGGGCCCGCGCGACTCGCGGCGGGCAGGCGACGAGCAGCGCCGCGGCGGCGCCGATGCCGCCCAGCGCCTCCCGCCGCGAAGGCAGCGAGGTCGGCCGAAACGTGGGCGATTCAGGATCTGACATGATCATACTCCATCGTCTCCGACTGGACCGGCCCGGCTGGCTGTTCTCTGAACGGGCCGTGCCGTTGCCGTTCCGCGAGGATCGATCATGAAGCGGTGGAAGATGCCCGCGATCTTGTCTAGGCTCGCCGAGCATCGCCGATCCCAGCCTGCAGCGGGCCAAGACGGCGGTGTCGAGTATGAGGTTCCGTATGAGCGAGCCGATGTTCTGGGGCGTGGCGGCACTGGCCGCCGTCTTGATCATGCCGCCGGTGGTGGTCGCCTTCACCGAGCGGCGCCGGCGCCGACGCCAGCGCGCCCTCGCCGGCCGGCGCAAGGAGAAGCTCCGCCTCTAGGGTTCCCCACCGCCCCGATTCGCGCCACCTGACGGCGCCACCGCCTAATTGCAACCGGCGGCGGCCGCCTCTAACGGGGGCCGATGAATTGGATCGACTTCAAGGACTATCTCTCCCAGATCACCGACCTCGACCAGGATGCGCTGCATATCTACGCCGCCGTCCTGATCCAGCTCGGCGCCGCCGCCCTGCTCAGGCGGCCGCTGGCCAGCATCCTGCCCTGGCTGGTCGTGTGGGCCGTTCTGATCGTCAATGAAGTGCTCGACCTGTGGCTGCCCGGGGAGACGATCGGCCAATGGCAGGTCACCGGCGGGATCCAGGACAGCTGGAACACGATGGCGCTGCCGACCTTGCTGTGGCTGCTCGCTCATTACGCGCCCGCGCTGCTGACCGGCGCCGAGGCTCGGCGGGCGGCGGCCGCGCCCGCCGCCGGGCCGCGGCTCTGAGGCCGGGGGAAGGAGCATGTCGGTTCTCGATCCTGGGCAGGAAAAGGACGGCGCGCGCCGGTCGCGGCTGACCCATCTCGAGCGGCTGGAAGCCGAGAGCATCCACATCATGCGCGAGGTCGTCGCCGAGGCCGAGCGCCCGGTGATGCTCTATTCGATCGGCAAGGACAGTTCGGTGATGCTCCACCTGGCGCGCAAGGCCTTCTACCCGGCGGCGCCGCCTTTCCCCCTGCTCCACGTCGACACGACCTGGAAGTTCAGGGCGATGTACGAGATGCGCGACCGGATGGCCGCCGAGTCCGGCATGGAGCTGATCGTCCACCGCAACCCGCGCGCCGTCGCCGAGGGGATCAATCCCTTCGACCACGGCTCCGACCATACCGACATCTGGAAGACCGAGGGGCTCAAGCAGGCGCTAGACGAGCACGGCTTCGACGCCGCCTTCGGCGGTGCCCGCCGCGACGAGGAGAAGAGCCGCGCCAAGGAGCGCATCTTCAGCTTCCGCTCGGCCAATCACCGCTGGGATCCGAAGAACCAGCGCCCCGAGCTGTGGCGCCTCTACAATGCCCGCAAGAAGCCGGGGGAGAGCATCCGGGTCTTTCCGCTGTCCAACTGGACCGAGCTCGACGTGTGGCAATATATCCACCGTGAGGACATCCCCATCGTCCCGCTCTATTTCGCCGCGCCTCGGCCGACGGTCGAGCGCGACGGCCTGCTGCTGATGGTCGACGACGAGCGCTTCCGGCTGCGGCCCGGCGAGCGGCCGGCGACCCGCTCGATCCGCTTCCGGACGCTCGGCTGCTATCCGCTGAGCGGCGCCGTCGAGAGCGAGGCGGCGACTCTGCCGGAGATCATCCAGGAGATGCTGCTCGCCACCACCTCGGAGCGCCAGGGCCGGGCCATCGACCACGATCAGGCGGCCAGCATGGAGAAGAAGAAGAAGGAGGGCTATTTCTGATGACCCTCCAGGTCTACGGCTCGTCGGACCTCATCGAGCGCGACATCGCCGCCTATCTCGACCAGCACCAGCACAAGAGCCTGCTTCGCCTGATCACCTGCGGCTCCGTGGACGACGGCAAGTCGACCCTGATTGGCCGGCTCCTTTACGATTCCAAGATGATCTTCGAGGACCAGCTGGCGGCGCTCGAGAGCGATTCGAAGCGGCACGGAACGCAGGGGCAGGAGATCGACTTCGCCCTGCTCGTCGACGGCCTGTCCGCCGAGCGCGAGCAGGGCATCACGATCGACGTCGCCTACCGCTTCTTCGCGACCGACCGGCGCAAGTTCATCGTCGCCGACACTCCTGGGCACGAGCAATATACGCGCAACATGGCGACCGGAGCGTCGACCGCCGACCTCGCCGTGATCCTGATCGACGCTCGCAAGGGCGTGCTCACCCAGACCCGACGGCACAGCTACCTCGCCCACCTGCTCGGCATCCGCAACGTCGTCCTGGCGGTCAACAAGATGGACCTGATCGGCTATGACGAGCAAAGGTTCGGCGAGATCGTCGCCGACTATCGCGCCTTCGCCGGCGAGCTCGGCCTCGCCGACTTCACCGCCATCCCGCTGTCCGGGCTTCGCGGCGACAACGTCACCTCGCCCTCGCCGCGCATGGCCTGGTACGAGGGGCCGACGCTGATCCGCCACCTCGAGGAGGTGCCGCTCGAGGAGGAGGCGCTGCAGCGGGCACCGTTCCGGCTGCCGGTGCAGTGGGTGAACCGGCCGAGCCACGATTTCCGCGGCTTTTGCGGGCTGATCGCAAGTGGCCGGGTGAGGCCCGGCGACAAGGTCCGGCTGCTCCCTTCCGGGCGGACGTCGAGCGTCGGCCGGATCGTCGCGATGGACGGCGACCTCGACGTCGCCGCCGCCGGCCAGTCGGTGACGATCGTGCTCGCCGACGAGGTCGATTGCTCGCGCGGCGACGTCATCGCCGCCGCCGACAGCCCGCTCGAAGTGTCGGACCAGTTCGAGGCGACCCTGGTCTGGATGGACGAGGAGGCGATGCTTCCGGGCCGCGGCTACTGGCTCAAGGCGGGATGCGCGACGGTCGGCGCCTCGGTCACCGAGATCAAGCACCAGATCAACGTCAACACGCTCGAGGAGCTGCCCGCCAAGACGCTCGAGCTCAACGCGATCGGGATCGTCAACCTGGCGCTCAATTGGCCGATCCCGTTCGAACCGTTCGAGGTCAACCGCGATCTTGGCGGCTTCATCCTGATCGACCGGCTGACCAACGCCACCGTCGGCGCGGGGAT
This sequence comes from Allosphingosinicella sp., assembly GCA_035563315.1. Lineage (GTDB taxonomy): Bacteria > Pseudomonadota > Alphaproteobacteria > Sphingomonadales > Sphingomonadaceae > Allosphingosinicella. The sequence continues at coordinate 10,382 of DATMVG010000020.1, read as the reverse complement.
GATCCGCTACGCTCTGAGGCGCTCGCACAACATCCACTGGCAGCATCTCGAGGTGACCCGGGAGGCGCATTCGGCGCTGAAGGGGCAGAAGCCCAAGGTGGTCTGGTTCACCGGCCTGTCCGGGGCCGGCAAGTCGACCATCGCCAATCTCGTCGAGAAGAAGCTCCACCGGCTCGGGCGGCATACCTTCCTTCTCGACGGCGACAACGTCCGGCACGGGCTCAACAAGGATCTCGGCTTCACCGACGCCGACCGGGTCGAGAACATCCGGCGGATCGGCGAGGTCGCCCGTCTGATGGCCGATGCCGGGCTGATCGTGCTGTGCGCCTTCATCTCGCCGTTCCGGGCCGAGCGGCGGATGGTGCGCGAGATGCTCCCCGCCGGCGAGTTCGCCGAGGTCTTCGTCGACACTCCGCTCGGCGAGGCGGAGCGGCGCGACGCCAAGGGTCTCTATGCCAAGGCGCGAAGCGGCGCCCTGCCCAATTTCACCGGCATCGACAGCCCCTACGAGCCTCCCGAGCAGGCCGAGATTCGGATCGACACGATGGCGATGACGCCAGAGGAAGCGGCCGAACATATCGTCCAGTCGCTGCTGTGAGGGGCGATGATCGGGCTCGTCCGCAACCTTAACCGGCGCCTCCCGGGCGGCCTGCGCCGGGCGATCCTGGTGCGGCGGCGGGCGAGATACTGGCGGCGCGCGGGAATCGTCTTCATCCATGTCCCGAAGGCGGCGGGGACCAGCTTCAACGAGGCCCTCTACGGCCGCTTCATGGGCCATCCCCGCGCCTCCGACATCGCGAGATGGGGGTCGGCCGCGGTCAGGGCGCTGCCATCCTTCTCCGTCACCCGCAATCCCTGGGACCGCTTGCTCTCCGCCTATCGCTTCGCCCGCCAGGGCGGCGGCCAAGGCGAGACCTACCGCGCCGGAATGTGGCAACCGGAGCGATATCGAGTCCCCGAATTCGAGAGCTTCGAGCGGTTCGTCACTCAGTGGCTCGCCGAGCGCGACGTCGAGAAGCTGGACGGCGTGTTCCAGCCGCAATGGCTGTTCCTGTGCGATCGGGACCTCAAGCCGCTCGTCGACCATGTCGGCCGGCTCGAGGATCTCGGCCCCACCTATGCCTTCGTCGAGCGCCACATCGGTCGATTCGCCCCGATCGCGCGCGCCAACCGCTCCGGCGAGGCGCTTGACTATCGCGCCTTCTACACGCCCGAGACGGTGGAGCTCGTCGGCCGCATCTACAGGAAGGATATCGAGACTTTCGGCTACGTCTTCTGAGGCGGGGCGGCCGGGTTCTCGCGCCGCCGCCGCGGGCGCTGGCCTCTGGACTTCAGCGGGGGCCGCTTCTAAGCGCGCGGCCATGCCCCCGCTGAAAACCACGCTCCGCCGGACGCTCATGTCCAGCCCGGCGGCCAAGGTCGCCAAGCGCCTTCTCTACGGCCGCTTCTATCGGCTCCAGCGCGACACCGAGGGCCTGCTCTCGGCGGCGGCGTACAAGCGCATCTACCAGCGGATGCGCGAGGCGCCCGACCTCGATTCGGTCGAGATCGGCGGCGCCGGCGGAAGCGCCAGCATCGCCATCGCCTGGGCGAAGATCGAAGGCGGGCAAAGCTCGAAGCATATCGTCGTCGAGAAGCTGGAGGGCGGCAGCCGCGGCCGCTATGGCGGCTTCGAGGACAATCTCGCCCGCTTCGAACGTCACCTCGCCCGTTTCGGCGCGAAGGACCCGATCCGCCTGTTCCCCCACCACCTGACCGCGGAGAACGGCCACGAGGTGCTCGCGATGATCGAGACGAGCCAGATCGCCGGCCTGATGTGCGACGCCGACGGCCGGCTCGACCGGGATTTCGCTCTCTTCCTGCCGCTGGTCCATCCGAGCGGGGCGATCATCATCGACGACTATCATCCGAGCCGCTCGTGGAAGCACGCCATGACCTATCGGCTGCTGAATCAGTTCATGGCCTGGGATCTCTTCATCCTCGAGGACACGCCGAATGGGATGGCGTTCGGCCGCCGGCATCCCGAAGCGGACGTGGCGCGCATCGATGCCGACGTCTGCGCCGACATCATCGACAGCGTCCGGGCCGATTTCAAGGTCAGCGAGCGCCTCGCCCAGCTCTATTTCCGGACCACCAGGACAGCGGCGGCGCCGACTCCCCCGAGGGCCGCTACCGGACTCGCTTGAAGTGCCTGCTGTTGCGCCACGACGCCGCGCGTCGCATCGCCGCTCCGCGGGCCAGAGTCCATGCCCGCGTCGGCACGTAGCGGCGGGCCAGCTCCTTGAGGCCGCCCCTCCGGCTGCCCGCTGAGCCGCCATCTTCCTTCCACCGGGTCACGTAATCGCTCTGAAGCACCGGCTGAGCGAACGGCTCGCACGCCGCCACCCGCTCGGCGAGGGTCAGGATCAGCACCGGACGGGAAGTGACGAGGTTGACCCGGCGGCCGACCGAATCGGGGTCGGTGACCTCGTAGATGGCATGGCCCGTCGTCGCCTCGACCGAATGATAGCGGGTCTCGGCCAGCCGCACGAAGCGCACGGCGAAGCCGTTCTGCGGCGAGAAGATGCGGTACATGAGCTCCGGGCTGAACTGGTAGAAGCCGTGCCCGCACAGATTGTTGCAGGGGCCCTTGGAATAGACCAGCCCGCCCGGCCGGACGAGGCGCATGAGGTTGGCGACGGCGACCGGAAAGTTGAAAACGTGCTCGAGGGTGCCGCCGTCGACGGCGAGGTCGAACTTGAGTTCGAGCTCGGCAGGAAGAGGCCTGCTGAGGTCGTGAATGATCGTGGCGCCCTGATATTCGGAGAAGTCGACGCTGTCGATCGAGTCGAACTTGAGGACGTCGCGGAAGAAGCCGTCGGCGGGCATTCCCCATCGATAGGCGTCGAGCCAGCGGATCGAATCCGCATCGTCGCCGACGAGCTTGCGCAGGGCGCGAAGGTCGCTGGGATGAAGATAGGTGGTCAGCCGGCCGAGCGTGACCGCCTTGCCGCCGGTCCGGCCCTGCCTCGCCTCCAGGAGGTGGCGCGCGTCGGCGAAAATGATGCCCATCGAACTATTATCTCCTGTCCGCGCGAGCCGATCCGGCCGGCTCGCCCGCGCCGGGAGAGGCCGATGCCATTGCCGGGCCCGTCAGTCCAGCGCCGCCTTGCCGGCTACCCTCTCGGCGATCGACTCGGCGAGCCCGGCGTTGATCCGGCGCTGGTTGAACTCGGCCTCGATCTTCGCGCGCGCGGCCAAGGCCAGCGAATGGCTGGTCGACGGGCTTTCGATCAACGTCCGCAGCTGCTCGGCGAGCGCGGCCGGGTCGCGCTCCGGCGCGAGCAGCCCGGAGACGCCATGCTCGACGAGCTCGGGAATGCCGCTGTGAAAGGTCGAGACGACCGGCACGCCGGCGGCCATCGCCTCCATGAGAGCGACCGGAATCCCTTCCATGTCGCCGTCCGCCGCGACGATCGAGGGCAGGAGGAAGATGTCGGCCTGCCGCAGCCGCGCCTGGACCTCCGAGGACGATAGGGCCCCGAGAAAGCTGACGCGTTCGCCGAGGCCGAGCTCGCCGGCCGCTTGGCGCAGCGGCTGCTCGAGCGGGCCGTCGCCGGCGACTTCGAAGACCCAGCGCAGCTCGGGAGCGGCCTGCTGGAGGTGGGCGAGCGCGGCGAGGGCGAAGGCGGTCCCCTTCTTCTCAACCAGGCGGCCCACCGTGAGGATGCGCAGCGGGCCGTCCGCCCGCGGCCGGGGCGCGAATTCGATCCGCTCGCAATCGACGCCCATTCGGAGCAGGCCGATGCGATCCTCGGGGCAGCCGAGCCCGGCGAGCCGCCTCTGCCAGAGACGGCTGATCGGAAGGAAGCGGTCGCCGTGCCGGAACAGGTGGGCATAGGCGTCCTCGCCCTGTTCGACGATGAAGCGCGAGACGTCGTAGCCGTGGAAGATCGTCCAGATCGGGGCCGCCCTGGCGAGGCCGCGCGAGGCCGCGACCGCCTGCAGGCCGACCGGACCGAAATGGCAGAGCAGCAGGTCGAACCCTGCCGCGGCCTGGCGATGAAGGCGCCGAAGCGCGCGCTCATGAGCGCGGCGGCGAAGGCCCGCCGAAAAGCCCGGAAGGTTGAGCAGCCTCGGCAGCAGCGCGCGATCGGCGTAGCGGCCGTGCCCGGCGAGAGCTCGGCCGGTGGCGTGCCGAAGGCCGCCGCGCGCCCGGCGGCCGGCGAAGACGGTGACGTCGAACCCCGCGTCGATCAGCGCCGCGACCTGATCCAGCACGAAGGTCTGCGACAGTTCCGGAAACCGGCTCACCAGCACGGCGAGTTGGATCGGCCGCGCGGAACGGCGGCCCCGGAGCATATCGGCCATCAGCGCGTCAGCAGGATGCCGACGCTGCGATTGGCGACGACGGCTCCCTCGACTCGCGGGTCGCGAAGCAGCTCTTCCCAGCCCTCGCGGCAGGTCCGGCGGCTCTTGTCGCTGGTGAAGCCGCGCCGTTCGCCCTCGTCCCAGGCGATGTCGTCGATGATGTAGATGCTTTGCGGGGTGAGCATCGGGTGGATGGTATCGAAATCCTGCACGTAGCCGTCGCCGGTGTGGCCGCCGTCGTGAAAGACAAGGTCGAACTTCCTGCCCTCGCGGTGGAGCCGCGGCAGCGCCTCTTCCTTGCGCTCCTTGATGCATTGGACGCCGCCGGTGACCGAAGCGATGTTCTTCGGCCCGACGCTCGCCTGCGGCTCGAAGAAATCGATAGTCACGACGTTGGGCGACCCCTGCGCCAGCGCCATGGTGACCGCGCTGAGCCCATAGGCGGTGCCGATCTCGAGGATCGAGCCCGCCGCGCGGCGGCGGACCAGGGCTTCCAGCAGGGCGAGCTTGGGGTCCCTCGAAGAAGCGGCGGCGGCATGCTCGCCGATCGTGGCGTAGCCCCCATAAGCCTCGGGGGGATAGGGGGTCGTGTCGGCCGCCGCCCGCGCCCGGACCTGGTCGACCACGGACTTGATGCCGGGATCGAGCGTCAGACGGCCCGACAAGAGGGCCGACAGGTCGCGCGCCCGGGCCGAGTCCTTCGCCACCGTGACGGATGGGGAAAGGGTCCGTCCGAGCGCCCGGCCGACCCGTTTCAAGATGTTCATTCTTCTCTCTCTTCCTAACAGGTGAATGTGGTCACGGGGCGTTCAGGCCAAGTCCCGTTTGCTCCGCTCAGGCTCCGATCTTGCGGAGATAGGGGTTGGCGCCGGGCTCGAAGGCGAAGTCTCGTCTCTCGCCGAGGAACTCGTCCACCGCGGTGCGGCATCCGCCATAATCATGATAGTCGTCAATCACCAGGATGCCGCCAGGGCTGACCAGATCGGCGACCGCCCCGAGGCAGAAGCGGACCGGATCGTACCAGTCGCAATCGATATGGGCGAAGGCGATCGCCCGCGCCCCGACCTTCGGCCAGGTCTCCTCGAACAGCCCCTTGTAGAGCTGGACGCCGTCGCCGTCGACCGGCACGCCGTAGCGGGCGAAGCTCTGCCTGACTTCCTCGAAGAGATTCTCGCGATAGCCGTAATAGCGGTCGCCGCGAATGCCCGCGGACTTGCCCGATCGGATCGTCTCGTAGCGCTGCTGCGACTTGGCGTCGTCCTTGTCGGAGGCGGGAGGCGGGATCATCTCGAACACGTCGAGGCCGAGAAACCGCCGCTCGCCCGCCGCCTGGCGGGCGATGACGATCGCCGACCCGCCCAGCGCGACTCCGAACTCGACGAAGTCCCCCGGCACGCGCCGCCGGCGGAGCTGGCTCAGCGCGCGCTCGATGCGGCGCATCTTGACCGGGGCGAGATAGGAAAGCCGATCCTCGAGCACCTGCCGCGCGGTGCGGCCCAAGCGAAGGCGGTCCAGCTTGCGTCTGGCTCGGGATAGCAGGCTCATTCGGCGGGCGCCTATCACCTGTCGGGGCCAATGTTAAGCGCGGGCGGCGGGGGTCCGAGACCGTCCTCCGCCCTTCACCTGTCGGGCTCAGGCCCCCGTTTTGCCGCCGCACTTGCCTTTGCCTCGCAAAGCGGCTTTTCAGGCGGCCTCACCTGGACGGATCGCGGCGAGCGGCCGGCGACGCCGCTCATGGCCGGTCACGCCAGAAGGTAGGTTATGATAGACTGGTTGCTGACAAGGTTCGCCGCCAATTCGTCGCGCGTGCATCTGCGGCGGGTGAACGAGGAATTCGCCAGGCAGGTGCCCGCCGGCGCCGTCGTCCTCGACGCCGCCGCCGGAGCCCAGCCCTATCGCGACTTGTTCGGGCACGCCTGCTACGAATCCGCCGATTTCGAGATGGTGAAGAAGGAATATGCTCAGACGACCTACGTCTGCGACCTGCGCTCAATCCCCGTCGAGGACGGAAGGTTCGATTTCATCATCTTCAACCAGGCGCTCGAGCACATGCCCGAGCCGGGGGCGGTGCTCGCCGAGCTCAACCGGGTCATGAAGCCCGGGGGGCGGATGATCACGACCGCCCCTTTCTTCTACGAGGAACACGAGCAGCCCTACGACTTCTACCGCTACACCCAATACGGCCACCGGCACCTGTTCTCGCAAGCGGGCTTCGCGGTCGAGCGGCTGGAATGGCTCGAAGGCTATACCGGCGCGCTGGCCTACCAGCTGCATCGGGCGGCGCTGCACCTGCCGCGCCGGCTCCTTTTCCAACCGGTCAGGCTGCTGTTCGCGCTGCTCGCGATCTGGTTCTACCGCCTCGACGTCAGCCGGCCGCTCAGGAATGTCGGCTATCCCAAGAACTATGTCGTGATCGCGGTCAAGCCGGGCTAGGCAGTTCGCCGCCGCCGGCGGCGGCGCGGACCAGGGCGATCGCTTCGCGCGCCGATCGGCGCTGTTCGTCGACCGCCGCGATCAGCGCGCCGCGTCGCTCGGGGATCTCGGCGAGGCAGCGGCTGACCAGGTCTGCCAAGGCGGCGGGGGTCAGCTCGGCAATGTCCTGGACCCAGTCGCCGAAGCCCATCCCCTCGAACAGCTCGCGAGTCTTGAACTCGTAAGCGATGGGCAGCACCGGAGTCCCGCTCGACAGGGCGAGGATGGCGGCGTGCATCCGGGTGGCGATCACCAGGTCGAACCGGGCGTAGCGCTCGATCAGCTGGTCGGGGCCGTGATGGTCGGTGTCGACGGACACCCGCTCGCGGACGTCGTGGGGGAGGCCGTCGGCAATCTCCCGGGCCGTCCGCGAATCGTCGGTCCAATAGCGTGGAATGCCCTGGCAGGTCGAAAGGAAGGTGACCTTGGCGCCGTGCGTCCGAACCGCCCGCGTGACGGCTGCGCGGACCGAATCGTAATAATTGAGGGTCGCCTGCTCGCCCGATTCGGCGCCGGGGAATTTCCACTCCCGAACCGAGACCGCGACCGAAGGGGTCTTGGAGGTCCGGCGCGCGGCGGCGTCGAGGAGCCGCCCCTCGTCGGCGAGCGCGAAGGCGGCGTCAGCGACGACCCGGGCGCGGCGGGTGTCGGCGCCGATCTCCCTGAGATGCTCCAGCGACTTGCGGTCGCGCAGCATGAGCAGGGCGACGCCCGGCATCAGCCGGCGGACGTCGCGGATATTCGCCTCCAGCCGGAACGGGCCCAACGACTGGCTGAACATCACGGTGGGTCGGCCGCTCCCGGCCGCCAGGAAGAGCTGCACCAGCTTGTCGGAGAAATCGTAATGCTCGACCAGGTAGGTCCCTCCGGTGCTGACGACGAGATCGGCATCGAGCATCTCGCGCCGGTTTCGCCGCGCCGTGGCGGGAAGCAGGAACCCCGAGCGCTTGCTCGAGCGGCGGGCGATCATCCGCCTGAGGTTGAGCGCTCGGCGGCCGCCGAGGAGGCGGCGGAGCAGGCGAGCGCCGGGGCTCGAGTCGGTGGTCGAGACATAGGCCTGGCGGAAGTCCAGCGTCGGGTAGAAGGCCGCGGACTGCGCCGCGTCCCGCTCGAGCACGACAATCCTGGCGCGATCGCCGAACGCCTCCCTGAGGATCCTGACGACTCCGTGCAGGATCGCCGAGTCCCCGGCGTTGAGCGCGACGACGTTGGTGATGACGATCTTCACGATTCGAGCTTCGTCGCCGCGCCAGGCTAGCGCACGTGGCCGACGAACACCTTCTCGCCGCGGCGGAGCGCCGCCTCGGGCGAGCGCCGTCCGTCCGCTTCGAACGTGGTCACCGCGAACCCCGCTTCCTCCATCCTGGTCGCGAAGTCGCGGCCGTAGAAGCGAAGGTGCCCGGGATGGCCGAAATAGAACATACGCTGCTCGGGCGTGGTCACGTCCGCCGGCTCGAACGTGCGCTCCCAGCCTTCGATCAGCGGCACCATGGCGACGAGCGCTCCGCCCGGGGCGAGGATTCGGTGAAGCTCCCTGAGCGCCTGGCGATCGTCGACATGCTCGAGGACATGGCAGCAGATCACGGTGTCGACGCTGCCGTCGGGCAGGGCGATCCGCTCGATGTCGAGCTTGAGGTCGGCCGGGTTGAACAGGTCGGCGCTCCGATACTCGCCCGGCGCCAGCGCCTTGACCAGGCGGCCGACGATCGCCTCGGGGGCGAAGTGAAGGACCCGGCGCCCCGCGATCAGGGCGGGCGAATCGTCGAGGAACAGCTTGAGCAGGCGGTGGCGCTCGACCGAGCCGCAGCGCGGGCAGAGCGCGTCCGGACGGGGCCTGAGCCCGTGCGGCCGGAAGGTGCCGCGATAGCCGCACAAGGGGCAGGAAGCGGGGGCGGCCGAGTTCAGCGCCCGAAGCGCGGTCGCCGCCTCGCGCGGGCGTCTCACGCCGGTCGCGACGTTGCGGGCCACCACGGCAAGATTGCTGATCAGGCGCTTCACCATTGTCCTTCGATCGATCCTTCCAGGCGCATTCAGCCTCGTTCCCCACTTTCCGCCGAATCGCCGCTCCGGCGGCGCCGCGCCGAGGCGACGAGCGCGGCGAGCGACGCGATGCCCTGGCGGCCTCCGGGGGAGAGCCAGTGGACCGCCAGCGCTAGGACGTATGCGATTGGCAAGGCAAGGCAAATCACGGGGATCAGAGACCATTGGCGAAGCAGCCAGGTCACTCCGAGCCAGATCAGGGCGGCAGCGCCGAGCGATGGCAGGGCGAGCCCGTAAAGGTCCCTGGCCGCGACGGCGGTGCCGCGGACGCACCAAGCGAAGAGGATCGGCACCTTGGCGACCGAACTGACGAAATAGGCCATGGCGACCCCGACCGGGCCCCAGAAGACTCCGACCCCGAAGGCGGCGACGGTGAGGATGCTCGAGACCAGGCCCCAGTGCATCAGCGCCCGGCCCCTGCCGCTGGTGATGAACAGCCAGCCGGTCATGTTCGACAGCGGCTGGATGAGGCCGGTCAGGCTCAGCCACAGGAAAATCGGCGCCGCGTCCGACCAGCGCGGGCCGAGCAGGAACGGGATCAGCTGCTCGCTCGACGCGCCGACGACGGCGATCGCTGGGCTGGAGATCAGAAGGATCGCCCGGGCCGTGGTGAGGAAGGAGCCGCGGAAGCGCTCGGGCTCGTCGCGAAGCCGGCTCAGCACCGGCAGCATGACCCGCGACAGCGGCGCGTTGATGTGCTGGAGGGGAAACATCATCAAGCGGTAGCTTCGGTCGTAGAGGCCGAGGGGGCCGGCGCCCCAGAACCGCCCGATGAGGACATTGTCGACGTTTCGGCTCAGATAGTTGAGCAGGTTGAAGCCGGTGATGGCGCCGCCGAATCGGACCATCCGCCCCGAGCCCCTGAAGGTGATCCGCCGGCTCGGCCGCCACCGGCTGCTGGTCCAGACCAGGATCATGCCGACGACGATGCCGACGAACGTGCCGAGCCACAGGGCCCAGTAGCTGCGCAGGAGCAAGGCGGCGGCGATCGTGGCGGCGAAGGCGGCCGCGGCCCCTGCCATGTCGATCAGGCTCAGCGTGCGGAACCGGAATTCGCGGTTGAGCAGCGCCATGTGCTGGATGGTCGAGCCGCTGAGCAGCACCGTCAGCGCTGAGGCGGCGGTGACGTAGCCGGGCCGGGGATCGTCGTAGAACCAGGCGACGACCGGCGACAGCGCGAGCAACGCCAGCATGATCGCGCCCGATGCCGCCATGTTGAGCCAGAACAAGGCGTTGGACTGGTCGTGGGAGAGCGTCCGCGCCTGGATGGCGGCGTGGCTGAGCCCGAGATTCTGGAACAGAAGAAGGAAGGCGGTGACCGGCGCCACCATCGCGACGACGCCGTAATCGCTCGGCGCGAGGATGCGGGCGACGATCACGGTCGAGACGATGGTCAGCAACACCCGCACCCCCTGGGCGGCGCCGACATAGAAGGCGCCGCCGAGGGCCGTCCTTCCCATGGAGCGGGGGGGATTCACGCGATATCCGGGCCTGTTGCGATGAGGGTCATTCGGCCATAG
>DATMVG010000019.1:0-13068 GCA_035563315.1 Allosphingosinicella sp. | reverse complement strand
CCGAGCAGATAATTGTTGGTGACGTAGTTCCAGATCAGGTCGCGGCCGCGGAGCATGTTGAAGGTCGCCGCCATGTAGCGGCCGTCCATATAGCCCTTCTCGGTCGAGGCCTGCTCGATCATCTGGAGGATCTCGTCCGAGACGAACAGGTTGAGATCGCCGGCCTCGGAGAAATCGACCTGGGCGGTGAAGAAGGTGGCGGAGGCGACCTTGTCCGCCTCGCTGCGGGCGGCGAGGAGGGAGAGGGTGCAGGCGAGCGTCGTGCCCGCGACGCAATAGCCGATGGCGTGGACCGACTTGACTCCGAGGGCTTCGCGAACCGCGTCGATCGCTTCGATCTGGGCCAGCGCGTAATCGTCCATGGTGACGTCGGCCAGGCTCTCGTCGGCCGACTTCCAGGAGGCGACGAACACCGTCAGCCCCTGGTCGACCGCCCATTTGATGAAGCTCTTCTTCGGGTTCAGATCGAGGATGTAGAAGCGGTTGATCCAGGGCGGGAAGATGATGAGAGGCGTCTCCAGCACCTGCTCCGTCGCCGGGCTGTACTGGATCAGCTGGTAGAGACGGGTCTGCTTCACCACCTTGCCCGGTGTCGTCGCGACGTTGCGGCCGACCTCGAACGCGCCTGGCTCGACATGGGTGAGCTGGCCGCTGGACAGGTCCTTGAGCATGTGTTCGAGGCCCTTGAGCAGGCTTTCTCCCTTGGTCTCGACCGCCCGCTCCAGCACCTGCGGGTTGGTCAGCGCGAAGTTGGAGGGCGCCATCGCGTCGACGAACGCCTTGGTCGTGAAGCGCAGCCTGGCGCGGGTCTTGTCATCCACCCCTTCGAGCGCATCGACGCTGCCGAGCAGCCGCTCGGAGACGAGCAGGTAGGTCTGCCGGATCATGTCGAACAGCGGGTGGTCGCGCCATTCCCTGGCGGCGAACCTCTTGTCGCTGTCGGCCTTCTCCTGAAGCTCGGTGCGCGGCGCCGTCTGCCCCAGCGCCCTTTGCCCCATCGAAAGCCCCTCGCTCCACAGCTCGGCCTGCTGCCGGGCGATCTTCGCGGGATCGGCGAACCAGTTCATCGCCGGCCAGGCCTGCGCGAACTTGGCCGGGTCGGCCGCAGGCCTGGCGGCCGCTTCGCCCCACTGCCGGCTAAGATGCTCCATCATCAGCTGCTGCGCCCGCCCCATCACGAACGTCCAATGCTGCATCTCCTCGAGCGTCGGCACTCTTGCGCCCTGCGCGGTCTCCACCCGCTTTTCCGTCGTGCCCTGTTCGGCCATCGTCGCGCTCCCTGTCTGAGCCCGGCTATGTAGCGACCGGCCCCGATCCCCGCCACCCCCGGACCCGCAGTTCGGCGGGGACCAAGCGGCGGCAGCTTCACGAACTTCACGACTTTCACATGGAATCGCCGTTTTCGTGGGCTCCGCCATCGGCCTCCCCGCCGCCGCCGGAAGCGGCGCGCCCGCCGTCGGCCCGGACCCAGCCGGGCGGGACCAAATACCCGTCTTCCGTCTTCGTCCAACCCTCGGCGAGACGCCGCTTGTCCCGATGCGCCGTAATGGCGCGTACCTTCGCGATGATCTCGTCCGTCACGGCCTCGATAGGTGGGGCGGACGCGCTCTGTTTCTGCCGTATCTCCTGCTCGATCTGCTTGCGCTCGTGCGCCATCAGCCGCTTGCGGCTGAAGCCCGGGCGGGGGCCGTATTTCTTCGGGTTAGCGCCCTGGAGGAGCAGCCGCAGGATGGAATCCGAGCGCTTGAGCGTGGTGCCGATGAATTTGCCGCCGCGGAAGACATCGACCTCGACCCCGGAGATACCCCGCTCCCACGCAGCCAGCTCCACCGGAGTGGCCGACATCTCGATCGCCAGCTGGCAGTGCCTCGAAAATTCGGCGTCCGATTCCTGATGGTTGTAGACGGTGCGGCTGGAGACGCCGATTTCGCGGCAGGCGTCGAGGATGCAGCCGCTTTTCGAAAGCGCCTTGAGGAAAGCCTTCTTCCGCGGCGGCGTGAAGGCGTCGACGCGATGGCGGACGCCGTCCTCGCCATCGGCTTGCTCCTCGGCCTCCCACGGCGCCGGCAAACGCGCCCGCTCCGCCTCATCCCTATCCCGGGACCGCCGCTCCCGAGCGGCATTGTCGTCGTCCATGTCGTTGCTCCCGTCGCAAATCTTCCGATTCGCGAAAGATAACTCCGCGAGCCAACTGTAGGACAGGAAAATGTTTTCGCTATGTTCCGCCGGGCACGGTTGTCGACGCGCGCTACATTGTGAAGCGACATCCCGTACGGCGACTAGGATGGGCAGCGACGAACCGCCGTGTCCGTGCAGGCCGCGATGACGCTGCAATCTGAGGAGGTGTCGCGATCAGAGCTTTTCGGTCAGCTCGGGCACGATCTTGAACAGGTCGCCGACCAGGCCGATGTCGGCGATCTGGAAGATCGGCGCGTCCTCGTCCTTGTTGATCGCGACGATCACCTTGGAATCCTTCATTCCCGCCAGATGCTGGATCGCCCCCGATATGCCGATCGCGATATAGACGCCCGGGGCGACGATCTTGCCGGTCTGGCCGACCTGATAGTCGTTGGGTGCATAGCCCGCGTCGACCGCGGCGCGGCTCGCGCCGACGGCGGCGCCGAGCTTGTCCGCGAGCGGGTCGATCAGCGCGTGGAACTGCTCCGAGGAACCGAGCGCGCGGCCCCCCGAGACGATGATGTTGGCGCTGGTCAGCTCGGGTCGCTCGGACCGGGCCACTTCCTGGCCGACGAAGCTCGACAGGCCCTGGTCGCCGGGGCCCGACACCGCCTCGATCTGCCCGGCGCCGCCTTCGCGGGGGGCCTTGTCGAAGCCGGTCGTGCGCACCGTGATCACCTTCTTGGCGTCGGACGACTTGACGGTGGCGATGGCGTTGCCGGCGTAGATCGGGCGGGTGAAGCTGTCGTCGCCCTCGACCGAAAGGATGTCCGAAATCTGCATCACGTCGAGCAGGGCCGCCACCCGCGGCGCGATGTTCTTGCCGGTGGTGGTGGCCGGCGCGAGAAAGGCGTCGTGGCCCTCCATCAGCGCGGCCACGAGGGGAGCGACATTCTCCGCGAGCCCATGGGCGTAGGCGGCATCGTCGGCGACATGGACCTTGCCGACGCCGGCGATCCGAGCCGCCTGCTCGGCGACTCCGCCGACACCGTGACCGGCGACGAGCAGGTGGACCTCGCCCAGCCTGGCCGCGGCGGTGACGACCGCGAGGGTCGCGTCCTTGACCTGCCCCTCCTCATGCTCGACGAGTACGAGCGTCTTCATCCGATCACTCCCGTTTCCCTGATCTTGTCGATGAGCTCGTCGACCGAGCCGACCTTGACCCCGGCCTGGCGCTTGGACGGCTCGGCCACCTTGACGATGGTGAGCCGAGGCGCGGTGTCGACGCCGTAGTCGGCCGGCGTCTTCTGGGCGAGGGGCTTGGACTTGGCCTTCATGATGTTCGGCAGCGAGGCGTAGCGCGGCTCGTTGAGCCTGAGGTCGGTGGTGACGATCGCCGGAAGCCTGAGCTTGACCGTCTCGAGCCCGCCGTCGACCTCGCGGGTGACGCTGACCGAGTCTCCCTCCACTTCGACCTTCGAGGCGAAGGTGCCCTGCGGCCAGCCGAGCAGTGCGGCGAGCATCTGGCCCGTCTGGTTCGAATCGTCGTCGATCGCCTGCTTGCCGAGGATGAACAGGCCCGGCTGCTCCTCCTCGGCGACCTTGGCGAGGAGCTTGGCGACGGCGAGCGGCTCGAGCTCGTCGTCGGTCTGGATGAGGATCGCCCGGTCGGCGCCCATGGCGAGCGCGGTGCGCAGCGTCTCCTGGGCCTTTTGCGGGCCGATCGAAACGGCGACGATCTCGGCGGCGACGCCCTTCTCCTTGAGCCGGATCGCCTCCTCGACCGCGATCTCGTCGAACGGGTTCATGCTCATCTTGACGTTGGCGAGATCGACTCCGCTGCCGTCGGCCTTGACCCTCGGCTTGACGTTGAAATCGATCACCCGCTTGACCGCGACCAGCAGCTTCATGCTCTTTCCTCTTCGAAATCGTAGCTCAGCTCCACCAGCTCGATCAGGTTCCCATCCGGATCCTCGACGGCGGCCACCGGGCCGAATCCTTCGTCATGCTTGGCTATTGCGGGTTCGATGCCATTCGCCGCCAGACCGGCCAGGCAGGCGTCGAGATCGTCTACCTGAAGCGCGACGACCGTCCCGCCGGCGCGCGCCTCGACACGGCCGAAGCTTGCGGGCGGATGGATGCCGAGATGGGTCGTCCCGACGTCCACGCCGTAATGGACCGGCAGACCCGAATGCTCCTCCCGCTCGAGGGGCAGGCCCAGGACGTCCCGGTAGAAGGCCGCCAGCCGCTCGACATCGTCGGTGACGAGAATCACTCCGCAGACGCTTGAGGGCCGAAGCGCCATGTCAGGCCGCCTCGCTCACCTGGGCGACGATCTTGCGGGCGGCGTCGCCGAGGTCGTCGGCGGGGACGATGGCGAGGCCGGAATCGGCGAGGATCGCCTTGCCCTCCTCGACATTGGTGCCCTCGAGCCGGACGACCAGCGGGACGTTGAGCTCGACCTCGCGCGCGGCGGCGATGATCCCCTCGGCGATGATGTCGCAGCGCATGATTCCGCCGAAGATGTTGACCAATATGCCCTCGACGGCGGGATCGGAGAGGATGATCTTGAACGCCGCGGTGACCTTCTCCTTGCTGGCGCCGCCGCCGACGTCGAGGAAGTTGGCCGGCTCGGCGCCGTTCAGCTTGATGATGTCCATCGTCGCCATGGCGAGGCCGGCGCCGTTGACCATGCAGCCGATATTGCCGTCGAGCTTGATGTAGGCGAGGTCGTGCTTCGACGCCTCGAGCTCCATCGGATCCTCCTCGCTCTCGTCGCGAAGCTCCTCCAGATCCTGGTGGCGGAACATGGCGTTCGAATCGAAGCCGATCTTGGCGTCGAGCACGAGCAGCCGGCCGTCTTCGGTGACGGCGAGCGGGTTGACCTCGATCTGGCTCGCATCGCTGCCGAGAAAGGCTTCGTAGAGCAATCGGGCGACATGCTGGGCCTGCTTGTCGAGGTCGCCCTCCAGGCCGAGCGCGTGGGCGACGGCGCGGCCGTGATGCGGCATGAAACCGGTCGCGGGATCGATGCCGAAGGTGCGGATCTTCTCCGGAGTCTCGTGCGCCACCTCCTCGATGTTCATCCCCCCTTCGGTGGAGACGACGAAGGCGATGCGGCCGCTTTTGCGGTCGACGAGCAGGGCAAGGTAGAATTCCTGCGCGATGTCGACGCCGTCGGTGACGTAGAGCCGGTTGACCTGCTTGCCCTGCGGCCCGGTCTGCACCGTCACCAGCGTCTTGCCGAGCATCTCCTGGGCGTGGGCGCGCACTTCCTTCACCGAATGCGCGAGGCGGACGCCGCCCTTGGCCTTGGCCGGGAGCTCCTTGAACTTGCCCTTGCCGCGCCCGCCGGCGTGGATCTGCGCCTTGACCACGTAGAGCGGGCCGGGCAGCTTCTTGGCCGCCGCCGCGGCCTCCTCGACGCTCATCGCGGCGTGGCCCGCGGGCACCGGCACGCCGAACTTGGCGAGCAGGTCCTTGGCCTGATATTCGTGGATGTTCATGGGCCGCGCCTAAAGCACAGAGCGGCGGGGATGGGAAGCGCCGCCCGGTCGGTCCTGCCGCCGCCGCCGCCGCCCCTATACTGGTTGCCGGTGCGGCTCGGCCATCGCATTTCCGCTTCGCCCGGAAAAACGGGCGGGCGCCGTCATTTCCTCAGTCCAGCTCGCTGTAGGTTTCGAACATCCGGCGCGCTTCGTCCTCCTCGACCGGCACGCGGATCATCTCTCCGAAGCCGGCGCGGGCTCCGCAGCTCGCATAGTCGCTGTAGCGCGGATCGCCTTCGCCGGCGCCGCGCGCATGGCCGCCCTGGAAGACTTCCAGGCGGTCGCCCCAGAATTGCAGGACCCGCATCGGCCGGCCGCGCCATTCGGGCGGATCGGATTCCTCGGCGCGCCGTTCGCCGGAATACCAGCCGGTCGCGGAATCGAAGCGAAGGCCGTCGCCGGTGAGGGTGCATGTATGGGCGTTGGCGCCGACGGATTCGCCGCGGGCATCGATCGTCCCGTCGGGATTGACCCGCACGACGGCCCGCGAGAAAGCGGCGCCGACGATGACCGGGAGAAGGCGCCGGTAGAGCGGCTCGTCGGCGAACGGCGGGTCGAAATCCACCCGAGGCTCGATGAACAGCGCCACCGCCCCGGGAATCGCCCATGAAGGCGGGCCGACGGCGGCGATCAGCTCCGCCTTGCGCACTTCATAGCTTCGCTCGAGGCACCAGGACAAAGTCGCCGCTTCGCTCGCCGTGCACCGGTCGCGCTCGCGCAGCCAGGCCTGCTGGGCCTCGGCGACGCCGGGGTTTACCGCCAAGGCCTGCCGATAGAGGCCGGCGACGGCGAGATCGAGCGCCCGAAGCGTTCCGCCCAATTCGCCGCAAATCTCGCGCTCCGCGGCGCTTCGAGCTCGGCCGCAGTCGAAGGAGGGCCGCTCGGCCTCGCTCGGCATGCGGATTCGAGGCAGGAGCGCGGCGTGCTCGGCGGGCGACAGCTCCACACTGGCGTCGCCGCCGGCGAGGAGGACGGGGCCGGCTATTCGCGCCGCATTCATCTCGCGCAGCTGGTTGAGCGAGATTTCGGTCCGGTCGAGGCGCGCTTCGGCCCATTCGCCCGAGCCCGAGAAGCTGTTGAGGCTGGCTCCGCTCAGGTCAGCGCCCCGGAAGCTGATATCCTGGTCGAGCGGACAGCCGTCGCCGATCGTGATTCCGCAATCGAAGCGGAACCCCCGCAGGTTGGCGCGATCGAAGCGCGCGGCCTCGAGGCTTCCGCCCCAGCCGCCGTCGAGCTTCCCTTCCGACAGGTCGGCGCCCGAGGCGTCGACATCCTTCATGTTCGGCTCGCGCAGCAGGATTCGCGGAAGCCTCGCCCCCGCGAAATTAGCCCGCTCGAGATTGGCCCGGACGAAGCCGATCCCCGGCGCCTCGGCGCCGCGCCAGTCGCTGCCGGCAAGGTCGGTCTCGACAAAACAGATATTGTGAAGGCGAGCGCCGCGCAGGTCGGCGCCTGAGAAGTCGCCGCCATTGACCACGATCAGCGCGTCCCCGCGGGATCGCCGAAGCGCGAGGAGCGCGTCCCGCCCGGCCAGGGCGGCGCCGTCGACCGGCTCCGGCAAGGCGGGTTCCTCGTCGGCGAACAGGCCGCCCATGGCCGCCTGGCAGTCCGGACCGGCCGGCGGAGCCGCCGAGACCATCAGCAAAGCGGCGATCGCCAGCATGATCCTCGTCCCTTTCTATGCCTCAGGCGGCCCGCCCGATCGCCTTCTGGCGGCGGCGCTGGACCGAGGAGCCGATGCCGAGCGCCTCGCGATACTTGGCCACCGTTCGCCTGGCGATGTCGAAGCCTTCGGCCTTGAGCATGTCGACGAGCTGATCGTCCGACAGGATCGATACCGGCCCCTCGGCGGCGATCAGCGCCTTGATCCGGCTCTTCACGGCCTCGGAGGAGGCCGCGTCGCCGCCGTCATTGCTCTGGATGCCGCTGGTGAAGAAATATTTGAGCTCGTAGAGGCCGCGGTCGCAGGCGAGATATTTGTTCGAGGTGACCCGGCTGACGGTCGATTCGTGCATTCCGATCGCGTCCGCCACCGTGCGCAGCGTCAGCGGCTTAAGGTGCGAGACTCCGTGGCGGAAGAATCCCTCCTGCTGGGCGACGATCTCGCTCGCCACCTTGACGATGGTGCGGGCGCGCTGGTCGAGCGCCTTCATCAGCCAGTTGGCGCTTTGCAGGCATTCCGACAGCCACGCCTTGGACTTGCGGTCCTGGGCTCCGCTCGCCAGCTCGAGATAATAAGAGCGGTTGACGAGCAGCCGGGGCAGAGTGGCGCTGTTGAGCTCCACCGCCCAGCCGGCGCCGCGCCGCGCGACGAACACGTCCGGAATGATCGCATCGACTCGGGACGAGGGCAGGAAACGGCAGCCCGGCTTGGGATCGTAGCCGCGCAGCTCGCGGATCATGTCGGCGAGATCCTCCTCGTCGACGCCGCAGATCCGGCGCAGGGCGGCCAGGTTCCCCTTGGCGAGATAGTCGAGATTGCCGATCAGCCGAGCCATTGCGGGATCGTAGCGATTGGCGTCCTTGGCCTGGAGGGCGAGGCATTCCGCCAGGCTGCGCCCGCCGACCCCGGCCGGGTCGAAGGTCTGGATGACCGCCAGCACTCGCTCCACTTCGTAAAGCGGCACGCCGAGGCGCTGGGCGATGTCGAGCAGTGAGCCGAGGAACCAGCCGGTCTCCTCGATCTGGTCGATGATCTGGTCGGCGATGACCAGGTCCGCTCCGGAAAGCGCCTCGCCGGCCTGGTGGCGAAGATGCTCGTGCAGCGAAAGCGACGCGCCTTCGAAGCTGTCGAAATCGGGGCCGTCCTCGCTGCCGCCGGAGCCGCCGCTGCCCGTCCCGCCAAGGCCGAGGCCGCCGTCGAGCCCCATCCCTGAATCGGCCGCGCTATCCTGGTGGAAATCCTCGCTGTTGAGATCCATGTCGAGCGGCGCATCCGCCATGCCGTCGCCGCTCATCACCAGCTCGTCGACGGTCGCGGGCTCGGAAGGCGCGTCGCCGGCCTCGTTGGGCTCCGCCGGGGCTTCGATCTCGGCCCCCCCGCCCGTATCGAGGAGGGGATTCTTGTCCAGCTCCTCGGCGATGAAGCTCTCCACCTCGAGGTTCGAAAGCGCGAGCAGCCGGATGGCCTGCTGCAGCTGCGGAGTCATCACCAGCGATTGCGACTGGCGAAGGTCGAGGCGGGGACCGAGCGCCATCAGGCCGTCCCGCTCACCCCGGCGAAGGCTGGGGTCCGCTGAGAGGATGGGCCTCGTCGCGGCATGTCACAGCTCGAAGCTCTCGCCCAGGTAGAGGCGCCGCACATTGGGGTCGCGCACCAGGTCATCGGGGCTGCCCGCGAACAGGACCTGGCCGCCATAGATGATGCAGGCGCGGTCGACGATGTCGAGAGTCTCGCGGACATTGTGGTCGGTGATGAGGACTCCGATGTTGCGCTTCTTCAGCTCGCCGATCAGGTCCCGAATGTCCTGGATCGAGATCGGGTCGATGCCGGCGAAGGGCTCGTCGAGCAGCATGATCGACGGATTGGCCGCAAGGGCGCGGGCGATCTCGCAGCGCCGCCGCTCGCCGCCGGACAAGGCCATGGCCGGGGCATCGCGCAACGGTTCGATGTGGAATTCGGCGAGCAGCTGCTCGAGCCGCTCCCGCCTCGCCCGCTTGTCGGGCTCGGCCACCTCGAGCACCGCCATGATGTTCTGGGACACGGTAAGCCCGCGGAAGATCGACGTCTCCTGCGGCAGATAGCCGAGGCCCAGAATGGCTCTCCGGTACATCGGAAGCCCAGTGATGTCCTCGCCGTCGAGCAGGATTCGGCCGCTGTCCGGCTTGACCAGGCCCATGATCGAATAGAAGCAGGTGGTCTTGCCGGCGCCGTTGGGCCCGAGCAGGCCGACGACCTCGCCGCGGTCGACGCCGAGCGAGACGTCGGTCAGCACCGCCTTCTTGTCGTAGGCCTTGGCGATGGCGACCACCGAGAGGCCGCGCGACAGGTCGCCGACGGCGCTTTCGACTTCGGGTCTTTCGATGGCGAGGGTCTCGTTCATTCGCGCTCCGCTATCCCACGTTCAAGGTAGGCGATCGAGGCCGCGGCCTCAACCGGCAAGAGTCTTGCATGGAGGAGCCGATGGGGACAGTTACTTGTCGCACGGGCCTCTCGTTCCGTCTTCCGACGGGGGGACAAGTAACTGTCCCCGCCCGAGCGGCTCAATTGCCCGAGCGCCGGGGAACGCTGAAGCGGCCGGTGACCCGGCCCCCCGTGGCGTTCGTCCCCGGCGCCCCCGCCGCGCCGCCGTCCATCACCGCCCGTCCGGTATCGAGGTCGAGGACCAGCCGCCCGCCCTGGACGTGCGATTCCCCGCGGGTGAGGGTGACTCCGCCGATCATCGTCACCAGCCGCCGGTCGAGGTCGTAAATGGCGAACTGGCTTCGGGCGGTCTCGGACGGGCTTCGCAGAACGACTCCGCCGGTCGCCTCGAGCCGGTTGATCTCGATGCCGCCGGCGCTGGCATAGGCGACGGTGAGGCGGGCGGTGCTGAGCTGGAGATTGCCCTGCCTGACCTCGACATTGCCCGAGAAGATGGCCCGGTCCGCCCGGTCCTGAACCTCGATGCGATCGGCCGCGACGTCGACCGGCGCGTCGGTGTCGTGGCCCTTGAGGGCGGAGCCGCCAGCCTGGCCGGACGCCGCCTGAGCGGCGACGAGGCCGAGCAGGATCGCCCCCAGTCCGAGCGTGGGGGAGCGGCTCATCTTACGCCTCCCTGGACGATTAGAAGTCGTGCGCGACCAGAGAGCACGGCGCGCCGCTCGGGCAGATTGACGTCGAGCCGGGCCGCGGAAAACCGCCCCAACGGCATGTGTCCGTCGACCGCGCCGCGGCTGGCGAGGGTCCTCGCGCGCAGGTCGACGACGACGTCGCGGGTGGCCAGGCTGTAGCCGTCGGCGGCGGTGAACAGGATCGGGCCGAGGACGTCGACCCGGTCCTGCTCCATATGGTAGCGCGCCCGCGGCGCCTGGAGCCGGGCCGGCCCCTCGTCGAGCAGGATCCGAGCGCTCATGTCGCTGATGTCGACGACCGGGACCGACGAGCTCTGCTGGAGCGCCGAGCGGGCGTTGAGGACGAACGGCCGGCCGCGCGCGTCCTGGCCGCGATACTGGGCCGATTCGACCCGCATCCGCTCCTCGGCATGCTCGACCTTGTTCTTGTCGAGCAGGAAGCTGACCTCCTGCTTCTCCTCGAGCGGGGCGAAGGCGAGGAAGGCGAGCACGACCCCGATCGCGGCCGGAAGCACGATCTTCATCAGCCGGATCAGGTGATCGTGGACTCCGCCGGGCGCCGCCCAGCCGCGCTTCACCAAGCGTTCGCGTTCGGCCAGCTCAGACATGGGCGAAGATGTCCTGATCGGCCCAGCCGGCGAGATCGAGCAGGGCGCGGTGCGGCAGGAAATCGAAGCAGGCCCGCGCGAGGCCCGTCCGCCCCTCCCGCTCGAGCCGCTCGTCCAGCCTCTCCCTCAGCGCGTGGAGGTAGCGCACGTCGGAGGCGGCATAATCCTTCTGAGCGTCGGAGAGCTCGGGAGCGCCCCAGTCGGTCTGCTGCTGCTGCTTGGAAATCTCCTGGCCGAGCACCTCGCGGACGATGTCCTTGAGGCCGTGGCGGTCGGTGTAGGTGCGGACCAGGCGCGAGGCGGTCTTCGTGCAATAGACGGGCGCCGCGACGATGCCGAGATAGGCATGGATCGAAGCCAGGTCGAAGCGGGCGAAATGATAGAGCTTCAGCCGCTCCGGATCGGCCAGCGCCGCCTTGAGATTGGGCGAGTCGTAGCGGCTGCCGGGGCCGAAGCGGACGAGATGCTCGTCGCCGCCGCCGTCGGAAATCTGGACCAGGCAGAGCCGGTCGCGGGCGAGCTGAAGGCCCATCGTCTCGGTGTCGACCGCGATCGGGCCGGGCCCGAGCACGCCCTCCGGCAGGTCTTCCTCGTGGAAATGAACGCTCATTTGCGGTCCGAGATAGGCGAAAGGCACCGGCGGCTCAATGCGCGGATTCGACGGCACCGGCCGATGCGCGCCCTTGATCGCCGCGCCCGAGCCCGTCACAGGGCGGCATCGCCAACGCCTGAAGGCCCTGCCCATGCCCGGTGGACTTGCCGCACTGCTCGACGACGTCGCGGCCATCGCCAAGCTCACCGCCGCCTCGATCGACGACATCGGCGCCGCCGCCGGCCGGGCCGGCTTCAAGGCGGCCGGGGTGGTCGTCGACGACACCGCGGTGACGCCCCGCTACGTCACCGGCTTCACGCCCGACCGGGAGCTGCCGATCATCTGGCGCATTGCCAAGGGGTCGCTCAAGAACAAGCTTCTGATCATCCTGCCGGTCGCCCTGGCGCTGAGCGCGCTGCTGCCCTGGGCGATCACGCCGCTGCTCATGCTGGGCGGGGCCTATCTCTGCTACGAGGGGGCCGAGAAGGTCTGGCATTCGCTGGCGGACAAGGACCACAGCCTCGCCGAGATCGCCGCCGAGCTCAACAGCGCCGAGCATGAGCGCGAGATGGTCGGCGGCGCCATCCGCACCGATTTCATCCTCTCGGCGGAGATCATGGCGATCGCGCTGGCCGAGGTGGCGGGCGAGCCCTTCCCGTTGCGGGCGGGAATCCTCGCGCTGGTCGCCGTCGTCATCACCCTCGGAGTCTACGGCGCCGTCGGCCTGATCGTGAAGATGGACGATGTCGGCCTGCACCTCGCGGAGCGTCGGGACCGAGGCTCGCGAGCGCTCGGCCGCGGCCTGGTGCACGCCATGCCGCGGGTCATGGCCGCACTTTCGGTGGTCGGGATCGCCGCGATGATCTGGGTCGGCGGCGGCATCATCGTCCACGGCCTCGAAGTCTTCGGAATCGCCGGACCCGCCCATGTCATCCACGATGCGGCGGAGGCCGCGGCCCATGCCGTGCCGGCGCTCGCCGGCCTCGTCGAGTGGATCGTGGGCGCGGCCGGAGCCGGGCTGGTCGGGCTGGCGATCGGCGCCGTCGTGGTCATCGTCCATCGCGCTCTGGCGCGCCGGGGGCGGCGGCATGCGGCGCCCGAGGCTCCGGAGTCGAATGCCCCTCGCTCCTGAGCAAGTTTTCGGCTATGCGACTCGACGGTGCGCCAGCGGTCCGGCGCGAAGACCTTTGCGCGTTCTGCCCGACGCGGTGGTTCTAACAGGGGATTGGGCACTGGAAAGTATCTGAATCAGATGGGTTTCGACAGAGGGCGCCGCGGAGAGCGCGGCGGTCGCGGCAGAGACAAGCGCGACAATATCGGCGGCGGTGACGAGTTCGGCGGCGGGTTTGAGAAAGGCGGCTTCGGCGGCGGCGGCGGTGACCGCTTCGGCGGAGGCGGCGATCGCTTCGGGGGCGGCGGCGACCGCTTC
>DATMVG010000018.1:0-6893 GCA_035563315.1 Allosphingosinicella sp. | reverse complement strand
GGGCGAGGCTCGCCTTGCTGGTGCCGTTCGGAGCCGCGGTCTACGCCGCCATGCTGCTGCTGTTCGCTCGGCCGCTGGTCGAGGAGGTGCTCGCGCTTCTGCGGCCGTCGCGGCAGGGGTCGGGCGCGGCGGCTCAGGCGCTCTGAATGTAGCTCAGCATCGCCGCCGCTTCCTGCTCGATCTTGTCCATCCGGTATTTGACCAGATCGCCGATCGAGACGAGGCCGACGAGCCGGCCGTCCTCGACGACCGGAAGGTGGCGGATGCGGCGCTGGGTCATCAGCGACAGAGCGGCCATGATCTGCTTGTCGGTCTCGACGGTGATCGCGGGCGTGGTCATGATCCGCTCGACCGGCCAGTCGAGCATCGCCGCGCCGTCGCTCCTCAGGCAGTAGATGACGTCGCGCTCGGACATGATCCCGACCACCGCGCCGTCGCGGACCACGGGCAGAGCGCCGATGCGGCGCTCGGCGAGCAGGGCCACGGCCTCGCGCACCGGCGTGTCGGCGGCGACGGTCAGAACCTCGGCGCCCTTGTTCTGCAGGATGGCCGCGATCGTCATGGCGCGTCTCCTTCGATTCTTCTTGCCGACTCGCCCTTGATGATCCCATGGCCGGCGGCCAAAGGGAAGCCATGCCCCGCCACGACCCCATCCCGCCCCGGCGCCAGGCCGATTACGAGCGCGCCGCTTCGGCCTGGGCGCGCTACAAGCTAACCATGAAGTGGATGGTGCTGGCGGCGGCGGCGACGGTGGCGCTGTCCCTCCTCTATCTGTTGCGGTCGGGCGGGCCGATGCCGCTTCACATGGTGGTGGCGACGATCGCCGGAGTCGGGCTGACCGTGCTCGTCGGAACCGGCCTGATGGGCTTGGTCTTCCTCAGCAACCGCTCGGGGCACGACGACGAGGCCGGCGGCGGCGAGCGGGACGACGATGGCCGCGGCTGATCGCGAGCCGGTGCTGAGGGTCGCGCCCAGGCCCGGCGACATCAACGCCAACGGCCATATCTTCGGCGGCTGGATCCTGAGCCAGATGGACATCGCTGCTGGAATCGTCGCGGCGCGCGAGGCGGACGGGCCGGTGGCCACGGTCGCGATCGACGCGATGGAGTTCATCGAGCCGATCCTGCTCCACGACCTCATCTCGGTCTATGCGCGGGTCGAGCGGATCGGCCGAACCTCGATGGCGATCCGGATCGAGGTCATCGCCAGCCGCGACCGCGGCCAGCGCGAGGTCAACGTGACCGAGGGCCTGTTCACCTTCGTCGCGCTCGACGAGCAGCACCGACCGCGGCCGGTCAAGCGCGCCGCGTCCGGCAACCCGCCGAATTGAGCCGCCACTCGATCGGGGCGCCAGGAGCACCCGAAGACCGACGAAGGCCGGGAGCGCCCCGGCCCAGGCTTCAGGTCGTCGTATAGGCGCCCTTGTACCAGCTTCCGCCCTGGTCGATGCACCATTCGGTGGTGACATCCTCGGCCGTGCAGTAGACTCGGATGTGGAGCCCGTCGCTCGCCTGCCAGCTCGTCGCCGAGACGGCCGCGCCGGACTGGCTGAAGCTGCCGTCGGTCCAGCCCGAGCCGTCCCAGCAGCGCTCGGTCACGGTGTAGCCGTCGCTCGAATAGACGCGCAGATGGATCTGGCCGTTCGAATCGAGCCAGTTGACCGCCGCCGTGCCGATCGGAAAATTCGGATTGTCTGCCATGGACCCCTCCCAAATTTCTGAGCGATGCGCTTATTGCGCCCGCGTAACCAACTACCGGCTTTCTCGTCTCGCTGGCAAGCCGGCGACGGGGCTAGCCCTCGCTCGCCAAGCGGTAGCGCAAGGTGGCGGCCGCGTTGCCAGGCACCGTCACCGTCCAGAGTGGGCGGCCGTCGCGCCGGGTCAGGCGCCGCGCCGGCCGGAAATCCTCCTCGTCCACCGCGAACTCGGCTTCGAAGCGGACCGGCGCCGACTGATCGTTGGTGACGGTCAGCCGATATTCGTCCCAATCCTCACCGTCCGCGACCAGCTCGACACGGCTCTGGACTCCGGGCGAGGCGCCTAGGGCGATCTCGACATCCTCGCCGACGGCGCGGTCGCGAAGGAAGCCCTCGCCGAGCAGGATCGGGCGGTCGCCGGCATTGGCGAATACAACCAGCCGTCCGGCCGGAAGCGGTACGCCGAGCCCCTCGGCGGTGCGGTTGCGCGTGACCAAGAACCGCTGCGCCGGCTGGGCGTCGCCGGTTTCGGCCGGAGCGAGCCGCCGCCGGTAGACGGTGGCGACGCGCACGCGGGGGCGCTCGAGGAAGGCAACCTGCTTCTGCGAGTTCGCGGCCACCGTCACCGGCTCCGGAATGCGGTAGAGCTTGAGGTCGCCGAGATCTTCCTGCTCGGCCATCACCACCGTGACTGGACTGCTGGCGGCCTGCTGGTACGCGGCAACCCGGCTGCCGGTGACGACGACGTCCTCGGCGACCATCATCGGCGGCGCCGGCGGCGGCGGCGGACGATCCTCGAGCGGGATGTCGCTCGTCCGCGCCTGCGGCCAGCACTGGAGCTGAAGCGGCGGCCCCAGCGCCGGCTCCGCCTCGGCGGGCTCGCGGTTGAGCTCGCCGGCGACCGCCTGGGTGTCGGCGGCGACGAAGCTGGTGTCGTCATTGCTCGCCAGGGTCAGCCAGGCGAAGAGATCGGCGCGGTCGCCGTCCGGCGACAGCGTGGCGACATAATTGGCCTGCCAGTCGAAATTGGTCGCGAGGTAGGACAGGGTAACGGTGGCCGCCACCGCGCCGCTGCTGCGCACGCGGACCGAGAGGGTCGGTTGGGTCGAAAGGCCGGCCGGAACCTCGTCATAGACCAAGGTCTCGGGCAGGCCGGTGCACCTCAGCGCTTCGAAGCCGTCGGCGGTCTGGAGCACCACCGCGCCGTCGGCGCTCGAGCGGATGACCGCCTCCTGCTCGCGCACGGCCCCCGTCGCCCGCGAGGTCCGGCGCAGGTGGACCCGCCTTCCGAGCGAGCGGTCGAGCAAGGTGCCGGGCGAGAGCAGATAAGCGTCGCGATTGCGCTCGACGATGCCGTCGGGGAAGCCGCCGACGATCGCGCTCTGCGGGAGGATGCCGCTCGCCACGCCGACGAAGCGAACCTGCGATTCCCCCGGCGGGAGGTTGATCCGCCGTGTCTCGCTGATCAGCGCATAGCCGTTGAGCCATTCCAGATTGGGCGCCTGCTCCGGGCTTCGGCCGGGGTCCCGATAGACCGTCACCGCGACGGCCTCGGGTCCCGGCGACGAGACGACGGCCTGCGCCGCCGCCGGCGGCGCGGCGGACGAGAGGAACGCCGCCCAGGCGAGGGCAAGAGTCCGCCGGGCCTTCACCTAATGCCTGGTCTGGAAGGTCGCGTTGACGGTGGCCGAGCCGTTCGCCGGCACGGTGACGTGCCAGACCACCTGGTCGGCGGACAGGCGCTCGCTCGCCAGGCTCTCGCTCACGATCCGGGTGTCGTGCCAGTAATTGTCCAGGCCGGACTGATAGAGGTGGACGGTGACGGGCTCCGGCCGCGCATTGGTCAGAGTGTAGCGCATCCGGGTCTGCCAATAGGTGGTCTCATCGAGCGTGTCCTGCTCGCCGCTGACCGTTCGCCCGTCCGCATCGACGATGCGGAACCGCGAAGTCGTGCGCCATTGCTCGGCGGTGATGCGGTCGCGGCCTTCGACCACCGGCTGCACCTTGACGTCAAAGGCCTGGCCCGTGGTGAGGCCGAGCTCCGATCCCATCGGCGTGTGGCCGATCGCGCTTTCGCCGACGAACTGCGGATTGCCGCGCTGGTCGCGCTGATAGACACGTATCGTTCCTGCCGGCAGGGCATCGCCGAGGCCCTGATCGCGCGAGCTCGAGAAGCGAAGCACGCTGCTGGCGCTTTGCGGCTCGTCGGACGTGTTCAGCCAATGGGTGCGGAACTCGTAGGCGCGCTGCGCCGGCGTTCCCTGCACGTCGAGGAAGCTGACCTGCTTGGTCTGGCGGTTGGCGATCGTCGTGCGTTCGGGCAAGGGATAGAGGTAGAAGTCGCCGAGCCGCTCGCGGCCGGCGCTCTCCGTTCCGGGCCGGCGCACGGCGCCCGGCGGAGGCGGCGGAGGCGGGGGATAGCCGCGTCCCTGATAGCCGCCGGCCTGCCCGACGGCGCCGGCGACGAGCAGCGTATCGGCGCTGCGATATTCGGTGCCGCTATTGTTGGTAAGGGTGATCCAGCCCTGGACGTCCATCCGGCCGGCGGCTTCGTCGAACAGAGCGACATAGTCGGCCTGCCAGGCCAGGCCTGGGGTGAGGTAGGTCAGCGTGACCGGGCGCGTGCCTCCGCCCTGGCTCTCCAGCGTCACCGAGAGGGTCGGCCTGGGGCGCAGATTTTCAGGGACCCGGTCGAAGATCACCCGGACGGGAAGGCCGTCGTCGCGCAGCACCTCGATGCGTTCGCCGATCTGGAGCACGACGCCGCCATTGGCGGCCAGCACCCGCGCCCGCTCGCGCGTCTCGCCCCCGGTGGCGGGGTTGGTTCGAATGAGCGTGATCGTCTCCCCGACCGCTTTTTGCATCAGCGCTTGCGGAGAGAGGAGATCGAAGTCGAAATTCTGCTCGACGATTCCGATGCCCTCGCCGGTGATGGTCACCGTCTCGGGACGGATCTGGGCCGAGACGTCGGGAAATTCCTGGCGCGTGCGGCCGGCGCCGAGATTGAGCTGCCGCCGGTCCTGAACCAGCGCGAGATCGTTGTTGTAGATGGTGACGGCGACGTCGCCCTGGGCCGACTGGGAGGGCGGCGGGATTTCGTTCTGGGCCCCTGCCGGCGCGGCGGCGAAGGCGGCGAGCAACAGCCAGGCACGCATGAAAACGCTCCCCGATAAGGTCGGGGGAGCGTCCTACACTGAAGCCGCCGCGTCAATGCGCCAGCGGCGTCCGATCGCAAGCTCAGGCGGCCGGAGCGATCTCCTCGCCGGCATCGCGAGGCCGGCGCGCGCGGCGGCGCGGCGCCCGCGGCTCTTCGGCGCCATCGTCGGAGGCTGCCGGGGAGATGGCGGGCGGCAGGCTGTCGGCGGCGATCCGCTCGCCGGACTGATCGGCCATATCCTCGTCGGCGGAGCGGGGGCGCGAGCGGCGGGCGCGATATTCGCCATTGCCCTGCGGGCGCGGTTCGCGGCGGTCCTCGGTCTCCCGGGCTTCGACCTCGTCGCCGCCGAAGCGGTCGCGAACGTCGTGACCGGCGGCCATCTCCTCCTGATCCTCGTCCTCGTCGGCATCGTAGCCGCCGTCGCCGCGCTGTCGCCGCTGCTCTTCGTAGCGGGCCCGGGTCTCGTTGAGGATGCGGTAATAATGGTCGGCGAACTGGTGATAATATTCACTTTGCACGCGGTCGCCCTGCATCTGCGCGTCGCGCGCCATGCCTTTATATTTTTCGAGCAACTGGGCGGCGTTGCCGCGCTGACGACTGTCCTGGCGGTTGCCGGGACTGGGATTCATGTTCGGCGTGCGTCCCCCGCCGCCCCGGCCGCGCCTGCGACCGCCCTGACGATTGTTGATCAAGCGAAAATCCTCACCAAAGGTGGTCTACTTCCTAATGGCCGGGCCTTTCCCGGCCGCCTTGAGGCACGACCCCCAAGAGGCATGAGCCCGCATGCGGACCCAGGCACCTCACCAAATCGCCTGCCGAGCGACCAAGCAATCAGGGGTCGGCGACGTCAGGCCCTCACGCATCCGATGCTGTGGTTGGCCCCGTCCCTGGAGACCTATGTAGCTATGCCGGGGCGGAAATCCAAGCGGAAAAGCATTAGTCTCGATCAAGGCGCAGGATGAGGCAGCGTGGCACCTGAGCCAGATCGGCGCGCACGCCGACCGTGAAGCCTCGAGCCGCGAACAGGCCGGCGGCAGCGCGTTCCTGGCCGGCGCCGATCTCCACGCAGGCGAGCCCGGCCGGATCGAGCAGCCGCGCAAGATCGGGCGCGAGCCGGCGGTAGGCGGCGAGGCCGTCGCCTTCCGCGTAAAGCGCCTCCGCGGGCTCCCAGTCCGCGATCTCGGGAGCAAGCGCAGCGCCCGTCTCGACATAGGGCGGGTTGCACAAGATGAGGTCGAAGGTCCGGTCGAGCCCGAAGCCCCAGTCGCCTCGGCTGAAACGGGCGCGGTCGCCGATGCCGGTGCGCTCGGCGTTGCGCCTGGCGAACTCGAGCGCCCGCTCGGATCGATCGACGCCGAGCCCGCGGGCGCGAGGCCATTGGGCGAGGGCGGCAAGCAGCAAGGTGCCGGGGCCCGTCCCGAGATCGAGGACCTGGCGGGGCCCTCGCTCGCCGAGGCCCTCGAGCGCGGCTTCGATCAGGGTCTCGCTGTCGGGGCGCGGGATCAGCACGCCCGGACCGACCTCGAGCTCGATCGTCCAGAAGGCTCGCCGGCCGGTAATGTAGGCGACCGGTTCGCGACCGAGGCGGCGGTCGAGGAGTTCGCCGAATTCGGCTGGGGCGTCCTTCTCCAGCCCATTCAGAAGGAGGGCCTCGCGGTCGACGCCAAGGGCGTGCGCCATCAGCAGCTCGGCATCGAGGCGGGGCGTGTCGCTGATCCCGGCGAGGCGCGCGGCCGCCGCGGCGAGGGCCTGGCGCACGGGTTTGCCTCCCTGCACCCGACCGGAGTCAGTCATCCAGGCTGGCCAGCCTCTCGGCCTCGTCCTCCGCGATGAGCGCCCCGATCAGCTCGTCGAGCTGGCCCTCCAATATTTCGGGGAGCCGGTGAAGGGTCAGGTTGATGCGGTGGTCGGTCACCCGCCCCTGAGGGAAGTTGTAGGTCCGGATCCGCTCGGAGCGATCGCCCGAGCCGACCATCGACTTGCGGGCTCCGGCGCGCTCGCTCGCCAGCCGCTCGCGCTCCATCTCGTAAAGCCGGGTGC
>DATMVG010000017.1:0-3181 GCA_035563315.1 Allosphingosinicella sp. | reverse complement strand
CGGCATCAATGCCCCGGGCAACGGCTCGACCTATTCGAATTCGACCCAGGTGCTCGATCCCGCCGGATCGATCAACGGCGTCGGCCAGCAGATCGCCTTCATCCAGACCAGCCCGACCGCCGCCGGCCTCAGCCTGTGCAGCGGCTCGCTGATCAACCCGCGAACGGTGATCACCGCCGCGCACTGCGTCTACAACAACCCGGCCCATCGCTACGGCAGCCAGACCGGAAGCGGCGGCGGCCTCACCGGGCCGCTGGCGACGCAGTTCGGCGCCACCGCCGGAATCCCGCTGAGCTTCGGCTTCGAATCGCTCAACCGCAATTGCTTCAACGGCAGCGGCCTGCCCAGCGCCTGCCCGGCCGGGCAGAAGGGCCCCTACGAGACCTGGCGCGACGGCAACTTCCAAACCAATGAGGGCCGCCACATCTACAACGCCAACCAGGTCTGGTACGGGACCGGTTCGCAGCCGGTGGCGCTGGGAGGCGGCGGCGAGTTCGCCAACCAGGACATCGCGCTGGTGACTCTCGACACCCACGCTCAGGACATTCCGACCTGGACCATGCTGTTCTCGCCGCTGACCGGCGCGACCCACGTCACCGTCACCGGCTATGGCGGCGCCGGCGTCGGCCTCTCCGGCCTCGGCAACCTTGCCGGCATCGATTATCGCCGCCGTTCGGCGGAGAACATGATCGACGCGCTGATGACCAACAACGACTGGGTCGACAGCCCCGCCATCAATCCCGGCAACACCGCTTTCGCCTCCAACCAGCATTCGATCTACTGGCTCGATTTCGACGATCCCGACCACGATCCCGACAATCTGCCGGCCAACTTCTTCACCAACACGGCTCCTCCGGGCGGGCGCAACAACGGCTATTACGACTTCAACGGCCTCGGCGGCACGACCCTGCAGTTCGAGGGCGCGACCGCGGGCGGCGATTCGGGCGGACCGCTGATCGTCGACCAGCGCTGGGCGAAGAGCGTGATCGCCGGCGTGCTCACCGGAAGCTGGTCGTTCAACGGCGGCATCAGCACCTACGGCCAGTTCAACGTCTATCCGCCGCTCTTCCAGTTCTGGGAGGACCTCGTCCAGAACAACCCCTACGTCTACGCCTCGGCGCTGGCCGGCGACGGCAACTGGTTCGATCCGACTCACTGGGTCCAGGACATGGATCCCAATTATGCGATCATCGGCCCGAACGGCGAGCTTCTGAACAGCCTCCCCGACACCCCCCAGGGCGGCGCCGACGGAGCGGTCGCCAAGTTCGGAACGCTTTGCTTCCTGGGGGCCGATTGCTCGACGATGACCGGTCCGGGCAACCCGACCGGCAACGGCACGCCCGTCTACACCAATGGCGGCCCCGGCACGCTCAACTTCGTCCCGAACAACGTCGAGCCGGTCAACAGCGCCACTCCGGGGCTCAGCGTCAGGGCCCGCTATTATGACGTGACCCTCCGCCAGGCCGGGACCACGACGCTCGGCCAGACCGCGACGATCGACGTCATGACCCTCGATCACGACCGCGCCAGGCTCGACATCACCCCGGCCGGCATCCTCAACACCTGGGCGGACTTCACCCAGTATCAGGGCTGGACCAACGTCGACGGCGTGCTCAACACCGACGAGATGCTGGTCGCGACCGGCCTGCTCTCGGGCAACGGCACGATCAATCCCGAATTCCTGACCGTCGTCGGCGGCATCGTCGCCCCGGGCGGCGCCGACCAGATCGGGACCCTGACGGTGAACAGCGACGTCATCCTGGCTTCGGCCTCGGCGCTGTTCGTCGATGCCGGCCGCTCGGGAGCGGACAAGCTGGCGGTCGCCGGCGTGCTCGCGCTCAACGGCGGCTCGCTGGTGTTCAACAAGGCTCCCGGCGCGGCGCCCCGCCACGGCCAGAGCTGGACGATCGCCACCGGCGACCTGGGCGTCAACGGCACCTTCGGAACGGTCTATTCGTTCCAGGGAGTCCTTCGGCCCGAGCTGACCTACAATGCGAACAGCATCGTCGCCGAGCTGCGGGCGGGCAGCCTCACCCAGATGATCGGGCAATCCGGGCCGACCGAGGTGGCCTTCGCCCAGGCGCTCGATCAGCTGCGCGGCAATTATTACGACACCTTGTCCAACCTGTTCGGGATCATCGATCTGATGGACTCGAGGACGCTGTCCACCACCCTGCGCGGCCTTGCCCCGACGATCACCGGCGAAAGCCGGTCGCTGCAGGATCGCCAGAGCCGTCTGATGCTGAACAACATCACCGATCGCCTGTCGATGCTCGGCACCACCCCCGGCGGGACGCTGAGCATCAACAGCTCGCCGGCGATGACCCAGGCACTGGCCACCGGCACGACTCCGTCCTCGATGAGCTTCCACGGGCTCGTTCCGAACGGCCGTTCGGCGACGGCGCTGCCTCGCGGCATGACCGGCTTCGTCAGCTCGGGCTACGTCGCATCGGCTTCCACCACCGGCGCCAACCGGCTGGGAGCGAGCGGCGGACGGCATATCACTTATGCCAATATGGGCCTCGAGGTGGAGGCGACGTCCAACCTCACCGTCGGCACCGCGTTCGGCTATGCCTACGGCTTCAGCGCTCCGGGCCTCGACAGGAGCGAGGCGAGGACGACCCAGGCGGCGGCCTACGGCACCTATCGGGTCGGCGGCGGCTTCTACGTCTCCGGCCTCGCTTCGGCCGAGATCAGCAGGGCCCATATGGAGCGGCAGGTCGCCACCGGCGACCTCTCCGCCAACCTGTACGGGGCGACCGATACGAGCCGCTATGCCGCGATGGCGGAAGCGGGACGCAACGTCGACCTGGGCCGCGGCCTCACCGTGACTCCGAGGGCGGCGCTGGCTTACTCGATGTACCGTCTGAGCGGCTTCGAGGAGACCGGCGGCGAGACCGCGCTCCGGCTCGACGACGTCAACCTGCGGCGGCTGGAGTCGCGGGTCGGCGCCCGCCTGTCGGGCGAGATGCGGCTCGGCGGCTGGTCGATGCGCCCGCAGCTCCAGGCCGACCTGGTCCACATGCTGTCGGGGGCCGATGCGGGCATGACGGTTCGCTTCGCCAACATCCCCGACGTCGCCATCGCGCTTCCGTTCGCCGACGGCGACCGCAGCTGGGGCGAGGTGCGCGGCGGGCTGACCATGAGCAACGGCCGCCTCAGCTTCGGCGCGGGCGTCGAG
>DATMVG010000016.1:0-4561 GCA_035563315.1 Allosphingosinicella sp. | reverse complement strand
CCGCGCGAACTTCTCGTCCAGATGGGCGAGGAAGACGCCGGTAAGGTCGCCGACCGTCTTCGCATGCAGGAAATAATGGCGCATGAAGCGCTCGACCGACGATTTGCCGGGCCGGTCCGCATAATGGAGCCGCTGGGCGATCTCGCGCTGATAATCGAAGGTAAGCCGCTCCTCGGCCCGCCCGGCGACGAGGTGGAGGTGGCAGCGCACCGCCCACAGGAAGCGCTCGGCGCGCTGGAACTGGCGCAGCTCCGCATCGGAGAGGAGACCGGCCTCGACCAGGTCCGCCACCGATTGCAGCCGATAGGCATATTTGCCGATCCAGAACAATGTGTGCAGGTCGCGAAGCCCGCCTTTGCCTTCCTTGACGTTGGGCTCGACGACGTATCGGCTGTCGCCCATCCGGTGATGGCGCGAGTCGCGCTCGTCGAGCTTCTCCTTGGCGAAAGCGCGGACGTTGCCGGCGGCGACCTTGTTCCAGAAGCGATCCTGGACCTCGTCGAACAGCGCCTCGTCGCCCCAGACGTAGCGCGATTCGAGGACGGCCGTTCGCACCGTCTGGTCGCCTAGCGCGACCCGCACCAGCTCCTCGATGCTGCGCGTCGAGGGACTGACCTTGAGGCCGAGATCCCAGAGCAGATAGAGGATCGCCTCGACGGCCGTCTCGGTCCAGTCGGTCGGCTTCCAAGGCGTCACGAAAGCGATGTCGACGTCGGAATGGAGCGCCATCTCGCCGCGCCCGTAGCCACCGACGGCCATCAGCAGAAGCCGCTCGGACGTGGTCGGATTGGCCAGCGGATGAAGGCGGCCGGTGACGTAATCGAAGGCGAGCCGAAGCAGCTGATCGGTCAGGAAGGCGTAGGCCGACGCGATCTCGGCGCCCGCATAGGGCCGTTGCTCGAGCCGGCGCGCAATCTCCTCGCGGCCGGCGGCGAGCGCCAGCTTGAGCTCGCGAGCGGCGGACTGCCGGTCGGGCCCGAGCCGCTCGGCGACCGCGCGCCGGTCGATGATGTCGCGTCGGGCGGGGATGGCGGCGAAGCGCATCGCCGCTCAGCCCGCTTCCGCCTGCAGCCGCTTCAGCCTGTAGAGGAGGTCGAGCGCCTCGCGCGGGGTCAGCCGATCGGGCTCGATCTCGGCCAGCGCCGAGTGCAGCGGGTCGGGCGTCGATTCCTCCTGGAGGCTGGCCGCGAAGAGCGGCAGATCATCGAGCCCGGCGGCGATGCCGCCGGTCGCGGCGCGGCCTTCCTCGAGCTTGGCGAGCACCGCCTTGGCGCGCGCGAGCACCGGCGGCGGCAGGCCGGCGAGTTTGGCGACGGCGATTCCGTAGCTGCGGTCGGCGGGGCCGCTCGCCAGCTCGTGGAGGAGGACGAGATCGCCCTTCCATTCGCGCGCCCTGACATGGTGGAGGGACAAGGCGTCGAGCTTCTCGGCGAGCCGGGTCAGCTCGTGATAATGCGTTGCGAAGAGGCAGCGGCAGCGGCTTCGGTCGTGGATCGCCTCGACCACCGCCCAGGCGATGGCGAGGCCGTCATAGGTCGAGGTGCCGCGGCCGACCTCGTCGAGGATGACCAGGCTGCGCGCCGTCGCCTGGGCGAGGATCGCCGCCGTCTCGACCATCTCGACCATGAAGGTGGAGCGGCCGCGGGCGAGGTTGTCCGAGGCGCCGACCCGGCTGAACAGCCGGTCGACCAGCCCCAAGGTGGCGCTCGCGGCAGGGACGTAGGAGCCGGCCTGGGCGAGCACGGCGATCAGCGCATTCTGCCTGAGGAAGGTCGACTTGCCGCCCATGTTCGGGCCGGTGACGAGCCACAGCCGCGATTCCTCCACGAGGCGGCAGTCGTTGGCCACGAAGCGCCCGCCGGCCGCCCTGAGGGATTCCTCGACCACGGGGTGGCGCCCGGCCTGGACCTCGAACCGATGATCGGACGCGAAGAGCGGCCGCGACCAGCCGCCCTCGGCCGCGCGCTCGGCGAGCGCGGCGGCGACGTCGAGTCGAGCCAGGGCATCGGCCGCGGCCGCGACCCGTTCCGCCCGGGCCAGCGCCGCAGCGACAAGCTCCTCGAAATGGGCTGCCTCGGCGGCGAGGGCGTGCGCTCCCGCCTGGGTGACGCGCAGCGCCTGCTCGTGCAGGTCGGGCGCGTTGAAGCGCACGACCCCGGCCAGGGTCTGGCGATGGGTGAAGCCCGATTGCGCCGCCATCAGCGAATCGGCGTGCCTCGCCGGCACCTCGACATGATAGCCGAGGACATTGTTGTGCCGGATCTTGAGAGTGGCGATGCCGGTCTGCTGGCGGTAGCGGGCCTCGAGAGCTGCGATGGCGCGGCGCCCCTCGCCGCCGGCCGCGCGCAGCGCGTCGAGCGCCGCATCATAGCCTTCCGCGATGTAGCCGCCCTGGGCGCCGTCGAGCGGCGGCGACGGCACCAGGGCTCGGGCGAGGAGCTCGACCAGCTCGCCGTGGCCGGTCAGCGCCGGCTGAAGCTCGACGAGCAGCGCCGGCGGCTCCGCGAGGCGGGCCAGGCGGTCGTGCAGCCGCCGGGCTTCGCCGAGGCCGTCGCGAAGCATTCCGAGGTCGCGCGGTCCGCCGCGTCCCGTCGCCAGCCGGCCGAGCGCGCGCCCGACGTCCGGAAGCGCCCGCAGCTGCCGACGGACCAGCTCGCGCAACGTCGAGTCGTTCTCGAACAACGCGACAAGATTGAGCCGCGCCTCGATCCGGTCTCGGTCGAGGAGGGGTGCGCCGAGATCGGCGGCGAGCAACCGCGCGCCCGCGCCGGTGACGGTCCGATCGATGCAGCCGAGCAGGCTGCCGGCGCGGGACCCGGCGACCGACTGGGTGAGCTCCAGGCTCTCGCGCGTGGCGGCGTCAATCATCATGTGATCGCCCTGCGACAACGCAACCGGCGGGCGCAGGAAGGGCAGGGCGTCGCGCGCCACCTCGTCGAGATAGGCGAGCAGGCCTCCGGCGGCGCACAAGGCGGCACGGTCGAAGGCGCCGAAGCCGTCGAGGGTGGCGACTCCGAATTTCTCCTTCAGCCGCCGCTCGGCGAGAAGGCTGTCGAAGCCGGTGCGGCGCTCCTGGGCCCCGGCGATCGGCTCCGGCGATACGATCTCCGCCGCCGACAGCCGCGCAAGCTCGGCCTCGAGCGCGGCGGCGGCGACCGAGCATAATTCGAACCGTCCGGTCGAGACGTCGGCGGCGGCGATCCCGTAGCGATCGCCCGACCTGGCGACGGCGGCCAGCCAGTTGGCGCTGCGCGCGTCGAGCAGGGCCTCCTCGGTCAGAGTCCCCGCCGTCACCACCCGAACGATGGCGCGGTTGACGACCGACTTGGCGCCGCGCTTCTTGGCTTCCGCGGGGCTCTCGATCTGCTCGGCGATGGCGACCCGGTGGCCGCCCCTGATCAGCCGGGCGAGATAGGCCTCGGCGGCGTGGACGGGAACGCCGCACATGGGGACCGGAGCGCCGTCATGCTCGCCGCGCGCCGTCAGAGCGATGTCCAGGCACTGCGCGGCAACCCGGGCGTCCTCGAAGAACAGCTCGAAGAAGTCGCCCATCCGGTAGAAGAGCAGGCAGCCCTGCGCTTCCGCCTTCAGCGCCAGATATTGCGCCATCATCGGCGTCGGCGCGCTCTCCGCTTTCATTCTGGTGGCCACCGTCCGACGATAAGGCTTTGGCTTGCCCCCGTCACGGCTTGAGTCCTACACGCGACACGACACGGGAGAGAAGATGTGAGCGAGGGCAGCAACGTCAAATTCTCTGAAGCCGAGGCGCTGGAATTCCATTCGTCCGGACGGCCCGGCAAGATCGAGATCATCGCCTCGAAGCCGATGGCGACCCAGCGCGACCTCAGCCTCGCTTACTCGCCGGGGGTCGCCGTCCCGGTCCGGGCGATCGCCGACGATCCCGCCCTCGCCTACGACTATACCGCGAAGGGCAACCTTGTCGCCGTCATCTCCAACGGCACCGCCATCCTCGGCCTGGGCAATCTCGGGGCGCTCGCCGCCAAGCCGGTGATGGAAGGCAAGGCGGTCCTGTTCAAGCGCTTCGCCGACGTCGATTCGATCGACATCGAGCTGGCGACCGAGGACCCCGAGGCGTTCATCGAGGCGGTGGCGCTGATGGAGCCGACCTTCGGCGGCATCAACCTCGAGGATATCAAGGCGCCCGAGTGCTTCGTCATCGAGCAGACCCTGCGCGACCGCCTCAACATCCCGATCATGCATGACGACCAGCACGGCACCGCAATCATTTCCGCCGCCGGGCTGCTCAACGCCTGCCAGCTGACCGGACGCAAGCTCGACGAGGTCAAGGTGGTGGTCAACGGCGCAGGCGCGGCGGCGATCGCCTGCACCGCGCTGATCAAGGCGATGGGCGTGCGCCACGATCACGTGACGATGTGCGACAGCAAGGGGGTGATCTACACCGGCCGGCCCGGCATCGACCAGTTCAAGTCGGCCCATGCGATCGACACCCCGGCGCGCACGCTCGACGAGGCGCTGGTCGGAGCAGACATTTTCCTCGGGCTTTCGGTCAAGGGCGCGCTCACCCCGGAGATGCTCGGCA
>DATMVG010000015.1:0-7968 GCA_035563315.1 Allosphingosinicella sp. | reverse complement strand
CGAACTCCATGTCCTGCAGCGGCAGGCCGGCGCGCAGCACCATCGCATTGCCGTCGCCGGTGCAGGTGTGGGCCGAGGTGGCGGTGAAATAGACCCGGCCATAGCCTCCGGTCGCGAGCACCACGGCGTGGCTCGAGAAGCGGTGGATCGACCCGTCCTCGAGGCAGAGGGCGATCACCCCCCGGCACTCGCCCCCCTCCATGATCAGGTCGATGGCGAAATATTCGATGAAGAAGTCGGCGTCGTACTTCAGCGACTGCTGGTAGAGCGCGTGGAGCATGGCGTGGCCGGTTCGGTCGGCCGCGGCGCAGGTGCGCAGGGCGGGCGGCCCGGCGCCCATGTTCTGCATCATCCCGCCGAAGGCGCGCTGGTAGATCTTGCCCTCGGTCGTTCGGGAGAAGGGGACTCCGGCATGTTCGAGCTCGTAGACCGCCGAGGGCGCCTCGCGGCACAGATATTCGATCGCGTCCTGGTCGCCGAGCCAGTCGGAGCCCTTGACGGTGTCGTACATGTGCCAGGTCCAGTGGTCGGCGCCCATGTTGCCGAGCGAGGCGGCGATCCCGCCCTGGGCGGCCACCGTGTGCGAGCGGGTCGGAAAGACCTTGGTGATGCACGCCGTCTTGAGCCCGTGCGCCGCCGCTCCCATCGTCGCCCGAAGCCCCGAGCCGCCGGCGCCGACGACGACGACGTCGTAGGGATGGTCGACGATCCGGTAGGCTGAAGCGGTGGTGGCCATGGGTGTTCCCCACAAGGGTGGTCGTCGCGGGGCCCCCGAAGGAGAGCCGCCCCGCCTCGGCAGAGGTTGCCGCGCTTCTAGCCCGAGCGCGGGGGGATGCAAGGGCGGGGGCGGCCGCGGAGGGTGGTGCGCTCGTCGAAGCCGGAAGGCCGTCCGGCGAAATGGGCGCGCGCCCGGGTGGATCGCCGCTAACGTCGTACCGCGTCTGGCAGAGGGGGATCGAAAATGGACTCGACGATCAAGCCGTTTCTCGCCGCGTGCCTCGCCCTGGCGGCGGGCGCGGCGGCCGCCTCGGAGCCGGACTCTGGGCACCACCTCGTCCGCGGAAGCTTCGAGCCGAACCGGGGGCCGGACGGCAACAGCATCTTTCTCGACGCTCCGGAGGGGCTGATCCTGATCGACACCGGCCGCCATCCCGCCCATCGCGACCGGCTGCTCGCTCATGCCCGCGAGAGGGGCCGGCCGATCGCCGCGGTGATCAACACCCACTGGCACCTCGACCACAGCACCGGCAATGCCGAGATTCGCGCCGCCCATCCGGGGGCGCCGCTCTACGCCACGACCGCGATCGAAGGCGCGCTCAGGGGCTTCTTTCCGCAGAGCCGCGCGGCCGCGCAACGCTTCCTCGAGTCGGGCGAAGCGACGCTCGAGCAGCGCGCCGAGATCGAGCGCGGCTTCCGGGTGATGGACGATCCGGATTCGCTCCGCCCGACAAGGCCGGTCACGCAGTCGGGCGAGATGAACATCGCCGGCAGGCGGCTTCGCGTGAACGTCGCCCGCTTCGCCGCGACCGAGGGCGATCTGTGGATCCACGATCCGGAGGCCGGGCTGATCATCGCCGGCGACCTCGTCGTGGCGCCGGTGCCGTTCATGGACACCGCCTGCCCGGAAGGCTGGCGGCGGGCGCTCGACGAAATCGCCGCGACGCCCTTCACCCTGCTCATCCCCGGTCACGGCGAGCCGATGAACCGGGACCAGTTCCTCGCCTGGCGAAGCGCCTTCGGCAACCTGCTCGACTGCGCCGCGTCGGAGCGCGTCCGCGACGAGTGCGCGGCCGGCTGGCAGAGGGACGCGGCGGCCTTCATCCCGAGCGGAAGCGAAGCCAGGATGGGGCAGATCGCCGCTTACTATATCGACACCCGGCTGCGCTCGGCGCCGGAGGAACGGCAGCGTTACTGCCCGGCCCGCGACGGAACTTGACGATGAATCGTGCATTTCGTACGACGAGCCGAGTTTGTGAGGAGGGCCGTCGACGATGAGTGCGCTTTCGGATCGTTCGCCCGGCACCAAGCTCGGCCTTGCCCTGCTCATCGGCTTCCTGCTCTCCTTCCCGCTCTTCACCGTGTGGCTGCTCGTCTACGACCGCCAGCAGCAGTCGGAATTCGCCCAGGCCTCGATCGCCCAGGGCTGGGGCGGGCCGCAGACCGTTTCCGGCCCGCTGCTCGTCATCCCCTATCGCGCCCGGGTCACCGAGACCGTCACCGAGGGGAACCAGCAGGTCACGCGCTCGCACGAGATCTGGCGCGAGCTGACGCTGTCGCCGGAGGTCGTCGATCTCGACACCGACCTTCGTTCGGAGCGCCGTGCCCGATCGATCTACGAGGCGGTCGTCTACGAGGCGGCGGTGCGCGGGCGCGCCCGCTTCGCCCTGCCGCAGGACCTGTCCCGAGCCGGGGTCGCGGCCGAGGACATGGATCTCTCCCGCGCCGAGCTGCGCTTCGGCCTGTCCGACCCGCGCGGACTGGGCGCCAACCCGCGAGTCACGGCGGGCGGACAGCCGTTGCGGCTCCAGCCGGGCGGCGGCGGCGGCGCCGGATTCTTCGCCTGGATCGACGCCGGAGCGCTGGTCGGGCGGCCGCTCATGGTCGAATATCAATATGCCTTTCGAGGCAATCGCTCGCTCGCCCTCGCCCCTCAGGCTGGCGACACGCGCTGGCGGCTGCGTTCGCCCTGGCCTCATCCCTCGTTCCAGGGCAGCTTCCTGCCCGCCCAGCGCCAGGTCGGCGGCGACGGCTTCGAGGCCGTCTACCGGGTCGGCAACCTCGCGCTCGGCCAATCACTCGTCTCGACCGGCGAGTCGGGCGCCGCCACGCCGCCGCCGCCCCCGCCCCCGGACTCCGGAATCGAGCGCTACGACGCCGATGCGCCCGCGGACGCCTCCCGCGCGAGGCATCTCGCCCAGGTCAGCCTGATGGAGCCGGTCGACCTCTATTCGCGGGTCAACCGCTCGGCCAAATACGGCTTCCTGTTCATCGGCTTCACCTTCCTCGCCTTCCTCCTGTTCGACGTGATCGGCGGGGTTCGGGTCTCGGCGGTCGAGTATCTGCTCGTCGGAGCGGGCCTGGTGCTGTTCTTCGTTCTTCTGCTCGCTTTGGCCGAGGTGATCGGCTTCGCCCCCGCCTATCTCGTCGCGTCGGCCGCCATCACCGGCCTCAACACCGCTTATTCGGCGGCGGTGCTCAAGAGCTGGCGCCGCGCCGCCTATATCGGCGCCCTGCTCGCCGCGCTCTACGCGGTGCTCTACATTCTCCTAAGCCTCGAGGAATATTCGCTTCTGATCGGCTCGGCGATGCTGTTCGTCGCGCTCGCCGCGGTGATGTACCTCACCCGCAACCTCAACTGGGGCGGCCGCGGCGCCGAGCCGACGCCCGGGCAAGCGGTCTAGGCGGCGACGGCGGCGAGCGCCTCGCGCACCACGGCCATGTCGGCGCCGAACGAGCGCTCGAGCGCCTCGTCGGAAAGCGCCGCCCGGTCGGCGACCTGCCACATGGTGAGGCCGATTCGAAGCGTCGCGCCCCACCGTCCGTCGGCGAGGCGAACGCACTTGACCGGCTGGCCCAGGCGGACCTGCCGAGCGATCAGTTGCTTATGCCAGCGCTGGGCGTCCTCGAAGCTGGCGCCGCCGTTCAAGGCCGAGAGGTCGAGCGTCGAGAGGGTGCGCATCTCGATCGGATGGGCGTCGGCCTCGTCGCGGTCGCCCGGCGGATAGGGGGCGACCCGGCGCGCCTCGGTTCGGTCGATGATCTCGGCGCGGACCGCCGCGTGGAAGGCGAGGATGACCCGGGTCACGTCGCCGGGATCGAGCTGGCGGAACCGCTCCAGCTCGAAGATCGAAGCCTCGAGCCGGAGCAGCAGGCCCAAGTTCGTGCTGTCGGGCAAAGCGGCCGCGCCCGGCCAGTTCGCCGGCCACTCGGCGCGGCGGAAGATGGTCGCGAACCCGCAAGGGAGGCTCGGCGCCTCGCTCGCCAGAGCGGCGGGCACGAGCGCGAAGCCGCTGAACGGCGGCCCGCCCATGAACTTGGATCCGGTCACGCAGACGATCGCGCCGCGTTCCAGATAGTCGAGCACGGCCGGGCCGGTGATCCGCGCCTGGCAGGCATCGACGACGATCGTGACGTCCCGCCCGGATCCGGCCCGAAGCCGGTCGATGTCGGCCAGCGAGGGCAGGATGAGTCCGGTCTTCGACCCGTGGACGACATGGACCAGGGCGTGCCGGCCGGCCGCCCTGGCCGAGCCGATCGAGGTGGCCATCGCCGCCCGGATTTCGCCGGAGGGGCGGACCCGGCCCTCGGCGTCCCTGACCGGAATGTCGACCAGGTCCAGGGCGACCGAGTCGAGCCCGGGCACCGGCTCGCCGGCGCGGGTCGCGACGTCGAGCGCGGTGCGTTCGGCGAAATAGCGGCCGTGGGCCGAATGGATGCAGCCGGTGCCGACCTCGTCGGCGCCGAGCAGGATGTTGTGAGTCCCGCCCGCCGCCCGGCCGGAAACGCAGGCGAGGGCGACATATTCGAGGTCGGTCCCGGAGGCGGCGAAGACGATCGCGACGTCGCCGGGCAGGCCATAGGCCGCGCGGATCCGGTCGCGAAGCGCCTCGAGGCCCGCCGCATAGGCCGGCGGCGGCAGTTTCGCCCCGATCTCGGCCAGCCGCGCGGTCACCTGGGCATAGGCTTGCGGCGAGATGTCGTTGGCGGTCGACGAGGCATAAGCGAGAACGTCGGTCGGGGAGGGCGCGCTGTAATAGCGGTTGAGGCCCGTCTCCGGATCGAGGGTGATGCGAGCGTCGCCGCCGGTCGCCATGATCTCCCGCGCATCGGTCGAATGCGCCCGGCCCAACTTCTCTACGCGTACGGTCATCAATCTTGCACCGGCTCTTGGACGCCACTAACGCGCGCTTATCTTCCGCGGCGGCGGCAATGTCGATGCCGCGCGTCGTCAATGCGCCCGAAAGGCCGATCGCCTCCGTGAACCGCTCCATCAGCCCCCGAGCCGTACCGGAGGAGGCCAAGCGGCGCCTTCGAATCCTGTTCATCGCCAAGCATGCGAAATGGGCCGGCGGCCTCCATCCCGAGGACGGCAATCATGCACTCTACCACGTCGAGGTCCGCGACATCCTGGAGGGGCTGGGCCT
Organism: Allosphingosinicella sp.; assembly: GCA_035563315.1. GTDB lineage: Bacteria > Pseudomonadota > Alphaproteobacteria > Sphingomonadales > Sphingomonadaceae > Allosphingosinicella. The sequence continues at coordinate 2,824 of DATMVG010000015.1, read as the reverse complement.
GAACCTCAGCCTGGCCGACCGGGTCGAGGACCTGTTCGAGCGCCCGCAAGCCGATTTCGTCTTTCCGCTCCTCAACCGCGGCGGCTTCCTCAACAGCGAGATGATGGTGCCGCTGCTCTGCACCCGGGCAGGCCTTCCGTTCCTCGGCGCCTCGCCGATCCTGCGCGGGCTCGCCGACGACAAGCACCTGGCGAAGCTGTGCGCCGCCGCCCGCGGAGTGCCGACCGCCGCCTGGGCCGTCTACCGGCGAGGCGCCCCCATCGATCCCGCCCGCTGCCCCGCCGGGCCGCGGCTGGTGGTCAAGCCCAACGCGTCGTCGGCGAGCTGGGCGGTGCAGGACGCGTTCGACTGGCCGGGGGTCGAGGCGGCGATCGCCGACATCCATTCCCAGGGCCACGACGCGATCGTCGAACCGTTCCTCAACGGCAGCGACGTCGAGGTTCCGGTGATCACGATCGACGGCGAGCCGGTGGTGATGCCGATGATGCTGTTCGAGCAGGCCGATCCCACCCACCTTCGCACCTATTACGAGAAGCGCGACCTGGTCGACCGAGCGCACAAATATCAGCTGGTGCCGTTCGACGACGAGCTCTGGATGCCCGCCATCGCCGACTATACCCGGGCGCTGGCCGAGGATTACCGGCCGTTCGATTACGGCCGGTTCGAGTTCCGCCTCGACCGCGACGGCGGCACCGTCCATTTCCTCGAGGTCAACCTGCAGGCCAATCTGTGGTCGCAGAAGGTCTATGGCCGCTCCGCCGCCTTGGCGGGCCTCAGCCAGTCGCAGCTGGTCGAGACGATCCTGTGCGAAAGCCTGCGCCGGCACGGGCTGCTTGCCGATGCCCACTGAGCGCCCGCTGACGGCGATCATCCTCGCCGCCCAGCGCGGCGGCCGGCTCGATCCGCTCGCGGCCGGGGCGGGAGTCAGCCACAAATGCCTGGTCCCGATCGGCGGCCGGCCGCTGCTCGCCCACGTGCTCGGAGCGCTGGCCCAGGTGGAGGCGATCGGCCGGATCCGGATCTCGGTCGAGGCCGGGGCGGTCGAGGCCCTGCGCAAGGTCGAAGGCGCCGCGGGCGAGCTCGGAATTCCGGTCGAGTTCGTTCGGGCGGCCGACACCATCACCGACAGCGTCTATGCCGGAGCGGAAGGGGCCGAGGGACCGTTCATCGTCACGACCGCCGACAACGTCCTGCTGACCGCGGGCGCGGTGCGCCGGATCGCCGACCGGCTCAGGGCCGGCGACGACGCCGTCGCCGCCCTGTCGCGCAAGGAGGACGTGCTTTCCGCCCATCCGCAGGGACAGCGGCGATTCTACCGCTTCACCGACGGCAGCTACTCCAATTGCAACCTGTACGGCCTGTCCCGGCGCGGCCTGGTGCTGGCGGAGACCTATCGCTCCGGCGGCCAGTTCGCCAAGAAGCCGATGCGGATCGTGCAGGCGGTCGGACTGATCAACCTGGTCATCCTTCGCTACGGCCTGGTCTCGCTCGAGCGGGCGATGGCCAAGCTCGGCCGCCGCTTCGGAGTACGCGCCTCGGCCGTCCTGCTCGAGGACGGGGCGCATGCGATCGACGTCGACAATGCCCGCACCTATTCGATCGCCGCGCAACTGCTTGAAAGGCGCGCCGCCTGGTCGTAACCCGCCGGCGGAAGGACAATAGATGGTCGAGTTCACGCTTCCCAGGAACAGCAAGATCAGCGGGAAGGGCCGCACCCATCGCGCCGCCGCGGGCGCGGGGCGGATCAAGAAGTTCAGAATCTACCGCTACGACCCGGACAGCGGCGAGAACCCCCGCTACGACCTCTTCGAGGTCGACCTCGACAGTTGCGGTCCGATGGTCCTCGACGCCCTGATCAAGATCAAGAGCGAGCAGGATCCGACGCTGACCTTCCGCCGCTCGTGCCGCGAGGGGATTTGCGGTTCCTGCTCGATGAACATGGGCGGCCGCAACGGGCTCGCCTGCACCACGGCGATCGAGGATCTGAGCGGAGAGGTCCGGATCACGCCCTTGCCGCACATGGACGTGATCAAGGACCTGGTGCCCGATTTCACCCATTTCTACGCGCAATATGCGTCGATCGAGCCGTGGCTGAAGACGGTCACTCCGGAGCCTTCGGGCAAGGAGCGGCTGCAATCGCCGGAGGACCGGGCCAAGCTCGACGGGCTCTACGAGTGCATATTGTGCGCCTGCTGCTCGACCTCCTGCCCGAGCTACTGGTGGAACAGCGACAAGTTCCTCGGCCCGGCCATCCTGCTCCAGGCCTATCGCTGGCTCGCCGACAGCCGCGACGAGATGAACGGCGAGCGGCTCGACCAGCTCGAGGACCCGTTCCGGCTCTATCGCTGCCACACCATCATGAACTGCGCCAACGTCTGCCCGAAGGGCCTGAACCCGGCCAAGGCGATCGCCGAGACCAAGAAGCTCCTCGTCGAGCGAGCGGTCTAGAGGGGTCCGTCACGCCAGCCGGATCCGCGGAACCGGCGGCGGTCGGAAGGGTGTGGGAGCGCCCGGCTCGATCCGCGCGGCGGCGGGGCTCTCGCCGGCCGCCCCGTCCGGCGGATCGCTCCCGGAAGTGGACGAAGCGGACGCCTGGAGCGGGATTTCGCCTGCCGAAGGGGACGAAGTGGACGCCTGGAGCGGGATTTCGCCTTGCGAAGTGGACGAAGTGGACGCCTGGAGCGGAGTTTCGCCTTGCGAAGTGGACGAAGTGGACGCCTGGAGCGGGGTTTCGCCTTGCGAAGTGGACGAGCCGGACGGCGGGAGCGGCTCGCTCGCGGGCTCGGCGGCGGGCGCTTCGAGCGCCGGCGCGGGCGGGGCCTCG
>DATMVG010000014.1:0-6037 GCA_035563315.1 Allosphingosinicella sp. | reverse complement strand
CGACGGCGAGCGTCCGCGCCGTTTCACGGCCGTCGGCGCCCCGGGCGACGAGCCGCGCCCCCGGCCCGGCGTCGCGATCGAAGCCGAGCAGAAAGCGGCCGTCGGGGGCGAGCGGCACCTCGCGGCCGTCGAGCGTCAGAGCGACCGTCCCGGCCGGCGCGGTGCCGCGGACCAGCCCGCCCTGCGCGGCGACGCCGTCAATCCTTATCCCCGGATCCTCGGCCGTCGCGATTCCGGCGAACAGTGCCGCCGCCGCCAAAGCGAGCCCTGATCGCGCGATCCGGCTCCACGGAGGCGAAAGCGGGTACGCCACCTGACTAGCCGACGGCGCGCACCGCCGCGCGCTCCGCCTCGGTCAGCAAGGGATTCCATACGTCGAGAATGAAGATCGCGCGCGGCTCGTCGCTGTCGTTCCAGGCTTCGTGCTCGATCGTATCGTCGAACGCCCAGGCTTCGCCGACCCGCCAGCCGCGCGTCTCGGCGCCGACCCGGAAGCCGCAGCCGTCGGGGACGACGAGGGGCAGGTGGACCGTCGTCCGGACGTTGTTCGACCCTGTATGGGGCGGGATCCGGGTGCGCGGCGCCAGGATCGAGAACATCGCCGTCGGCCCCTTGCCGGGAAGATCGAGCAGGGGCAACGCCGCCAGGGCCGCGGCGGTCGCCGGACAGCGCCCGCAATTCTCGTCCTGCCGCTCGCCGTCCCTCCAGAAGAACCAGGCGCTCCAGCGCGTCGAATGGTCGAGCTCGGCCCATTGGTTGACGGGCTGGTCCGGATCGAAGGCGACGTAGGGACGGAAGCCCCGATGGCCCTCCTCCCAGAGCGAAAGGAGCTCGCTGCGGATGGCACCGGTCTCCGCCTCCAGCGCGGCCAGCCACGGAAAGTGCTCGCGGGGAAAGAATTCGATCGCCGGCAAATAGGGGAAATGACCGCTGACCGGTTGTTGCACATAGACCTTGCGGCGGCCCGTCCGCTGCTCGGCATAAGCGTGGGCGCGATGGAAGTCGGCGCCGGGAAAGGCTGCGGAGACCTCCGCAAGCGGGGCTTCGAGAGCCTTGGCCCGGCGCTCGTCATCGGCCCGAACCACCTCGAGCCCGCGGGCGAGCGACTCGCGAGCGGCCTCGGGAAGGCTGTCGAGGCTGGGGCTCGCGGCGATGACCGCCCGGTACAAGGCGGCCGATTCGACGGCGCGCCCGAGCGTCCCGAGCGTCTCCGCCTTCATCAGCAGGGCCGGGACCAGATAGGGATCGATCGACAAGGCCCGGTCGAGCGCCGCCAGCGCGCGCTCCGGGTCCGCGGCCATCGCGACCGCCCGAGCCAGGTTGAACCACAGCAAGGCCGATCCGGGCTCGGCCGCCACCGCCCGCTCGAGCCAGCCGATCGCTTTGTCCGGATCGTGGCGTCCAAGAGCGATCAGGGCCAGCGAATTGAGCGCCGCGGCATGGCGTGGCTGGCCCGCGACGACCATTTCCAGAAGCTCCGCCGCGGCGTCGTGCCGGCCTTGCCGCCAGGCCTCGCCGGCCTGGGCAAAGAGATCGGGCTCATCGGCGGCCGCGGCCATTTCAGGACGCCGTCCCCTTGCGGCCGCCGGGCCTCGAGAAGCAAGGCATGGCGCCGCTTATTCCCTTCCTTCCGCCTTCAGCGATGCCGCCGCCGAGGCATAGGGCTCCTGCCTCTCGACGCTCCAATATTTGAGCTCGGTCAGCGGGATGGGCTGGCGCGTGACCGCACAGATGACATGATCGCCGGGGATCAGCACTCGGAAGGTCCCGGGCAGGTAGTGGATTCGGGCGACGCGGCCCTTGTTCGACATCAGCATGGCCGGATCAACCAATCACAACAGCTTCGGCTGTTCAACCTTTGCCGGGGCGGAGGGCTTGCGAGGGACCGGCCTGGCCTCGCCCTCGCCGGCAACCGCCTCGACGGCGCCGTCGTGGAAGACCAGGCGCAGCAGCCGCGCCTGGCGCGCCGCCCGGGCCGAGATGAGGGTGCGCCCTGAACGATCCTCGATCCGCGCATAGCCGCGCTCGAGCGGCCGGTTGGGGTGGACGAGCCCGGCCACCCGCCACAGCGCGTCGAGGCGCTCGCGAGCGCGCCTGTGCGCGCCTTCGAGAAGGCCGGGCCGAAGCGCTCCGCCGGCCTGGCCGAGTTCCCCTCGCGCCCGGTCGAGCCGGCCGCGGAGCGCCCGCGGCAGGCGCTCGACCAGCTCGTCGAGGCGCTGCTGCTGGGGGGCGAGCAGGGTCTGGCGCTCGGGCCACGCGCGAAGGCAGGTGCGCAATTGTTCGGAGGCCCGCTCCAGCGTCCTTCGGGCGCAGCGTTCGGCCCGTAGCCCCAAGTCGCGGATCTGGGCGACGAGCTCGCTCCGCACCGGAACCGCAAGCTCCGCCGCTGCGGTCGGGGTCGGCGCTCTCCGGTCGGCGGCGAAGTCGCACAGCGACACGTCCGTCTCGTGGCCGACCGCCGAAATCACCGGAATCCGCGATTCCGCGACGGCCCGGACGACCTCCTCCTCGTTGAACGCCCACAGATCCTCGATCGAGCCGCCGCCGCGAGCGACGATGAGCAGGTCGGGACGCGGGACCGGCCCGCCGGGCGGCAGAGCGTCGAACCCGGCCACCGCCGCCGCGATCTTCGACGCCGCGCCTTCGCCCTGGACCGGCACCGGCCACAGGATGACATGGCAGGGACAGCGGTCCTCGAGCCGGTGGAGAATGTCGCGGATGACGGCGCCGGTCGGAGACGTGACGACTCCGATGACCTGCGGCGCGAATGGCAGCTTCTTCTTGCGCGAGTCCTCGAACAGGCCTTCCGCGGCGAGCTGGCGGCGTCGCCTGTCGAGCAGAGCCATCAGGGCGCCCTGCCCCGCCAGCTCCAGCCGCTCGACGACGATCTGGTAGCGCGACCGCGCCGGATAGGTGGTGAGCTTGCCGGTCGCCACGACTTCGATCCCGTCCTCGGGGGCGAAGCGCAACGCGGCCGCGCTGCCGCGCCAGATCACAGCGTCGATGCACGCCCCCTCGTCCTTGAGCGTGAAGTAGCAATGGCCGGAGCCGACCCGCTTGAAACCGGAAATCTCGCCGCGGACCCGGATATGGTCGAACGCGCCTTCGACCGTCCGCTTCAGCGCCGAGGAGAGTTCCGACACGCTCAGCGCGGGCGCGTTGTCGCCCGGCGCTTCGATTGCTAGGAGGCCGGCGTCGGGCGGAGAATCGTCGTTCATGAATGTGTTGCTCATCGGCTCGGGCGGACGCGAACATGCGCTCGCCTGGAAGCTCGCGCAATCGCCGCTGCTCGGCAAGCTTTATGCCGCGCCCGGCAATCCCGGCATCGCCGGCGAGGCCGAGCTTGCGCCGCTCAATCCTGCCGACCACCGAGCCGTCATCGACTTCTGCCGCCGCCACTCGATCGGCCTGGTCGTGATCGGACCGGAGGCCCCGCTGGTCGACGGCCTCGCCGACAATTTGCGGGCGATGGGGGTCCTTGCCTTCGGTCCGAACCGGGTCCCCGCCCAACTTGAAGGATCGAAGGGGTTCACCAAGGATCTCTGTTCCCGCGTCGGCATCCCGACCGCCCGCTACGCCCGCGCCTCCGACCGGCTCGCCGCCGAGGCGGCGCTGGAGGAATTCGGGTTCCCGGTCGTCGTCAAGGCGGACGGCCTCGCCGCCGGCAAGGGAGTGATCGTCGCCGGCTCGGCCGAAGAGGCGCGCTCGGCGGTCGACGCAATGTTCGCGGGCGGCTTCGGAAGCGCCGGCGAGGCGGTGGTCGTCGAGGAATTCATGGCGGGCGAGGAGGTCAGCTTCTTCGCCCTGGTCGACGGCGAGACGGTGCTTCCGTTCGGCTCGGCGCAGGATCATAAGCGCGTCGGCGACGGCGACACCGGCGCCAACACCGGCGGGATGGGGGCCTACAGCCCGGCCTCCATCTTCACCCCGGAGCTCGAGCGGCGGACCGTCGAGGAGATCGTGGCTCCGACCGCCCGAGCCCTGGCCCAGGCGGGGACTCCCTATTCGGGCATCCTCTATGCGGGGCTGATGCTCACCAGCGAAGGTCCCAAGCTGGTCGAATATAATGTCCGCTTCGGCGACCCCGAATGCCAGGTCCTGATGATGCGGCTCGAAAGCGATCTGCTCGCCCTGATGGTTAGCACGGCTCGCGGACACCTGGACCAGGCCGAGCCGCCGCGCTTCTCGGCGCGAACGGCGCTGACGGTGGTGATGGCGGCGGCGGGCTATCCGGGCAGCCCGGCCAGGGGCGGAGGCATTGCCGGCCTCGATTCCGCCGAGGCGACCGGAGCGAAGGTATTTCACGCCGGCACGGCGACGCGCGGCGGGCAGCTGGTCGCCGACGGCGGCCGAGTGCTCACCGTCACCGCTTGCGGCGACACCGTGATCGACGCGCAAGATGCCGCCTACCGGGCCGTCGATTCGATTGACTTCGCCTCCGGCTTCTGCCGCCGGGACATTGGCTGGCGCGAAGTGGCGCGGCTGAAGGGCTGACGCGCCGCCGTGGACGGGATATGAGAGCCAGGATGCCGGCCTATCGCAAATTCCTGTTGGGCCTCGCCGCCGCTCTCGTCGCCGGCTGGATCAGCCACGGCCCGCTCGGCCGCGGGGAGGCCTTTGTCGGCGAGCTCGAGGCGCGGGCCGGGGAGGTGCTGCGCAAGGCGGAGGTCGCCGGGGTGCAGGTCCGCTTCGAGCGCGACCCGCTCAGCCGCCAGGCGATCCTGTCCGGCCCGGCGGACGACTTCCAGCGCGAGGGCCAGGGCCTCTTCCCCGGAATCAACGACCGCATTCGCGGCGTCCCCGGCGTCGCCGGGCTGCGCTGGGAAGAGACCGCCTGTTGCGCCGAGGGGAGATGACCCGATGCCGCTGATCCTCGAGACCGAGCTGCTCGTCCTCGCCGCCTATCTGATCGGCGTCGGCATCGGCTGGCTGATCTTCCGTCCGAGGCGTGAGACGTTCCTGTGAGGGTGCCGCGATGCTGACCCTGCTCCAGTTCAACCTTCCGCTTCTCGGCGTCGCGCTATTGATCGGCGTCGCCACCGGCGCCTGGATGTTCCGCCGCCGCCCCCACCGTCCCGATAGAACCGACTCGAGCGCTCCATGACCTTCGACGGCAACACGCTCATCATCATCGTCGCGGTCCTGGCCGCACTGGTCCTGGCGTTCCTGCTGCTGCGTCCGGGTCGGCAGCGCATCGGCGGCAAGCCGCGTCCGGACGCCGAGCCCTATGTGGCCAGCCGCGACCGGCCCTATATGCGCGCCAACGAAGGCGGCGGCGTTCCCGGCGAGGTCGCCGCCGCCACCACCGACGTCGCCGGGGAAGTGCTCGGAGTGGACGCCCACCAGGCCCTTTCCGGCGCTTCGGGCGATTCCGACGACCTCCAGCAGCTGAAGGGCGTCGGCCCCAAGTTCGTCGCCCGACTCCGCGAGCTCGGAGTCACGAGCTTCGCCCAGCTCGCCGCCTTCAGCGAGACCGAGCTCGCCATGCTCGACGACAAGCTCGGCCCGTTTCGCGGGCGCCTGGCGCGCGATCGGGTCGCCGAGCAGGCGCACTATCTCGCCCGCGGCGACGTCGACGGGTTCGAGGAAAAGTTCGGCAAGCTCGGCGGCGGCTAGGCCGCAACGGCATCGGAGGCTTCTCCCGGGTGCGCACCGGCCCCGAAGAGGCCGCCGGTCCGGCTAAAGCATGATCATCTTTGAAAGAACCGCTCATCCTGAGTAGCCACTGAGCGAAGTCGAAGTGGCGTATCGAAGGACGTCCTTCGATACCGGCCTTCGCCAGGCTCAGTCCCTACTCAGGATGAGCGGGTTTGGGTCAAGCTAGCCCGATAGCGCCCTAGCTCAATCCAGCCCCGCTCAGGATGAGCGGTTCTGTGGACGATGATCACGCTCTAGCTGTGGAGCCTCAATAGGTTGTTCTCGGTCAGGCCGAGTCGGTTGATAGGTGGTTGGTATTGTAGGCTGCCGTGGGGTCGGTGCCAGTTATATTGGTGGAGCCAGGCGGGCAGCTCGGCGGCGCGGTCGTCTGAGGTCGGGT
>DATMVG010000013.1:0-14941 GCA_035563315.1 Allosphingosinicella sp. | reverse complement strand
GAGCCCGCGGTGATGGTGGTCGCCACCCCTTCCGGAGCGCCGACGATCCTCTTCCAGACCTATAGCGGCGGCGCCCATTGCTGCACGTCGACGACCGCCATCGCGCCTCGGGACGGGCGTCTGGAAGGGGTGCTGGTCTATCGCGGCGACGGCGGCCCGATCGAGGAGGCACCGAGCGACCTCGACGGCGACGGAAGGATCGACTTCGTCCGCCCCGACAACGCCTTCCTCTATCGCTTCGCCAGCTATGCCGACAGCTACGCCCCGCCGAGGATCGTGAACGTCGTGGGCGGCGAGGCGGTTGACGTCTCCGGGCGCCCGGGCTTCCGGCCGCTGTTCGAGGAGGCGATGCGCGAGGCGGGCGCTGTCTGCACCGAGGCCGGGAACTCCGCGCCCAACGGCGCCTGCGCCGGTTATGTCGCCGCGGCGGCCCGGCTCGGGCGCTTCGACGAAGCCTGGGCGCGGATGCTGAGCGCCTACGACCGCACCAGCGACTGGGGACTGGAGGGCGGGTGCCGCGTGCAGGTGACCGATGGCAGCTGCCCACCGGGGCAGGAGCAGAGCTTCGCTTCCTATCCCGAAGCGCTGCGCCATTTCCTGATCGAAACCGGCTATATCGAACGCTGAGCGTGCGCCCGCCGTCATTCGAGCGAAAGCTGGAATCTCATTCGTTCTGCTGCAAGGGAGAAGGGAGATTCCAGCTTTCGCCGGAATGACGGGACCTCGGATGCCTTCTCCGCTCGACATCCTCCGCCACACCTTCGGCTTCCAGGACTTTCGCGGCGTCCAGGAGCGGGTAATCGGGCGGGTCATGGCGGGCGAGCACAGCCTGGCGGTGATGCCGACCGGGGCGGGCAAGTCGCTCTGCTACCAGGTGCCGGCGCTGGCCCGGCCGGGGACGGCGCTGGTGATCTCGCCGCTCATCGCCCTGATGCACGACCAGATCCGAGCCGCCGACGCCTTCGGAATCCGGGCCGCCGCCCTGACCTCGGCCGATTCGGACCGCGAGCGGACCGTCGAGCGGCTCCGCCGGGGCGAGCTCGACCTCCTCTACGCGGCGCCGGAGCGGGCGACGGGCGAGGGCTTCCGGAGCCTGCTGTCGCGAATCCCGCTCGCCCTCATCGCCATCGACGAGGCCCATTGCGTCTCGGAATGGGGCCACGACTTCCGGCCCGACTACCGGCTCCTGCTGCCGCTGCTCGACGGCTTTCCGAAGGTGCCTCGGCTGGCCCTGACCGCCACCGCCGACCGCCGCACCCGCGAGGACATATTGGTCCAGCTCGGAATCCCGGCCGACGGTTTGATCGTCGCCGGCTTCGACCGCCCCAACATCCGCTATCACGTCCGCCCCCGCGACGGCGTCGCCGGGCAGCTCAAGGCGCTGCTCGCCGGGCAGCCCGGCCCCGGCATCGTCTACGCGACCAGCCGCGAGCGGACCGAGCGGCTGGCCGAGCAGCTCGCCGCCGCCGGCCGCCCGGCTTTGCCCTATCATGCCGGGCTCGAGCCTCAGGTGAGGGCGCGCAACCAGGCCGCCTTCGTCCGCTCCGAGGAGATGGTGATGGTCGCCACCGTCGCCTTCGGCATGGGCATCGACAAGCCCGACGTCCGCTTCGTCGCCCATGCCGGGATCCCCAAGTCGATCGAGGCCTATTATCAGGAGACCGGCCGGGCGGGCCGCGACGGCGAGCCGGCCGAGGCCTGGCTGTTCTGGGGCGCCGACGATTTCGCCCGCGCCCGGCGGCGGATCGCGACCGAGGTCGAGGAAGCGCGCCAGGCCGGCGAGCGCGAGCGGCTGAACGCGCTCGCCGCCCTCGTCGAGACGGCGGACTGCCGCCGCGCCATCCTGCTTCGCCATTTCGGCGAGGCCCCGCCGGAGCGTTGCGGCAATTGCGACAATTGCCTCGATCCGCCGCAGGCGATCGACGCCACCACGACTGCTCGGAAGCTGCTCTCGGCCGCGTTCCGGACCGAGATGCGGTTCGGCATCGGCCACCTGACCGACGTCCTGGCCGGGCGCGAGACCAACAAGGTGCACGGCTTCGGCCACCACCGGCTGAGCGTGTTCGGAATCGCCGACGAGGCGGAGCTCGCTTTGGTCAAGCCGGTCGCCCGGGCGCTGCTGGCGCGCGACGCTCTTCGCGCCGACGATTATGGCGGCCTCTCCTTCGGGCCCGCGGCGCGGGCTCTGCTCAAGGGCGAGGCGAGCCTCGAGATCGTGCTTCCGCCCAAGCGCGGCCGGCGCCGCGACCGCAAGGCCGCGGACTTTCCCCACGACCCGCTGTTCGAGGCGCTTCGCGCCCGGCGGCGGGAGATCGCGGCGCAGGCCGGCCTGCCGCCCTACGTCATCTTCCACGACAGCGTGCTTCGCGAGATGGCCGAGCTCAAGCCGACCACGCTCCACGCGCTGGCCCGGGTGTCCGGAGTCGGCGAGACCAAGCTCGAGCGCTATGGCGAGGCGTTCCTCGCCGTCATCCGGGCCCATGGCGAATGACGATCGGGACGCGCCTGGTCCCGCTCGACGCCGGGACCCTGGTCGCGACCGGCCCGCTTCGGCCCGCCGACGTCGCCGCCGCCGCCGCCCTGGGCGTCAACATGATCGTCAACAACCGGCCGGACGGCGAGGAGCCGGGGCAGGCGAGCGGCGCCGAGATCGAGGCGGCGGCCCGGGCGGCGGCGATCGGCTACCGCCACATCCCGGTGGCGGGCGGCTTTTCGGCGGCCCAGGTGGAGGCGATGGCGAGGGCGCTCGACGAGGCGCAGGGGAAGCTGCTCGCCTGCTGCCGTTCGGGCACCCGCTCGACCTTCCTGTGGGCGCTCGCGCGGGCTCGGCGCGGCGCCGATCCGGCTCGGCTGATCGGCCAGGCGGCGGACGCGGGCTACGACCTCAGCCCGCTTCTTCCCCACCTTCGCTGAGGATCCGCCGCGCCGCGTCGAGGTCGCTGTCGTCGACCATCAGCCGGGTCGGGACAAGGAAGCCCACCGCTTCGAGCGCGGTGTCGAAGTCGAACAGGTAGCTCGCGATACCGTCGGCGGCGAGGCGGCCGCGGACGATGCCCGCCTCCAGCCCGTTGTAGAATTTGGCCAGCTCGACCAGGGCCATCACCAGGGGACCACGTCGCCCGCCGCCTGCTCCATCGCGGTGGGCTTGCGGCCGAGCGCCGAGTTGCGGTGCGGGAAGCGGCCGAACCGCTCGATCACCTGGTGGTGGAGGCGGGCGTAGCGCAGCATCTCGGCGTCGCCGAGCGCGCTGAACAGGAGCAGCGACTGGACCTGGTCCTTGAGGTCCTCGCTGTGCTGGAAGGGCATGTAGAGGAAGCCGCGCCGGTCCTTGTCCATGCCGTCGTCAAAGCCTCGGTCGATGGCGCCCCTGGCGACGGCGAGCGCCATATGGTCGGTGGCGAACTGGTCGGCGTGGCCGCGCAGCATGTTGCGCGGGAACTGGTCGAAGAGGATGACCGCGGCGAGGGCGGTGTCCGGGTCGCCGAGGAAGTCCTCGACCTGGCGCCGGCTCTGCCGCGCCCATTCGATGGCGAAGCGCTCCTTGATCTCGGCGTCGAACTCCGGCGACCCGCGCCACCAATCCTCCTTCGTCCGAGCGAACCAGAAGTCGAGCACCTCCCTCGCCCATCGGGCCGTCATGGGCGGGCGCCCAAATTCGCCAGCAGCGCCTCGAGCTGCGCCTGGCTCGTGTCGGCCAGCGCCTCCTGCTCGTCGCTCGGCAGGTGCGCGTAGGAGAGCGGCCGGTCGAACTGCGAGGCGGTGAAGTCGTGCGCAACGCCGTCGATTCGGTTGTAGAAGTGGGGACCGTCAGGGGTCTGGGTCTTCAAGATCTCGCCGCCGCATAGGCGCTGGACGGCAAGCGCCGTCACGCTGCATTGGCCCAGCGCCGGGTTTCGCGCCGTCCACTTCGTGCTCGTCTTCGCCGACCAGGCGCCGCGCAGCCGCGCTTCCAGCTCCTCGAGGCCGAGGGCTTGGCTCACGCCGCGGTGCCGCCGACGGTGATCCCTTCGATCAGAAGGGTCGGCTGGCCGACCCCGGCGGGGACCGACTGGCCGCCCTTGCCGCAGACTCCGACCCCTTCGTCGAGCGCCATGTCGTCGCCGATCGCGGCGACCCTGGTGAGGACCGTGGGCCCGTCGCCGATCAGGGTCGCGCCCTTGATCGGAGCGCCGAGCCGGCCGTTCTCGATCCGATAGGCTTCCGTGCAGGAGAAGACGAACTTGCCCGACGTGATGTCGACCTGGCCGCCGCCGAAGCTCTTGGCGTAGATGCCGTTCTTCGCGCGGGCGAGGATCTCCCGCGGATCGTCCCTGCCGCCGAGCATGAAGGTGTTGGTCATCCGCGGCATCGGCGCGTGCTGGAAGCTCTCCCGGCGGCCGTTGCCGGTCGGCGCGACGCCCATCAGCCGGGCGTTGAGGCGGTCGTGGATATAGCCTTTGAGGATGCCGTCCTCGATCAGCACGTTGCGCTGCGTCGGAGTGCCTTCGTCGTCGATGGTGAGCGAGCCTCGACGGTGGTCGATCGAGCCGTCGTCGACGACGGTCACGCCCGGCGCCGCCACCCGCTCGCCGATCCGGCCCGAGAAAGCCGACGTGCCCTTGCGGTTGAAGTCGCCCTCGAGGCCGTGGCCGATCGCTTCGTGGAGCAGGACTCCGGGCCAGCCGGGGCCGAGCACGACCGTCATCTCGCCCGCCGGGGCGGCGACCGATTCGAGGTTGACCAGCGCCTGGGCCAGGGCGACGTCGATCGCCCGCTCCCAGGTCTCCGGCCTGAACAGGTCGTCATAGAGGTAGCGGCCGCCGAGACCGTGATAGCCGGTCTCGCGCCGCCCATTCTGCTCGACGACGAGCTGGACGTTGAGTCGGACCAGCGGCCGAACGTCGTGAGCGACGAAGCCGTCGGGCCGGACGATGTCGATCACCGACCAGGAGCCGGCGAGGGCGACCGACACCTGGGCGACTCGCGGATCGCGCGCCCGGGCGGCGGCGTCGATCTGCTGGCATAAGGCGACCTTCCTGGCGAAGGGGATCAAGCTCAGCGGATCGTCGTCGGTATAGAGCTTGGCATTGGTGCGGCGAGGCGGCTCCTGGCGCCGGCCCGCCGCGGGATCGAGCACCGCCATCGTCGCGGCGGCGCGACGGATCGCCGCCTCGCTCAGCTCGTTGGCATGGGCGAAAGCGGTGGTCTCGCCCGACACCCCCCTCAAGCCGAAGCCGGCCTGGGTGTTGAAGTCGGCGCTCTTCAGCCGGCCGTCGTCGAAGGCGAAGCTCTCCGAAGCGGTATATTGGAGGTAGAGCTCGCCATCGTCGCAGCCCTGGAGCGCGTCGGCGGTGAGACGGAGCGCGACGTCGGGATCGAGGCCGTCGGGGCGATAGAGGAAGCGGCGGGGGTCGGTGCTCATCGGCACGATATAGGGCGCCAGGGCGGAATGTCGAAGCGCCCTAATCCGCTTCGTCATCCTTTTCCGGCGGTTCGGCGGCGCTCCAGGTGGAGCTCGTCTCGACATAATATCGGCGCGATTCGGGCAGGGTTCCCGCCGGCGCCGAATATTCGATGAGGCTCAGGGCGAATTCCGTCTCCCCCGAGCTCGAAGCGAAGCGGGCGCGGTGGCGGCGCGTTACGGCCCACCCTGTCGTCTGCGTTTCGATCGCGTCGGCGTCGAGCGCGGCGCCCAGGCAGCGACCGAGATCGTCAAGCAGAGGGGCGAAGAAGGCCGCGGCGCCCGCTTCGCTGGAGAATTCCCAGCGGCAGCTCAAGCCGACCTCCGACGAATCCGCCTCCAGGTCGCAATCATGAGCCGGCGACAGCCGCGACGCGCCGCCGCGCAGCGCGACCGAGACGCCCGAGCCGGCTTCGATGCCGAGCCTCAGGTCGGCGAAGTCGTTCCCGTCGGCATTGGCCAGCGCCCGCAGCACCGCGCAGTCCTGCCGCTGCGCCGCGGCCTCCCCCGCCGAAGCCGAGACGAGCAGGGCGATCCCGAGCCAGCGGACCTGGCGGCCCTTCACGACCGGTCGGCCGCGCCGCCCTTGAGGATGAACCTCTTGTCGCAATAGCCGCAGTCGACATAGCCCTTCTCGTCGATCTGGAGGTAGACGCGCGGGTGGCCGAGCGCGGGCGAGGTCTCCGCGGCGCCGTCGCATGCGACTCGCGGGATGTCGGTATAGGCGATCTCGGGCGTGTAGGGATCGGGTGCCGGCATGGCCGCGGGTCTAGCAACGCCCTCGCGGCCGGACAACCGCTTCGACGGGTGCCGGGGCCGCCGCGACCGGGACGGCGCGAGGAGCGGCTCAGGGGTAGCGGCAGGGGTATCACGGCGAGATGGGCCCGCCCGGTCGACGGCTGCTTCCCGGCCGCGGACAACGCGGCTATGCCCCCGCCATGATCGAGGCGGCCATCGCCATCCGCGACCTCCAAAAGACCTATAAGGGGGGCAAGCGAGCGCTCGAGGGCGTGACCCTCGACGTGCCGCGCGGCGGCATTTTCGGGCTGCTCGGCCCGAACGGCGCCGGCAAGTCGACGCTGATCAACATCCTCGCCGGGATGGTGACCAAGAGCGGCGGCAGCGCGGCGATCTGGGGTTTCGACATCGATCGCCACCCGCGCAACGCCAAGCGCTCGATCGGCGTGGTGCCGCAGGAAATATTGTTCGACCCCTTCTTCACCCCGAAGGAGGCGCTCGAGATCCAGGCCGGGCTCTACGGCATCGCCAAGGCCGAGCGGCGGACGATGGAGCTGCTTCGCGCCGTTCGGCTCGAGGACAAGGCCGACGCTTATTCGAGGACCCTGTCGGGCGGGATGAAGCGGCGGCTGCTGGTCGCCAAGGCGATGGTCCATTCGCCGCCGATCCTGGTTCTCGACGAGCCGACCGCGGGGGTCGACGTCGAGCTCAGGCAGCAGCTTTGGGACTATGTCCGAAGCCTCCACGCCCAGGGCGTGACGATCGTTCTCACCACCCATTATCTCGAAGAGGCCGAGCAATTGTGCGACCGAATCGCGATCATCAACCACGGCCGGCTGATCGCCAACGAGTCGACCCGAGTGCTCGTCGGCATGGCCCAGGAGAAAGTGGTGGAGGTGACGGTCGACCGCGACGTCGCCGCCGCGCCGGACGCGCCCTGCTTCGACAGGATCGAGCTCAAGGCCGAGCGCACGCTGGCGGTCACCTACCGCAAGGACCGGGTCAATGCCGGCGAGGTGCTCGCCGCGCTCCAGAAGGCGGGGCTCGGAATCGTCGACGTCTCCACCCGCGAGGCGGATTTGGAGGACGTCTTCCTGAACCTCACCCGGGCCAGCGGTACGGATGGCTGAGCGCCCCGAGGCTAGCCACGCCTACGACGTGGTCGTGCTCGGCTCGGGGGCGGCCGGGCTGAGCGCGGCGCTGAACCTCGCTCCGGAGCTCAGGGTGGCGGTTCTGGCGAAGGGGGAGATCAGCGCCGGCTCGACCGCCTGGGCGCAGGGCGGAATCGCGGCGGTGCTCGAAGCGGGCGACACGTTCGACAGCCATATCGAGGACACGATCGACGCCGGAGCCGGCCTCAACGACCGCCGCGCCGTCGAGTTCGTCGTCGAGAACGCCCCGGCCGCGATCGAGCGGCTGGCCGAGCTCGGAGTCCCCTTCACCCGGGGGGAGGGAGCCGGAAACGGAGGGGGCCGCTGGCACCTGACCAGGGAGGGCGGCCACAGCCATCGCCGGGTCGTCCACGTCGCCGACGCCACCGGCCGGGCGGTGCAGCAGGCGCTGGAGCAGGCGGCGGCCGAGCATCCCAACATCGACCTGGTGCCGAACATGGCGGCGATCGACCTCGCCACAGGGCGCCATGCCGTGCAGCCTTCCGACGGCCGGCGCGTATGGGGTGTCTATGCGCTCGACCGCAAGAGCGGCCGGGTGTCGCTGCTCAGCGCCCGCGCCACCATCCTCGCCACCGGCGGCGCGAGCCGGGCCTGGCTCTATTCGACCAACCCGCGCGGCAGCACCGGCGACGGCATCGCCATGGCCTGGCGCGCCGGCTGCCGGGTGGCCAATATGGAGTTCGCCCAGTTCCACCCGACCTGCCTGTTCAACGCGGAGGTCAAGAATTTCCTGATCACCGAAGCGATGCGCGGCGAGGGGGCGAAGCTGCGGCTTCCCACCAATGGCCGCCGCTTCATGCGGCGCTTCGACCCGCGCGAGGAGCTGGCGCCGCGCGACATCGTCGCCCGAGCCATCGACCATGAGCTGAAGCGCCTCGGCCTCGATTACGTCCACCTCGACATCAGCCACCGCGACCCCGACTTCGTCCGCTCGCACTTCCCCACCATCGCCGCTCGCCTGGCCGAGCCCGACGTCGGCATCGACATCACCCGGGAGCCGATCCCGGTCGTGCCGGCGGCCCACTATACCTGCGGCGGAGTCGTCGTCGACCTTGCCGGGAGGACCGATCTCGACGGCCTCTACGCCGCCGGCGAAGTGACCATGTCGGGCCTCCACGGCGCCAACCGCCTGGCGTCCAACTCGGTGCTCGAATGCCTGGTCTTCGGACTGGCGGCGGCGCGCGACATCAACGAGCGGCTCGCCGACCTCCCGCCGCCGCCGGCGATCCGCGCCTGGGACGAGACCCGGGTGACCGATTCCGACGAGGAGGTGGTGGTCCACCATAACTGGCAGGAGATACGCCGGTTCATGTGGGACTATGTCGGCATCGTGCGCACGACCAAGCGGCTCGAGCGGGCGCTCAACCGGATCGCCCTGCTGAGGCAGGAGACGGAGGATTATTACCGCCATTTCCGGGTCACGCCCGATCTGATCGAGCTGAGGAACTTGGTCGTCGTCGCCGACCTCATCGTCCGCTCGGCGCTGGCCCGGAAGGAGAGCCGCGGCCTCCACTACACGCTCGACCATCCCGACATGCTGCCCGAGGCGGTGGACACGGTGCTGGTGCCGGAGGGACAGTTACTTTCACGCGACAGCGCCAGAGCACCGAGCCTCGGCGCGTGAAAGTAACTGACCCCAATCCCGCCGCCGCGAGCGAGCTCACGCTTTACGACCAGGACCTGCGCGGGCTGCTAACGCGGATGATCGCCGAGCGCGGGCACGGCCCTTCTCTCGCCGAGCTGGCGACGGCCGCCGGCGCCGATCTCGCGACGGCCGAGGCATCTCTGCGCCGCCTCCACGAGGCCCACGCCCTGCTTCTCCACCCCGACAAGTGCGAGCCCTGGGTGGTCCATCCCTTCGCCCTGTCGGCGGGCGGCTGCTGGGTGCAGACCGACGCGCTCGGCTACTGGGCCAATTGCCTCTATTGCGGCTTCGGGATCGCGGCGGCGCTCGGCGCCGATGCTCGGCTGACGGCGAGGCTCGGCGGGGAGGGCTCGACCGCGACCTACCGGATCGCCGGCGGCGAGCTGCTCGACCGCGACGGAGTCTTCCACCTCTCGACTCCGGTCGCGCGCTGGTGGGACAATGTCATCTTCGCCTGCGCCTCGTTCCAGCCCTTCGCCGACGAAGCGGACATCGAGCCCTGGTGCCGGAGGCACGCCCTGCCGCTCGGAGCGACGATGTCGCTCGATCGCCTCTGGCGATTCGCTTCGGACTGGTACGGCGGCTATCTTCGCCGGCCGTGGCGCAAGCGCGGCCCGGAAGAGGTTCGTGAGCTGTTCCGCCGGAACGGCCTGACCGGGCCGTTCTGGGAAATCTAGTCGGCGAGGAAGGCCCTCAGCGCCGCCTGGAAGCGGGCCGGCTGATCGAGCATCACCATGTGGCCGCTGCCGTCGATCCGGACCAGCCGGGCCCCTCGAGCGGGCGCGAAGGCGGCGGCGAAGGTGCGGTCGACCGCGGCGCGCGCCTGCGGATCGGGCGAGCCGTAGACGATCGTCAGCGGGGCCCGGATGCGCGGCAATTGCGGCGCCAGATCGAGGCCCGCAAGGTCGTGCATGGCGCGGCCGACGACGTCCGGATCGCTTCGGCGATTGGCCGCCTCGGGCGGGCTGAACGCGCTCATGAAGGAGGCGAAGAGCTGCCGGCCGCCGGGGGTCCCGATCATGTTCCTCAGGCGGCTGGCCAGGGGCCCCATGTCGGCCGCGCTGCCGCCGAACAGGCCGGCCGGCTGGGGCAGCATGTCGACGACCATGACCCTTCCGGCCGCGGCCGGGCGGCGGGCGGCGATCATCATCGCCAGGGTCCCGCCCATCGAGTGGCCGACGATCGCCGGGCGGCCGAGGCGATTTTCCTCGATGTAGCGCGCGATCTCCTCGGCGAGCGGGGCGACCACCGCGCCTTCGGCATTGCCGCGCGCGGGCTCGCCGGCGAAGCCGGCCACCTGGATCAGGTGATAGCGATAGCCCGGCACGGCGCGCACCGTCGCGTTCCACACCTCGCGACCGGAGGTGAGGCCGGGGATCAGCAGGACGTCGGGGCCGGTGCCGCGCACCTGGACCGAGAAGCGGGTCGGCTGGAAGGCGGGCGCCGCCCCGACCGCCGCCGGAGCGCAGCCGACAAGCGCCAGAGCGGCGCCGGCAAGAACGAAAGTGCGGCGGTTCATGGCCGCCTGCCTAGCCCGGCAAGGTTGAACGCAGCCTTACGCCGGGACCCCTCGGTCCAACCCTCTCCCCATGCGGGAGGGAGTAAGCTAGACGCTTCACCATGCCCTCCCAACACCTCTATCTCGTCGACGGATCGAGCTATATTTTCCGCGCCTTCCACCGGCTGCCGCCGCTGACCAACCGCCACGGCCTCAACGTCGGCGCCGTCTACGGCTATACCACGATGCTCTGGAAGCTGGCCGACGGGCTCAACAAGCAGGACGGCCCGACCCACCTCGCCGTCATCCTCGACGCCTCGGAGAGCACGTTCCGCAACGCCATGTACGACGGCTACAAGGCCAACCGGCCGCCGCCGCCGCCCGAGCTGGTTCCGCAATTCCCGCTGATCCGCGACGCCACCCGGGCCTTCTCCATCCCCTGCGTCGAGCAGGACGGGCTCGAGGCCGACGACATCATCGCCTGCTATTCGAGGGCGGCCCTGGAGCAGGGCTGGAAGGTCACCATCGTCAGCTCGGACAAGGACCTGATGCAGCTGATCGAGCCCCCCGCGGAGCACCATGGCGGCCTCGACATGCTGGACACGATGAACGACCGCCGCATCGACCGCGACTACGTTATCGAGAAATTCGGAGTTCCGCCCGAGCAGCTGGGCGACGTCCTCGCGCTGATGGGCGACAGCGTCGACAACGTGCCGGGCGTGCCGGGCATCGGGCCGAAGACGGCGTCCCAGCTGATCCAGCAATATGGCGACGTCGAGAACGTGCTCGCCCATGCCGAGGAGATCGCCAAGCCGAAGCTCAAGCAGAACCTGATCGAGCATGCCGAGGCGGCGCGCCTGTCGCGCGAGCTGGTCCGTCTGGTCTGCGACGCGCCTTTGCCCGAGCCGCTCGACGCGCTGGCGATCAAGGGCATTCCGGAAGAGCCGCTGCGCGAGTTCCTCCAGGAGCAGGGCTTCCGGACGCTGCTCGCCCGGCTCGGCGCACAGATGCAGGCGGCGCCGTCGCCGGCGCGAATCCCGACCCAGGCCGAGGTCCGGCCCGAGCCGAAGATCGACCGCTCCGCCTACGAGACGGTGACCGACGAGGCGGCGCTCGATCGCTGGATCGCGGAGGCAAGCGCGAACGGGCTGGTGGCGGTCGACACCGAGACCGACGGCCGCGACTGCGTCACCGCGAAGCTGGTCGGGGTCAGCCTCGCCACCGAATGCGGCAAGGCCTGCTACATCCCGCTCGAACATGGCGGCCACGATCTGCTCTCGGAGCGGCCGGACCAGCTGGCGAGCGAGCTTGCGCTGGCCCGGCTCAAGCCGCTGCTCGAGGACCCGGCCGTGCTCAAGGTCGGCCACAATCTCAAGTTCGACTGGGTCGTGTTCGCCCGCCGCGGAATCCGGGTCGCGCCCTATGACGACACCCTGGTGATGAGCTTCAACCTCGACGCCGGCGGCCTCAACAGCCACGCCATGGACGACCTCGCCAAGAAGCATCTCGACCACGACTGCCTGACCTACAAGGAGCTGTGCGGCACCGGCCAGAAGCAGATCAGCTTCGACAAGGTGCCGATCGACCGGGCCACCGAATATGCCGCCGAGGACGCCGACGTGACGCTCCGGCTGTGGACCCGCTTCCGCAACCGCATGCCGTTCGAGCGGGTCACCCGGGTCTATCAGATGGTCGACCGGCCGCTGGTCGAGGTGGTCGGGCGCATGGAGAGCGACGGAGTCAAGGTCGACGTGGCCGAGCTGAAGACGCTGTCGGCCGAGTTCAACGTCCAGATCGCCGAGCTCGAGGAGCGGATTTGCGGCGAGGCCGGGTGCCGCTTCACGATCGGAAGCCCGCAGCAGCTCGGCGAGGTGCTGTTCGGTCAAATGGGGCTGAAGGGCGGACGTCGGGGCAAGTCGGGGACCTGGTCGACCGACGTGACCGAGCTCGAGCGGCTGTCGCGCGAAGGCGTCCCGATCGCCCGCCTCGTGCTCGACTGGCGCCAGCTGACCAAGCTCAAGAGCACCTATACCGACGCACTCCAGGAACAGATCAACAAGGAGACCGGCCGGGTCCACACCAGCTACAGCCTGTCGGGCGCCCAGACCGGCCGGCTCGCCTCGACCGATCCCAATCTGATGAACATCCCGATCCGAACCGAGATCGGGCGGCGCATCCGCGACGCCTTCATCGCCGAGCCGGGCTATGTCGTCATGTCGGCCGACTACAGCCAGATCGAGCTTCGGCTCGCCGCGCACATCGCCGACGTCCCGCAATTGCGCCAGGCGTTCATGGAGGGCGCCGACATCCACAACCTCACCGCCCAGGAGCTGTTCGGCGAGGTCAACCGCGACACCAGGGGGAGCGCCAAGACGATCAACTTCGCCATCCTCTACGGCATATCGCGCTGGGGGCTGGCGGGCCGGCTCGGAGTGACCGCCGACGAGGCCCAGGCGATCATCGACCGCTATTTCGAGCGCTTCCCCGGCATCCGCACCTATATCGGCGACACCCTCGCCCAGGCCCGCGAGACCGGCTTCACCACCACCCTGTTCGGCCGCAAGACCCATTTCCCGCGCATCAAGTCGCACAACCAGGGCGAGCGGCAGGGCGCCGAGCGAGCCGCGATCAACGCGCCCATCCAGGGCACCAGCGCCGACATCATCAAGCGCGCCATGGTCCGCATCTATCCCGAGCTGGAGGCGGCCGGACTGACTCGCGTCCGGATGCTGATGCAGGTCCATGACGAGCTCGTCTTCGAAGTGCCCGAAGAGGAGGTCGAGCCCGCCGCCGAGCTGATCCGGCGGGTCATGGCGGGCGCCGCCGAACCGGCGGTGAAGCTGAGCGTGCCGCTCGGCGTCGACATCGGCACCGGGCCGAACTGGGGCGCCGCGCATTGAGCGAGGCGAAGGCCGCGCCGGGCGACGACATCGCCGCGCTGGCGCGGGGCGGCCGAACCAACTTCCTGGGCTTCGTGCTTCGACTGGCGGCGCGGCTGCCCTTCCTGTTCATCGCCGGGCGGGAATATGGCCCCGAGCTGCTCGGCCGCTTCGCTTATGCGGTCATCGTCATCGAATTCGCCGCCCAGCTCGCCACTTTGGGGCTGAAGCGCGGTCTCGCCCAGCGGCTGGCGGCGACCGACCAGCCCCACGTCTGTGTCGTCGCCGACGGGATGCTCGCCGCCTTCATCGCCTCGGCCGCCGCGAGCGCCGTGCTGATGTTGTTTCCGCAGGCCATGTTCCCGAACGGCGAGGTCTATGGCGCCGACTGGCTGCTGCCGCTGGTCATCTTCGGCATCGCCGGGGCCGACGTCGCGCTGGCCGCGCTCGCCTACCGCCACGACGTCGCCTCCACCGTCCAGGTCAGGGCGATCGTCGAGCCGTGGACGATCAGCATCGCCGCCGGGGCGATGGTCTATCTCTCCTCGCGCGACGGCCTGATCATCGCCTACGTCATCTCGATCGCGGCCGGCCTCGCCACCGCCTTGTGGCGCCTCTACCGAAGCTACGGCCTGCCGCGCGGCTGGAAGCCGAAACCCGCCGAGCTGCTCTGGGTCGCTCGGCAGAACATGCCGCTCGCCGCCGCCGACGCGATCGAATGGGTGTCGCGCCGGCTCGACATCGCCATCCTCGGCCTGTTCGTCGCCCCTTATTATGTCGGCGTCTATTATGTCGCCCAGCAGGTCGCGTCGCTGCCGCAGAAGCTGAAGACGAGCTTCGATCCGATCCTCGCTCCGGTGATCACCCAGAAACTGTCGGAAGGGGACAAGGCCGCGGTCGCCCGCCAGGTGCGCCAGGTCGGCTTCTGGATCATCGCCGCGCAAGGCGGGGTCGCCCTCTGCCTCGGAATCCCCGGCGAGGCGGTGATGGGCGTGATCGGGCCCGAATTCGTCGGTGGCACGGCGGCGCTCGCCTTCCTGCTCGCCGCCGAGGTCGTCGCCGCCACCGCGGCCGTGTCGGAGGCGGCCCTCGTCTATGTCGCTCGGCACCGCAACCTGCTCGTCTCGCTGGTGATGCTCGCGACCCAGGCGGCGCTGACCCTGGCCTTCATCGTCGGCCTCGACGAGCTTCGCTGGCCCGCCGACGAGCAGACCCGCCAGGCGTTCCAGGCGGCGGGGGCCGCGCTGGCGCTGGCGCTGGCGCTCGCTTTGGCGTCGGTGCTCAAGTCCAACCTGCTCGGCAAGCTGCTCGGCGAGCGCGTGCAAGGCTGGCGCTGGTCGCTGATCTGGGCGGCGGCGGCCGCGAGCGTCGTCGGCTGGGCCTTCACCATGCTGCCGGCAGGATATCAGTGGGCGGAGCTGACCTTCGGAATCCCGTTCGTCCTCGTCACCTTCGGCCTGGTCGTCTGGACTCGCGGCTTCACGGCCGAGGATCGCGCCCTGTTCCGCCTCACCGGCGGCGAGGCGCCGACCCTGCCGCCGCCCGGCAAGATCGTCCCGCCCGACAGCG
>DATMVG010000012.1:0-27766 GCA_035563315.1 Allosphingosinicella sp. | reverse complement strand
AGTGGACGAAGTGGACGCCTGGACAGGCTTTGGCGCGAGCGAAGTGGACGAAGTGGACGCCTGGACAGGCTTTGGCGAGAGCGAAGTGGACGAAGTGGACGCCTGGACGGGATCAGACGGCACCGGCCGAAAGTCGCGAAGGTGACGCAGAGTGCCCGCGAAAACCAGACCGGAAGGCAGCGGATCAGAGCCAAGGGCGCGCACCTGCCGAGACGAGCGACCAGCCTCCGTGGCGGACGGCCCGCAGCAGCGTCGCCGAGCAGGCGCCCGTGTCCGCAGCGGCGGCAGACCAGCCGCGCCGGCGTGGGCGGTGCCGCCGCTCGTCCGAGTCGCGTCCGGAGTCATGGCGAACATATAGCGAACTTCTACCCGATTTGGAAGGCCTTTCCAAGCTGGAGCTACAGTCGCTGCGATCCGAGGAGGGAAGGGATTCCAACTTTCGCACGGAAAATGGCGGCGATGGAAAAGAGGGGCCGTCCCCTATGTTTCAGTCCATTGCCGACTTCAGGCCGAGATGCTTGACGAACGGATCGAAGTCCCGGTCGCTGTACAGCAGCGCCAAGCCATGCCGGATGCAATGGGTGGCGATCAGCGTATCGATCGTCTTGCGCACGGTGACCCCCTCGGCCCGCAGCCGGCGGAAATTGCGTGCGGCTTCGATTGCGGTGTCGCGTCCACCGACCTCGACGAGGTCGAGCGTGTCGAACAGGCGGAGCGCGGTGCGGAAGTCCCGCTCCGTGTCGAGCCCCTGCAGCACCTCCGCCAGCACCACATCGCCGACCACCAGCTCCGCCTCGCCCAGCAGGGCGTCCAGCCGGTCGGCCTCGGGCGTGGCGGCACCCCGGAAAAAATCGATCCAAACGCTCGAATCGACGAAGATCACGAGCGGTCGGTGCGCATCGCCTCGAGATCGCCGCGCCAGGCGAGCTTGCCGCGATAGGCGCGCAGGCCGTGTTGCCGGCGCAGCCGCACCAAGGCCTTGAGCCCCAGCTCCACCGCCTCACGCTTGGTGGCGGCCCCGGTCGCCTTCATCGCCTCGGCCATCAGCGAGTCATCGATCACGATATTGGTGCGCATGTGTATCTCCGGCGGTAATGATACACACAAAAGGCTTGGGACTCAATTTGAAGCGGTCCGCATCCTGTCAAGAGCGCTCGGCGGCTAGAGCAAGTTCGGCCTCGATAGAATCGTCCCCCGGCAAAGGCCGGGGCCCAGTTCCGACGCTGCCGCTGGACCCCGGCATTCGCCGGATTTTAACGCGGCAGGCCCAGCGCCCGATAGGCACTTTCGAGCGTCGGCGCGGCCAGCGCCGCGGCCTTCTCCGAGCCCTTGACCAGGATCGCCTCGAGCGCCGCCGGATCGGCCTCGAATTCCTGGAGGCGGGCGCGGATGGGGGCGAGGGTTTCGATGAGGAGGTCGGCCAGCGCCGGCTTGAAGGCGCCGAAGCCCTGGCCGGCGAAATGCTCGACCACCGATTGCGGGGTCCGGTCGGTGAGGGCGGCGTAGATGGTGACGAGATTGAGGGCTTCGGGGCGGTTCGACAACTCCTCGAGAGAGTCGGGCAGCGGCTCGGGGTCGGTCTTGGCCTTGCGGATCTTGAGGGCGATGGCGTCGTCGTCGTCGGTGAGGTTGATCCGGCTGAGGTCGGACGGGTCGGACTTGGACATCTTGGCGTTGCCGTCCCGGAGCGACATGATCCGCGCCGCGGTCTCGCCGATATGCGGTTCGGGAAGGGTGAACAGGTCCACCCCGTAATCGGTGTTGAACTTGGTGGCGATGTCGCGGATCAGCTCGATATGCTGCTTCTGGTCCTCGCCGACGGGGACGTGGGTCGCCTGGTAGAGCAGGACGTCGGCGGCCTGAAGCACCGGATAGGCGTACAGGCCGACGCTCGCGCCCTCGCGGTTCTTGCCCGATTTCTCCTTGAACTGGGTCATCCGGTTGAGCCAGCCGATCCGCGCCGTGCAGCTCAGGATCCAGGCCATTTCCGGGTGGGCCGGGACCCGCGCGTGGTTGAACAGGACCGCCTTTTGCGGATCGATCCCGCAGGCGATCAGGGCCGCAGCCATGCCGTTGACGTTGGCCCTCAACTCGGCCGGGTCGTTGTAGACGGTGATGGCGTGGAGGTCGGCGAGGAAGATCAGGCATTCGGCCTCGTGCTGGAGCTTCGCCCAGCGGCTGATCGCGCCGAGATAATTGCCGAGGTGAAGGCTGCCGGTCGGCTGGATTCCCGAGACCACCCTCATCCGCTCATCGCCTCGCGGCTCCGCCACGCCTTCATTCTTTCCTTGTCGACCGCGCCGATCGCGAGCGCCGTGCCGAAGTAGATGACGCTTCCGCCGATGACCAGCGCTCCGATCGCGGCGACTCGGGCGGCGATCGAGCCCGCGAAATAGTCCTGGAGCTCGGACCTCAGCAGCAGCAGGCCGGCGACCATCGCGGCAGCGGCGACGAGCTGGCGAAGCAGCCGGCCGCCCAGCTTCGGGTCGATCCGGTAGTGGTCGCGCCTGACCAGGATGGCGTAGAGCAGCAATGTGTTGAGCCAGCCGCCCAGGGCCGTCGCGCTCGCCAGCCCGACGATCCCGAAGCGGTCGACGAACAGGATGTTGAAGACCACGAACAGGATCAGCGCCGCCGCCGCGGCATAGACGGGGGTCTTGGTGTCCTTGCGCGAGAAATAAGCGGGGGTGAGCACCTTGATGAGGACGTAGGCGGGCAGCCCGGCGACGAGCGCCAGCATGACGTTCGCGGTGATGGCGGCGTCGGCGGCGTTGAACCGGCCCCCCTGGAAGAAGGCGGTGACGAACGGCCCCGCGCACACGGCCAGGGCCGCCGCGGCCGGCAGGGTGAGAAGCATGGCGAACTCGATGGCGTCCGACTGGAGCCGGTCGGCGCCTTCCTTGTTGTTCGACCCGATGAAGCGCGACAAGGTCGGCAGGATGGCCGTGCCCAAGGCGATGCCGATGATCCCGAGCGGAAGCTGGTTCAGCCGGTCGGCGAAGTTCAGATAGCTGAGCGACCCGTTCGGCAGCCGGGTCACGAAGAAGAGCTGGACGAGCTGGTTGATCTGGTAGACCCCGGCGCCGAACACCGCCGGCAGGATGATGATGCCGAGCTCCTTGACCTCCGGAGTGAGCTTCGGCCGGTGGATCGCGAGGCGGATGCGCGCCTTCCTGATCCAGAAGACCATCCACAGCAGCTGGATGAGCCCGCCCGCCGCGACTCCCCAGGCGAGGGTGAAGGCGACGACCTCATCGTCCCCGGTGCCGCCGCGCAAGCGGTCGCCGACGAAAAGCGCGACGATCAGGACGAGGTTGAGGAAGATCGGGAAGGACGCGCCGGGCGCGAAGCGCGAAAGCGAGTTCATGATCCCCGCGAGCAGCGACACCAGGCTGATCAGGATGATGTAGGGGAAGGTGATCCTCGACAGCGCCACCGAAAGCTCGAACTTGCCGGGAATGTCCTGATACTCGCTCGCCATCAGCCAGATGACGCCCGGCATGAGGAGCTCGAACAAGGCCGTGAAGCCGATCAGCAGCGGGATGAAGACCGACAGGACGTGGCTGCTGAACTCCTCGGCCGATTCCCGGCCCCCTTCGCCGTGGAGGCGCCGGCTGAACATGGGGACGAAGGCCGCCGAGAAGGCGCCTTCCGCGAACAGCCGCCGGAAGATGTTGGGCAGCGTGAAGGCCAGCAGGAAGGAATCGGAGGCGACCCCGGGGCCGAGGATGCGGGCCAGGATCATGTCGCGCGCGAAGCCGGCGATCCGGCTCACCATGGTGAAGCCGCCGATCGTTCCCGTCGCCCTGATGAGGCTCATCGCAGCGCCTCCGCCGCCGCCTCGACTATCAGGCCTGGCCAGTCACGTCTCCGGCCTGCCCGCCCGTCGCTTCGGCCTGCTGCTGGGCGGCCCGCTGCATGTAGAGGCTGGCGAAGTCGATGGGATCGAGCAGCAGCGGGGGAAAGCCCGCGTCGACGGTGGCGTCGGCGATGATGCGCCGCGCGAAGGGGAACAGGATCCGCGGCGCCTCGGCGAGGAGGAAGGGCTGCAGCTGCTCGACCGGCAGGTTGCGGACCGCGAACAGGCCGCCATAGAGCAGCTCGAGCTGGAAGGCGGTGCCCTCATCGGCCTTGGCCGCGATGTCGATCTTGAGCGCGACCTCGTGCAGGTCCTGGCCGACGCTGCTCGAGCCGATGTTGAACTGAACGTCCATCTGCGGCTGGCCCTGCCATTGATAGACGGCCGGAGCGTTCGGATTCTCGAACGACAGGTCCTTCACATATTGGGCGATCACCCCGATCTGCGGCATGGCATCGCCAGCGGCCGCCGTTTCTCCCCCGCCGTTGGCGCCCTGTTGTTCGGCCATCTCTTCAAATCCTCGAAACTGCTGTGGAAAATGTCGCGCGTGGCGGCCGGTCCAAACGGGTGCGGCGGCTCGTGCGGGCGGGTAGCAGCCAGCCGCGGGAGGCGCAACATCCGCCACCGTCATTCGTTGCGGGAAAGCCCATTTGAATCGAACCCTGTTCGCGCCTATGTAGGAGGCGCCAAGGAGAATGGACTTGACCGTCGGAATCGTGCTGCTGGCCATGATCGCGTTGTTCGTCGGGCTTCGGCTCTATGCCGTGCTCGGCCAGCGGACCGGCCACGAGCAGCGCCCGGTGACCCGGCCCGAGGCCACTCCCGGACCGGAGCCGACAACGGCCACGCCGGAGACCAAGGCGGGCGCCGCCGAGCCGAGCGGCCTGGCCTTCGACGAAGGCGCCGCCGCGGGGATCAGGGCGATCATCGCGGCCGATGCGGGCTTCGACGTCGCCCGCTTCCTCGAGGGCGCTCAGGAAGCCTATCGAATGGTGCTCGAAGCCTTCTGGCGCGGCGACCGGGCGCAGCTTGCCTTCTTGACCAACGACGACGTCCGCGGCGCCTTCGAGGCCGCCATCGACGAGCGCGAGGCGGTCGGCCACAAGCTTGACAACCGGCTGGTCGCGATCGAGCGGGCGGCGATCGAGAATGCCCGGCTCGACGGCCGCACGGCCGAGGTCGACGTCCGCTTCGACGCGTTCGTCGTCGCCGTCACCCGCAACGCCGAAGGCGAGGTCGTCGCCGGGTCGATGAGCGACGCCATCCCGACCCACGACGTGTGGACCTTCCGCCGAACGCTCGGCAGCCAGGATCCCAACTGGCTGCTCGTCGACACCGACGAAGTGGCCTAGCGCCCACCTTCCGGCGGCGTTCGAAGCGCGCCGCGGGACGGCGGTCTCAAAGCAGCCTGTAGAGGTGGACGGACGGAACCCCCGGCCCGAAGCCGGCTTTGGCGTAGGCGCGCCGCGCCGGCGCATGGCTCGGGTCGCCGCCGGTGCCGACGGTGGCGAGCGCCGCGCCGAGCGTCTTCATCTCCGCCAACGCCTCTTCGTACAGGCGAGTGCCGATGCCGCGGCCGGCGAAATCGGGATGGACGGCGTTCAGCCCGATCTCGCCGGTGCGCGAGGCCGGGTCCACGGTGAAGGCGACGAAGCCGACGGGCATTCCGTCGACGGCGGCGATCCGCAATCGATGGCCGGAATCGCGGGCGGCGATGCCCTCGAGCAGCCGCGCCTGCTCGGCGTCGGCGTCGGCGAAGGCGATCGCCGCAATCTCGCCGCCGACGAGGGCGCGGAACGAGGCGAAGACCGGAGCGAAAGCGGCGGCGCGAATGCGCTGAAGGGAGGGGAGGTCGTCCGGCTGGAAGGGCCGGACCGCGAGGCCGCGAGCCATTGCGCGGCCGGGCCTATTTGACGCGTTCGACCTGCTCGAATTCGAGCTCGACGGGCGTGGCCCGGCCGAAGATCGAGACTCCGACCTTGACCCGGCCACGGTCGAAATCGAGCTCCTCGACCATTCCGTTGAAGCTGGCGAAGGGGCCGTCGAGCACCTTGACGTTGTCGCCTATCTCGTAGTCGACGCTGATCTTCTGCTTGGGCGCGGCCGCCGCGGCCTCGTCCTTGGTGTTGAGGATCCGAGCCGCCTCGGCGTCGGAGATGGGCTGGGGCTTGCCCGAGCTGCCGAGGAAGCCGGTCACCTTGGGCGTGTTCTTGACGAGGTGATAGACGTCGTCGTTCATCTGGAGCTTGGCGAGGACGTAGCCGGGAAAGAACTTGCGGTCGCTCGTCACCTTCTTGCCGCGGCGGACCTCGGTCACCTTCTCGGTCGGCACCTCGACCGCCTCGACGAGGGGAAGCAGGCCGAGCCGGGTGGCCTCCGCCATGATCGCGTCGCGGACCTTGTTCTCGAAGCCCGAATAAGCGTGGATGATGTACCAGCGGGACATGGTTTGCGTCTGCCTTTGAAGCTCTGTCGTGTCGCCCATATCAGCTTCAGCCGAGCAGGCCGAGCAGGGCCTGGACGATCGAGCTGAACGCCGAATCGATGCCGAAGAAGAACAGGGCCAGGATGGCCGTCATGATCACCACCATCAGGGCGGTCATCATCGTCTCGCGCTTGGTCGGCCAGACGATCTTCGCGGTCTCGGCGCGGACCTGCCGGAGGAATTCGCCGGGATTGACTCTCGCCACCTTGTTCACCCATTCGCGCCAGTGAGATCGAGCGGCAAGCAACGTCCGCGGGCCGGGCCCGTGGGACCGGCGCTGCCCTCCACGCTCTCGGATTGACGGCTATCTAGCGACGCGGCGGCGCCGAAGCAAGCCGGGCCGTGCCGGCGGCGGGCGAAGCCTCGTCCGGCGAGCGGATAGCCTGAGGCTCGGGCGAAGTTGGCAGGAGTGGAGGGATTCGAACCCCCGGCCCTCGGTTTTGGAGACCGATGCTCTACCAGCTGAGCTACACTCCTAGGACCCAGAGCGGCCCGGTCCTAGCTCTGCCCCACCGGCGGCGCAAGGCGATTCAGGCCGACGGGCAGGACTGCCTCGGGCGTCGAACCCTTGGGAAGCTTTCGGCTTTTCCGGGTCAGGCGGCGATGTCGTAGGTCTGGATCTCGCCGGAAAGATAGAGGTTGCGCGCCTTGGCCCGCGACAGCTTGCCGGAACTGGTGCGCGGCAGCGACCGCGGCGGCACCAGCTCGACGACGCAGTTGATCCCGGTGATCGCGCGGACCCGCTCGCGGATCGTGTCGCGCAGCCGGCCTCGTTCGTCGGCGTCCGAGGTGCGGCACTGGACCAGCACCGCCGGGGTCTCCTCGCCGCCCGGAGTCGTGATCGAGAAAGCGGCGATGTCGCCGGCCTTGAAGCCGGGCAGCTGCTCCACGGCCCACTCGATGTCCTGCGGCCAGTGGTTCTTGCCGTTGATGATGATCATGTCCTTGGCCCGGCCGACGATGTAGAGATAGCCGTCGGACAGATAGCCCATGTCGCCGGTGTCGAGCCAGCCGTCGGCATCGAGGCAGGCGGCGGTCGCCTGCTCGTCGCGGAAATAGCCGATCATCACCGAGGGGCCGCGGCAATGGACCCGGCCGATCTCGCGCTCGCCGAGGCGGCTGCCGTCGTCGCCGCGTATCGCGACCTCCATCTGCCGGACGGGCTTGCCGCAATTGACCACCGCTCGATAGCGCTGGGGGCGGTCGCGATCGCCGGGGCCGCCCCCGGCGAGAAGGGTCTCCTCGACCATCTCGACGACGATCCCCTCGCCCGGCGGCATCAGCGAGACCGCCAGGGTCGCCTCGGCGAGGCCGTAGCTGGGAAGGAAGCTGCGCGCGCTGAAGCCGGCTTGGTGGAAGGCGTCGACGAAGGCCTGCATGACGTCGGGCCGGATCATGTCCGCGCCGTTGCCGGCCAGTCGCCAGCGCGACAGGTCGAAGCGCTCGGCGACATGCATCTGGCTGGAGACGCGGCGGGCGCAGATGTCGTAGCCGAAAGTGGGCGAGTAGCTCACCGTGGTGCCGCGGTTGCGGCTGATCAGGTCGAGCCAGGCGAGCGGTCGGCGGGCGAAGTCCTCGGTCTTGAGGTAATCGGTCGAGACCTGGTTGGCGATCGGGGAGAGCAGGCACCCGACCAGGCCCATGTCGTGATACCAGGGCAGCCAGGATACGCAGCGGTCGGTCTCGCACACCTTCATGCCGTGGCCGTGCGCGGCGAGGTTGGTGAGCAGGCCGCGATGGGTGACGGCGACGCCGTGCGGGAAACGGGTCGAGCCGCTCGAATATTGGAGATAGCCGACCTCGTCGGGCGACGGCCGGGGCAGGCGCACGGCCGGTGCCGGCCGGTTCATGAATTCTTCCCAGACGACGGCCTCGACCCGGGCCGCCTCGGCCGCGGCGCCCGCCATCGCCGCGAGCTCGCGCGGGAAGAGGAGGAACTTGGGATCGGCGCTGCGCAGCTGGACCGCGAGCTGCTGGACATAGCTGTCGCGCCCGCCGAACGAGGTGGGCAAAGGCAGCGGCACCGGCCAGGCGCCCGCATAGACGGCGCCGAAGAAGAGCGCCGCGAATTCCGGACCCGTCTCGGCGACGAGGGCGATCCGGTCGCGCGGCCCGACCCCCTCGGCGATCAGGCGGTAGGCGCAAGCGAGGGCGTCCTCGCGAAGCTCGCGAAAGGCGTAGGCCCGGGTCAGCCGTCCCCTGGCGTCGTGGAAGTTGAGGCCGCGCACGCCGCCGGCGGCATAATCGAGCGCCTCGCCGAGGGTGTCGAAATCGGCGAACCGGCGGGGCAGGGCGTCCGCCGTCGGAGTCGGCACCGCCGGGTCTGGGCTTGTCGAGGCAATTCTGTCGTCGGCTTCCCGGATTTCGGCCACGTGGGTGTCGATCCTCATTCCTCGCCGGTGCACCGCTCGCACGCTTGAACTCGAAGCCGCGCCTGGGAGGCGCCGCGCGTTCATATTCCGGCTCGACTGTGGCACAAACATGGCGGTGGAACGCCGCCGTAACAGCAGGGATCGTCCGCCGCTCGACGCGGCCGCCCTCGAGGCGCTCGCCCTCTTCTATGTCGCGAGGTACGCGACGACTCGTTCGAAGCTCGCCCGCTATCTCGAGCGAAAGCTGCGCGAGCGGGGGTGGAGCGGCTCGGAGGCGCCGCCGATCGAGCGGATCGTCGGGCGCGCCGGCTCGCTCGGCTATGTCGACGACCGCGCTTTCGCCGCGGCGCGCGCGGCGGCGCTCGCCGGCCGCGGCTATGGCGAGCGCCGGATCCGCGAAGCGCTTCGCGCCGCCGGGATCGAGGAGGAGGATTCCCTGCCGGCGCGGCGGAGCGTGCGCGGCGAGGCCTGGCAATCGGCGCTTCGTCTCGCCGAACGGCGCAGGATCGGACCGTTCGCAAGCGGCATCCCGGATCGCGCGGCCGCGCAGAAGGCGCTCGCCATCCTGCTTCGCGCCGGTCACCCGCCGGACCTGGCGCGGCGCGTGGCTTATGCCCCGCCGGGCGAAATCCCGGAGCCGGACGAGGCGTGAACGGGGATGGTTCACAATCGGCGAATCCATGATACTCCTACCGGCGCCCATGGTGGATCGGCTGTTGATTATGTCGCGTGAGGAGATGGATGCCGGATCTACGCCCGTTCCTGCGGCGGGCGACGACGAGTCGCGCGAGGAGACCCTGGTCAGGCTCACCGGAACCGTCAAATGGTTCGATGCCACGCGCGGCTTCGGCTTCATCGTCAGCGACGGGGCGAAGGGCGACATCCTCATCCACTTCAGCGTCCTCAAGGAGCATGACCGGCGCAGCCTTCCCGAAGGCGCCATCGTCGAATGCCTCGTCGTCGAGCAGGAGCGGGGGCTGCAGGCGCGCAAGGTGCTGAGCATCGACCTCAGCAGCGCGATCGTTCCCGATCTCGGCCGCGGCTCGGCCGGACACGCCGACCGCATCGATCCCGCCGCCCTGCTCGACGAGGCGGGCGGCTTCGAGCCGGTCCGGGTCAAATGGTTCAACCGGCTTCGCGGCTACGGCTTCCTCGTTCGCGAGGACGACGACACCAAGGACATCTTCGTCCACATGGAGACCGTCCGTCGCGGCGGGCTGTCCGATCTGGTGCCCGACCAGCCGCTCCGGGCGCGAATCGCGGTCGGCCGGAAAGGGCCGCTGGCGGTGGAGGTGGAGGGGCTTTGATCTCGAGGAGGGCCATCGCCGTCCTGTGCGGCGCGGCGGCGCTGCTCGCCTGCCGCGGCGAGCCGGCGTCGAACCTGTCGCAGCCGGTCCCCGCTCGTGCCGCCGCCTCCGGCCTCGACGTCGTCCCGCTGACCATCCGCAGCGGGGGCCGGACGCACCGCTTCTCGGTCGAGGTCGCCCGAACCCCCGACCAGCAGGCGCAGGGGCTCATGTTCCGCGAGCGGCTGGGCGCGGACGAGGGGATGATCTTTCCCCTGGCGCCGCCGCGTCCGGCCAGCTTCTGGATGCGCAACACGCTGATCCCGCTCGACATGATCTTCGTTCGCGACGACGGCACGATCGCCCGCATCGCGGCGAACACGGTGCCGCTCTCCGAGGAGTCGGTCTCGTCCGGCGAGCCGGTGGGGGCGGTGCTCGAGCTGCGCGGCGGGCGTGCCGCCGAGCTCGGCATCAGCGAGGGCGACCTGGTCAGCTGGCCCGGCTAGCGTGGCGATTCGGAAATTCGCCTTTCTTTGGACGCGCGCCGAAGCGAATTTCCGAATCTTCAGCCACACCAGCAACCCTATAGAATCTGGTGTGCCTACTTGGATTTGAAGTTCGCTCCGAGCGTGCCCCGATAAGCAGGCGAACTTCAAATCCAGCACACTAGCGAGGCTTGCACGGTCCCTCGCATCGGCGCTAGGCGGGAGCCGCCATGGGCCTGCTCAAGAATCTCTTCACCTGGTGGGAAGGCGCGACCCTCGGCACCGCCCTGTTCAGCTGGCGCAACGGCCGCAAGGTCGGCGAGGACGGCCTCGGCAACGTCTACATGACGGCCAAGAAGGGCGATCGCCGCTGGGTGATGTACAACGGGGCGAACGACGTCAGCCGGGTGCCTCCGGAATGGTATGCCTGGCTGACCCGGCAGATCGACGACGTGCCCGACAAGGCGCTTCCGCCGGCGCCCAAATTCCTCAGGGAAGCGACTGCGAACCTGACCGGCACCCGCCATGCCTACCGCCCGTCGGGCGCCCTCGAGCGGGGCGGGCAGCGGCAGGCGGCGAGCGGCGACTATCAGGCCTGGACCCCCGACTGAGGCATGGCCCGCTTTCGTGCAGCCTGCCTCGTCGCCGCCCTTCTCGGCTCGGGCGCCTGCGGCCCGACCGGAGCGCCGCTCCGCAACGCCGAGGAGGCCAACGAAACGATCGAGACGGTCGACGTGCCCCAGACCGTGACCCGGATGCCGCCCGGGACGACGCCCATGGCGCAGCGGGTCGCCGTGCTCGGGCTGCTCAACAAGCGCAACGGCATCTCCCGCGAGCTGACGCTTCGGCCGGGCCAGGCGGGACGGGTCGGCGACGTCATCGTCAGGCTGCGCGCCTGCGAGACGACGGCGCCCTGGGAGGTGCAGCAGCTGACCGGCGCCTTCGTCCAGCTCGACGTGCGCAATCCCCAGGGCCAGTATCGGCGGGTCTTCTCCGGCTGGCTCTACAAGGAGACTCCGTCGCTCAACGTCGTCGAGCACCCGATCTACGACGTCTGGCCCAAGAGCTGCGCGATGACCCATCCCGGCGGCGAGGAGCCGGCCGGCCGCCCGGCGAGCAGCCGGTCGAGCGCTCCGAACTCGACCGCGCCGGCTGCTCCGGCGCCGGCGCCCGCCGAGGCGCCCGCGCCGGCGCCGAGCGCCGAATCCAACAGCGCCAGATAGGCCTTCTGCTCGATCTCGACGGCGCCGAGCCGGCGCAGATGCTCGGTCATGAACTGGCAGTCGAGCAGCCGGAAGCCGCCGACGATCATCCGAACGACGAGCCAGGCGAGCGCCACCTTGGAGGCGTCGGTCCGGGCCGAGAACATGCTCTCGCCGAAGAAGGCGGCGCCGAGCCGGACTCC
This sequence comes from Allosphingosinicella sp., assembly GCA_035563315.1. Lineage (GTDB taxonomy): Bacteria > Pseudomonadota > Alphaproteobacteria > Sphingomonadales > Sphingomonadaceae > Allosphingosinicella. The sequence continues at coordinate 15,874 of DATMVG010000012.1, read as the reverse complement.
GTAGAGGCCGCCGGCCAGCGCCCCGTCCTCCCAGACCTCGACCGAATGGGCATGGCCGGCGCTGTGCAGCAGATTGTAGCTGCGCTCGATCTCGGCGTTGATCCAGGTGTCCTCGCGCTCGGCGCAGCGCCTCACGACCTCGGCGAAGGCGCGGTCGCGGCTGACCTCGAACCGCTCCGACTTGAGGGTCTTGCGCAGGGATCTGGACAGGTGAAAGCGGTCCAGGGGAAGGATCGCCCGGCGCCGCGGCTCGACCCAGTAGACGTTGGGCGCGTCGCGGCTGTCGGACATCGGAAAGACTCCGATGGTATAGGCGCGCAGCACCAGGTCCGGATCGAGGCCCTTCATGATCGGGCATCCTACGCCAGGGGGGTGAACCTTCCCATTACGTTCAGAGGATCTCGCGGACCTTGTCCTGGGGGCGGCAGAGACGGACTCCCTTCTCGGTCTCGACCAGCGGCCGCTCGATCAGGATCGGGTTCTCGACCATGGCGTCGAGGATCGCATTGTCGCTGACCGGGCCGTCGACCAGGTCGAGATCGTCCGCCAGCGGCTCCTTGGCGCGAAGCCCCTCGCGCGGGCTGATCCCGGCGCGTTCGTAGAGCCGCTTCAGCTCGTCCTTGGCGGGCGGCTGCTTGAGATATTCGACGACGGTCACCTCGGCCCCCTCGTCGCGGAGGATCTGGAGCGTCTTGCGTGAGGTGCCGCACATCGGATTGTGCCAGATCGTCGCCTTCATCCTTCACCCCTTCATCGTCCGCTCACGGCGAAGATGGCGTGCGCGGCCGGCGCGACGGGCCCGGCCTCAGAGGCGCGCTTCGAGCCACCGCACGAACAATTCCGTCATGACGTCGATCGCTCCGACGAGCAAGCTGTCGAAGGGAGGCGCGGTCGAGGGTCGTTGCGGATTGGGACCGGGCGACAACAGCCGTCGAATGGCGAACAGGCGGGCGAATTCCTCGACCGACGGCCGCAGGCGAGCGACGAAGAGCGCACGGTTGGCCAGGCGGCGGCCCCGGATAACGCCGCCATAGGCCTGGACGAAATTCTCGATGCGACGCGCCCGCGCCGTCCCGAGCGCGCTGCTCGTTATCCGGAAATACTGGAGCAGCGTCTCGGACAATGGACCGCCGAGGTTGATCCTCGCCATGAGCTGCGCTTGCGGGGGCGCGCCGCTTCCTCCGGCGCGAAGGGCGAAGCTGTCGATGTCGCCGATGAGGTCCGCGTCCGAGGCCCAGTTCTGGAAATAGACGGCGGGGCTGAGGTTTGACCCGCCCATATAGGTGTCGAAGGCCCATCTCGTCGCGGCCGAGCCGACGTCTCCGGCCCAGGTCGCCCATTCCTCGTTGGCGAGATTGGTCCGCAAGCCGAATGGGCCGGCTCTGAGCAGGACCTGTTCCGGGCGCATCATGGCGTCCATCCCGGTGAGGATATGGCCGATATCGGTGCCCTCCACGTCCTGGCTCGCCTGCAGCGCCGCCATCAGCGGCGCCTGCAGCGCCGGCGTGGGATCGCGCCCCGGCGACCAGGGGCGGTCCGGAATGACGAAGTTCCAGGTCGCGTCGGGCTGCGGGGTCCATGAGGCGGAGCCGTAATAGATCTGCCGAAGCACCGAGAGCGTCGTCGGAGCGTCGGCCGCCGCGGTCAGGCCAAGGCGCGTCTCGAGGCAACGCACCAGGAAAAGATACTGATCGAAGGTCTGCGCCGGCCTTGCCATGTCGCAGGCGGTCTGGCCGCGGGGCGGTACCGAGCTGAAGGTGATCCGAACGGCGCGGTTTCCGGCCCGGCCGGCCTCGGTCAGATTGACGTCCAGGAAGGTCGTCGTCGACATGCTGAAGTTGAACAGCACCTTGGCCTGCACGGCGGGCGGCATCAGCGCGATGACCGCCCGAGCGCGGTCCCGGCGGATCGCGACATTCTCGCCGTGGCTGCCGGCGCAGTCGGTGAACCCCTCCACCGCGACGAACATGGAGGGGTCGCCGGCGATCATCGACATCGCCCGCTGCCACTCCGGAGTCGCGGCGACTCCGGGAGGCACGGTGGCGCCTTCGACCGGAAAGTCGACGATGTCGAGCTGGCGCACGATCGGCCTCAGGATGACGTTGGTCGTAAGGATCCCGCCTGGGGTGCGCGACCGAGCGACCTCGCCCGCAATGCGGGGCGGGCAGGCGGCCTGACGCTGGATCCGCGGCCCCGAGCCGCGCTGCTGGACGACGTGGGCGAGCTCGTGGGCGATCAGCCTGCGGCCCTGACCCGGTCCCGGCGAATAGCGATCCGATCGGAAGACCACGTCGTTGCCGTAGGTGAAGGCCAGCGCTTCGACGCTCCTCGCGGCCTTGTCGGCAGCGATTCCGGTATGGATTCGCACGCGGCTGAAGTCCGCCCCGAATCGCGGCTCGAAATAGCGGCGCAGCGCCGAGTCCAGCGGTCGTCCCGAGCCGAGGCCGGAAATGAGGGAATCGCCCGCCTCGGCCGCTGCGCCGGCATTTTCGGCGCGCCGCCGGATCGGCGGAGCCGCTTCGAGGGGAGGGCGCGGCCCGCCCGGGGCCGGACCGGCGCTGTCCGGCTGCGACTTCGGCTCGGCCATGCCCATCACCCGATCGGCGATCCGGTCCGCCTCCTGTTCGAAAGCGTCGTCGGATCGGGCGACGGCGAGCTTGGGCTGCACCGCCGCCGCAAGGCGGTGCGGCGGCGCCTTGCCTGGGCACGCCTGCGGAGCGGCCTTCCCGGCCCTCGCCTGCATCATTGTCCGACTCACGCCGTCACCCCACGGTCCGGGCCGATCCGCCTTGCGGACGGCGCTAGACCGCCTCGCGAGCCAGCCATTCCTCGAGCCATTTGATGGTATAGTCGCCGGCCTGGAATTCCGGATCCTCGAGCAGGGCCTGGTGGAGCGGGATCGTGGTCTTGATGCCGTCGACGACGAATTCCTCGAGCGCCCGCCTGAGGCGTCGCATCGCTCCGGCCCGCGACGTCCCGTAGACGATCAGCTTGGCGATCATGCTGTCGTAATAAGGCGGCACCCGATAGCCCGAATAGAGGCCGCTATCGACCCGGACGTTCATCCCGCCCGGGGCGTGGAAATGCCTCACCAGTCCGGGCGAGGGGGCGAAGGTCCTCGGGTCCTCCGCGTTGATCCGGCACTCGATGGCGTGGCCGCGGAACTGGACGTCCTGCTGGCGGAGCGTGAGCGGGTGGCCCTCGGCGACCCGGATCTGCTCGCGAACCAGATCGAGGCCGGTGATCGCCTCGGTCACCGGATGCTCGACCTGGAGGCGGGTGTTCATCTCGATGAAGTAGAATTCGCCTTTCTCGTAGAGGAACTCGATCGTGCCCGCGCCGCGATAGGCCATGTCGGCCATCGCCTTGGCGACGAGGCCGCCCATCTGGTCGCGCCGCTCGGCGGAGACCACCGGCGAGGGGGCCTCCTCGAGCACCTTCTGGTGGCGCCGCTGAAGCGAGCAGTCGCGCTCGCCGAGATGGATCGCCTGGCCGTTGCCGTCGCCGAAGATCTGGAACTCGATGTGTCTCGGGTCGCCGAGATACTTCTCGATATAGACGGTGTCGTCGCCGAACGCCGCCTTGGCTTCCTGGCGGGCCTGCAGCAGCTGGCTGTCGAGCTCCTCCTCGCCGCGGACGATCTTCATGCCTCGCCCGCCGCCGCCCGAAGCCGCCTTGACGAGGAGCGGATAGCCGGTGGCGGCGGCCACCAGGCGCGCCTCGGCCGGGCCCTCGACCGGTCCGTCCGACCCCGGGACGAGCGGCAGTCCGAGCCTCGCGGCGGTGCGCTTGGCTTCGACCTTGTCGCCCATCACCCGGATATGCTCGGGCTTCGGCCCGATCCAGACGATTCCGTGGCTCTCGACGATCTCGGCGAAGCGGGCATTCTCGGAGAGGAAGCCGTAGCCCGGGTGGATAGCGTCGGCGTGGCTGATCTCGGCGGCCGAGATGATCGCCGGGATGTTGAGATAGGATTCGCTCGCCTGCGGCGGGCCGATGCAGATCGCCTCGTCGGCCAGGCGGACGTGCATCGCTTCGGTGTCGGCGGTCGAGTGGACGGCGACGGTCCTGATCCCCATTTCGTGGCAGGCGCGGTGGATTCGAAGCGCGATCTCGCCGCGATTGGCGATCAGGACCTTCTGGATCGCCATTATTCGACGATCACCAGCGGCTGATCGAACTCGACCGGCTGCGAATCCTGGACCAGGACCTGCTTGACCGTGCCGCCCCTCGGCGCGACGATCGGGTTCATCACCTTCATCGCTTCGATGATCAGCAACGTGTCGCCTTCCTCCACCCGGGCGCCCGGCGCGACGAAGGCGCTGGCGCCGGGCTCGGGCGACAGATAGACGGTTCCGACCATCGGCGACCTGACCGTGCCCGGGTGGCTCGCCGCATTCTCCTCGGCGCTCGGTGCGGCCGGCGCCGCCGGCTGGGCCGGGGCGGCGCTCGCTGCCTGCGCCGCCGGGCCGGGGACGTAGGTGGGCGCGGCGGCGGCGAGCTTGCGCTTGACCACGATCCGCCGAGCTCCGTCCTCGACCTCGATCTCGCTCAGCCCGTTTTCGGAAAGCAGCTCGGCGAGCCGGCGGATCAGGTCGGTGTCGACCCGCATCGCCTCTTCGGGACCGGTTTCTTCGCTCATCGCAATCCCTTCACCTGATGCCGTGCCCCTGTCAGAGACGCGCCGCCGCGTCCAGCGCAAGCTCGTAGCCGAGGGCGCCGAAGCCGGTGATCGTCCCTGCCGCCGCCGCTGCGATCAGCGAGCGCCTTCGGAAGCCTTCGCGCGCCTGCGGATTGGACAGGTGCACCTCGATCACCGGCAGCGCGATCGCCTTGACCGCGTCGTGCAGGGCGACGGAATTGTGGGAGAAACCGCCGGCATTGAGGATGACCGCCTTGGCTCCGGCCAGCCGCGCCTCCTGAAGCCAGTCGATCAGATGGCCTTCGTGATTGGACTGCCGGATGTCGAGCGTCACGCCGAGCGACCGCGCCCTGTCCTCGAGCCGGGCCGCTATGTCGTCCAGCGTGTCGGAGCCGTAGATTTCCGGCTCGCGAAGCCCGAGCAGGTTGAGATTTGGGCCGTTGAGCACGTAGATGACTGGCGCCGCCATGGCTCCGCCCTATATGACGCCGGTCCGCGAAGAGAAAGGCAAGGCAGAGGCGATGGTCGACGACGGCACGCTCTCGATCAGGGTGAATGGCGAGCACCGCCGGGTTCGCGGCGGCCTGACCCTGGCCGGCCTCGCCCTCGAGCTCGGCCTCGAGCCGACCCGCGTCGCGGTCGAGCGCAACCTCGAGATCGTGCCGCGCTCGACGCTCGGCCAGGTCCGGGTCGAGGACGGCGACGAGCTCGAGATCGTCACCTTCGTCGGCGGAGGGTGAAGAAGCTCGATCGCCCCCGCTTCGCGGGTGAGTTTGGCTCGACTCGGCCGTTGCGCCGCTCCTCAGTCGGAGAGCCCAAGACACCCTTCTGGAGCGAGCCTGTTTGAGAAGCAGGGAAGGCCCAGGAGGGTAGAAAAACCAAAGGCGGCCCGTTTGGACCGCCTTGGCTCTTAGTTCCCTTTCGGGAAACGGACACTCCCGGGGGAGGCCGCCTGTGCTCCCCATATAGACACCTGATTATGGAGATTCAACTAATAGTTGACTCCCCGGAAGGTTCCTGGGGCGCGGGGGCAGGGACGGCAGCGGGAGGCGCTGAGGGCACCGGGAGCCAAGAGAGGACCAGGCGCAGCAGATCGTCAAACTCGGCCTCGGGAATTCGAGCGATGCCGCCCTTGTCAGGGACGAGCCTGCTGACGGCGACGGTCGTCAACTTGTCGCAGATGGCCCACGCAGCGCGGCCGTCAACGGTGGTTTGCAGAGGGAAAGCCCACTTGTTGCCGGGTTGGGCCTGCGTCGAGCAGGGGACGACCGTAACCGCGCCGTGAAGCGTATTTTTGAATGATAGGATCACGACAGGCCGCCGCTTCCAGAACTCGGGAAGCTGCGCGTCTTGCGGGAAATCGCACCAATAGAGCTGGCGGATTCTAGGCGCAGCGACCAATCGCGGCGCCACCTTGGGAGGCGGGGCTTGCAGATGGGCGGTCATGGGAACCCCTATCAGTCCTCGCTTTTCACCAGGCGAAGCTTAGGCGCGCCCCGCCGGTTCTGCCTGCGCTTCGCCAGCTCGGCTCTGTCCTTCATCTCAGCAAGCTTTTCCTCGGCGAAGGGCTTGGCGGCCTTAATCAGCCCGTCGAGGTGATAAATATTCGTTTTGCTTCCGACCTCGGTGCGCCGTTCCTCGCGGCGGATATAGCCCGCGGCCTCAAGCCCGGCGACGTGCTTCTGAATCGTGCGCGGGTGTACGTCCATAGCCTTGGCCATCGTGCTTTTGGACGGATAAGGCTTGCCTTCGGCCGTCCACCACTTGCTCGCCAGATAGAGCACGATGTTGAGATCGAGCGGCGAGAGCCCGAGCTGGCGCTGGTTTTCGATGATGACGCTCGGCAGCGCGGTCCACCCCGCATCCATCAGCGTCTTCGACCATTTCTTTTCATTCGTGCGGAGGTCGGCGCTCCCGCGCAGTTGCTTCTTGATAGCCATCGAGATAATCCTTTCTTGACGCCCGATATGTCTTGGTTTCGCGCGGGATTCAAGTTGAGGGGGGAGGCCGCTAGGGCGCGGGGGGGTGCCCGTGGCTTCGCCCCCTTCCTAGCCTTGCGGGCCCTACGGCGGGGAGCCGTCACGGCCTCACAAAGCAGGACCATTGGCTAATCAGGATGCCATATGTCCCATATCCCGGTGCGAATAACCGAGTAACCGAAGACCGGACGGCCGCAGGACCTCCCCCTTACTCTTGTTTTCGGTGAGATCCGAGCGCCTTCCTTGTAGGTCGAGGCGCGACCGTTGGGAGCGAAGCTCGGCCGCCTTGGCCGCCGCCGCGAGGATGCGCGTTCCGCTTAGGGCCGACCCAGTGCCGCTCGACGATTTTCGCCGTCCCCGGAGGGAACGTCGCAGCCGGATTGGGGCGCCGGGAGCGCTTGGCCGCGAGTCGGGCTCACCGGTTTCCTTCCTCCTTGTCCCGGCAACGGCTTCCGCCGCGCCGGATCGCGACTATATCCGGGGCGATCCTTTCAGCGAGCGGAAACCGGAGCGTGAATCGAGAAGGCCCAGGAGCGGCGCCCACCGCGGCGGTGGAGGACAGCTGGACGGTCGCCGGCCGCACCTTCCGCTCGCGGCTGATCGTCGGCACCGGCAAATATAGGGATTTCGCTCAGAATGCGGCGGCGGTCGCGGCGTCGGGCGCGGAGATCGTCACGGTGGCGGTGCGGCGGGTCAACATCTCGGACCCGAAGCAGCCGATGCTGATGGACCATATCGACCCGGCGAAAATCACCTACCTGCCCAACACCGCCGGCTGCTTCACCGCCGACGAGGCGGTGCGGACTCTGCGGCTGGCGCGCGAGGCCGGCGGCTGGGACCTGGTCAAGCTCGAGGTGCTGGGCGAAGCGAAGACGCTCTACCCCGACATGCGCGAGACCCTGCGGGCGACCGAGACGCTGGTCCGGGAAGACTTCAAGCCGATGGTCTATTGCGTCGACGACCCGATCGCCGCCAGGCAGCTCGAAGAGGCCGGCGCGGTGGCGATCATGCCGCTCGGCGCTCCGATCGGCTCCGGCCTCGGCATCCAGAACCGGGTGACGATCAGGCTGATCGTCGAGGGCGCCAAGGTGCCGGTCCTGGTCGATGCCGGGGTCGGGACCGCGTCGGATGCGAGCGTGGCCATGGAGCTGGGCTGCGACGGCGTGCTGATGAACACCGCCATCGCCGAGGCGAAGGATCCGGTGACGATGGCGAGGGCGATGAGGCTGGCCGTTGCCGGCGGGCGCCTGGCCTATCTCGCCGGTCGGATGGGCCAGCGGCGCTACGCCGATCCGTCCAGTCCGCTCGCCGGTCTCATCTGAGCGACGGGCCGCGGAACTGCCCTTTTTAACCTGGGTTATCTCCCCAGGCGAGCGACGGCGCAGGTGCCGGCGACGCCTTCCCGCAGTGAAGGATCCGATCATGGGTGAGTTTGACAAGAACCAGCGCCAGGACGATCTCGGCCAGGACGAGAAGGGCGAGAAGCCCGCCTTCGGCCAGTTCGACGGCGAAAAGGGTCAGGGCAAGGACCAGTCCTTCGGCCTGGACAAGCAGCAGTTCGGTCAGGACAAGCAGCAGTTCGGCCAGGACAAGCAGCAATTCGGCCAGGACAAGCAGGACGCCTTGACGGGCGCCGAGGGCGGACAGCAGCAGTTCCAGAACAAGGAACAGGCTCAGCGCCAGCAGGGCGACGAGGATCTCGGCGAGGACAGCAAGGACGATCCCACCGTCTGAACGTCGGCGTCGGCCGAAAGCACGCCGCGGCGGGGCAACCCGCCGCGGCCTTCGTTCAGCTCTCCCTGCCTCCCGGCCGAACCGCGGCGCCGCCGCCGCTGACTCGCCGGCCGGCCGTGCGGGCCGGTCTCACACGACGATGAAATCGCCGGCATCGAGCGCCGGCTTGTTCGACAGGACGGCGAACAGGATCTTCGCGCTCGCGCCGCTGCCGTCGGAGTCGAAGTAGAGATTGCCGGTGCCGCGGTCGTAGATGACCCGGTCGCTGGAATCGCGCGCCGACGTCCCGGTGACGAAGGCCGAGGCCGGAAGGCCGCCTTCCCTCAGCCTCGCGAAGATCGCATTGTCGAGCTCGATGCGATCCTCGACGGTCGAGAAGTCGCCGATCGTGTCGACGTTGGTCGAGGCGCTGAGCGGGCCGCCGAAGCCGAAGCGGTCGGCGCCCGCGCCGCCGACGAGGATGTCGCGGCCGGCGCCCCCGTTCAGCCGGTCGGCGCCCGAGCCGCCGTCGACTATGTCGAGGCCGGCGCCGCCGGAGAGGCTGTCGTTGCCGTCCTGGCCGAGCAATATGTCGTTGCCGGAACCGCCCGAGACGGCGTCGTTGCCGCTGCCGCCGAGCGCGATGTCGTTGCCGTCGCCGCCGTTCAGGCTGTCCGCGCCGGCGCCGCCGTCGAGGATGTCCTGGCCTTCGTCGCCGGCGAGGATGTCGTCGCCGTCCTCGCCGAACAGGATGTCGTCCTCGGTTCCGCCGAGGAGGCGATCGATGCCGCCGCCGCCGAACAATATGTCGTTGCCGCCGCGGCCATGGAGCTCGTCCGGACCCGACGAACCTCCGAAAATGTCGTTGCCGCTCCCGCCGATCACCACCGCCATCTTTGTTCCCCTTTGTTATTTCAGCCGATTATGCGCCTCGCCGAGGGGCCTGTCGAGGCGCCCGGCGCCCCAATTCGGAACGGCTTGAGCCGCCGCCGGTTGAGCCGGCGAAGCGGAGGCCCGAATGCCCGACTTCACCGCGGCCCGAAACCGGATGGTCGAGCGGCAGATCGCCGGCCGCGGGATCCGCGATCCGCTCGTGCTTGCGGCGATGCGCGAGGTCCCCCGTCACGAATTCGTCGCGCCGGACCTCGCCCATCTCGCCTACGACGATTCGCCGCTTCCGATCGAGGCCGGACAGACCATCTCCCAACCCTATATCGTCGCTCTGATGATCGAGGCGGCCGGCGTGGCGCCGGGCGCCCGGGTGCTCGAGATCGGCGCCGGCTCGGGCTACGCCGCTGCGGTGATGGGCCGGATCGCCGGGCTCGTCGTCGCGTTCGAGCGCCACCGCGAGCTGGCCGAGCTCGCCGCCGCTCGGATGGAGCGGCTCGGCTACGGCAACGTCCGGCTCGTCCATGGCGACGGCAGCGGCGGAGCGCCGGAGGAGGGGCCGTTCGACGCCATCCTGGCGTCGGCGAGCGGAAGCCACGTCCCTCAGGCTCTCCTCGACCAGCTCGCCCTCGGCGGCACCCTGGTCATGCCGCTCGGCGAGCCCGAGTCGGTGCAGAAGCTGGTCAAGGTGACCTATCGCGCGGACAAGCAATATGCACAGGAGGATCTCGGCCCCGTCCGCTTCGTGCCGCTCATCGGCAAGCAGGCCTGGGACGAGGAGGGCCGTCGCGCGGCGCCCCTGGCCGAACGCCTGAGCGCGGCCGCCGAGCCGCTTCCCGACCCCGACGATCCCGCTTTCGGCGAGCTGTTCGACCGCTTCGCGGAGAGCCGTGTCGTTCTGCTCGGCGAAGCGAGCCACGGCACATCGGAATTCTATCGCGCCCGAGCGGCGATCACTCGGCGGCTGATCGAGCGCCACGGCTTCAGCATCGTCGCGGTCGAGGCGGACTGGCCCGATGCCGCGAGCATCGACCGCTACGTCCGCCATCGGCCCCGGCGCCAAGGCGAGGAGGCCGCGTTCCAGCGCTTTCCGACCTGGATGTGGCGCAATACCGACGTCGACGCCTTCATCCATTGGCTGCACGGCCACAATTCAGGCCGCCCAGCCGACGGCATGGCCGGCTTTTACGGCCTCGACCTCTACAATCTCAGCGGCTCGATCCGGGCCGTGATCGACTATCTCGACGACGTCGATCCGGATGCGGCGCGGCTCGCCCGGGAGCGCTACGGCTGCCTTCAGCCGTGGAGCCGCGATCCCGCCCGCTACGGCCGCCTGGCGATTACGGAGGGGTATGCACGGTGCGAGAGTGGCGTGCTCGAAATGCTTCACGAGCTCCAGAGCAAACGCCTCGATCATGCCGCCGAAGACGGCGAGGAATGGCTCGATGCGGCAGCAAATGCGCGCCTCGTGAAGAATGCGGAGCAATATTACCGGATCATGTATCACGGCGCGGCGGAGAGCTGGAACCTGCGCGACACCCACATGTTCGAGACGCTCTGCCAGCTGCTCGACGCCCGCGGCCCCGACGCCAAGGCGGTGGTCTGGGCGCATAACAGCCATATCGGCAACGCCGCCCACACCGAAATGGGCCGCGCCCGCGGCGAGCTCAATATCGGCCAGCTCGTCAAGGAGAGGTTCGGGGACGAGGCCAGGCTGATCGGCCTCGGCACCCACGGCGGCACCGTCGCCGCCGCCTCCGACTGGGACGGCGCGATGGAGGTCAAGCCGGTGCGGCCGTCGCTGCCCGGAAGCTACGAGCGGCTCTGCCACGACAGCGGAGTCGCCCGCTTCCTGCTCGATCTTCGCGAGGGCGCCCCCGACCAGTTGCGCGACGCTCTGATGGAGCCTCGCCTCGAGCGCTTCATCGGCGTCATCTACCGCCCCGAGACGGAGCGCTGGAGCCATTATGCCGAGGCCGTCCTCCCGCTCCAGTTCGACGCCTGGCTGTGGTTCGACGAGACCAGGGCCGTGACTCCGCTGGGCGCGGAGCCCGAAGCCGGCGAGGACGACACCTGGCCGTTCGGGCTCTAGCCTCGCGTCAGGCGGCGAGCTTCTCCCGTTCGGCGGCGGGAGCGGGCAGGCCGCCCGCCGCGAGCCAGGCGGCGCATTCCGGGCCGAGCCGCGCCAGCGCCATCTTTTCATAGGCCGCGACCTCGTCGGCCGAGAGGACGTCGCGCCAGCGGCCGTTCACCCCCTTGTTGATGAAGGTGGAGGCGCCGCCGTCGAAAATCGCTCCGCCGAGCGGCGCGACGTTGGCGGCATTGGCCTTCATATAGTCGAACGAGCAATGCTCGACGAGCAGCGGCCAGCTCTCCTCGGCGATGTCGCAGCCGAGGAAGCGCGCGATCCGCCGCATCTCGCCTTCGAGGTCGCGCTTGAGGTCGGCGAAATGGACGAGCAGGATGTTGGGCACCCGGCGCGCTTCCCACCAGGTCGCGATATTCTCCCAATAGGACCAGAAGGGATAGCCGTCCTCTTCCACCCAGCGGCGGAAATAGCGGCGGATGTCGGGATCCGGACGATCGAGCGGCGGCCCGACCCGGCCGGGCGTCTCGTTGAGGAGCTTGTAGAAAAGCGCGTTGCCGTTGGCGTGGTGGTTGTAAAGGCTCCACAGCACGTCCCTGCCGTCGCGCGCGATGTAGAGATATTTGGCGCGCGGCGAAAAGGTGAGGGCATCGAGCGGCAGGTGGGTCTTGATGATCCGGCGATGCTGCTGCGCCTCGAGCTTCGCCTTGGTGTCGGGCGGCATGACCCTGAGGTCGAGCCAGGGCGAGATTTCGTGGATCGGCACGCCTTCGGCGCCGGCGAAGACGAGCTGGCCGACGATCTGCTGGGTCCAGGTCGTCCCGGACTTGGCGTAGGTGCCGACGACGACGTCGTCGTCGCGATAGGCGAAATCGTTCCACACCGTGGAATCCATGTGATGGTTGAACAGTTCGCGCGTCTTGCGCGGCCAGGCGAAGCGGTCGTCCATTGATTCCTCCGGCGCACGTGGGCGGGTCGGGGCCCGCGTCGGGCGTTCTCTCGCCGGCCTGCATTGCGGAAAAATGCCGCTGGGCGCGGAAAAGTGTTTCAACGGTTACAGCGGGAACGCGTCCGCTAGAGCGTGATCCGGGGATGGGCGGTTCTGGGAAAGACGATCATGCTCTAGGCGGCTGCCGCGGCGCGCTGGTCCTCCCGACCCATCGACAGCAAGAGCGGGTCGGAGGATCCCTGCATCTCCTGGAAATCGCGCTTCGAGCGAAGGCCGCGCCATTCGATCGCGATCAGGGCCTGGGCGATGGCGCCGCCGAGCGTGTCGCCCGGACCGAGCAGGACGATTCGGTCGGGCGCATATTCCTTGACCGCGACCTGGATCGCTCGGGTGAAGTCGTAGGTCTCCAGGATCTGGCTCGCGAAAGTGTAACGGTGAAGCGCGTCGGAGGCGCTCGCGTGAGGGCGCCAGATATGGCCTCGGCCGTCGATCATCGGCAGCCCCGGCGCGCCGAACCAGGAGCTCGGAAGCTGCGCCAGAGCGCGCTCGGAGGAGGCGGCCATGAGCGGCGTGTGGAAGGGGCCGTGATTGACCAGCCGGAGCGGGTCGCGCGCGGGGGTCGGCGGAACTTCGGCGAGGAGAGCGGCGAGACCGGCCTCGTTGCCGGCGAAGACGACCATCCCGCCGAGCTCGATCGACACGTGGAGCCGGCAGCCTTCGCGTCCGTGGATCGCGGCGGCGAGGGTCAGGACCTGCTCGCGAAGTCCGGCAAGTGGGTTCCACTCCTCGTCGACGAGGGTGATCAGGACCTGCCCGCCGGGCGCGCCGGCCTGGCTGTTCTCCCCCATCGCGTCGATCACCCGGAAGGCCTGCTCGGCGCCGACCGCGCCGGCGACGGCGAGGGCCGTGTACCAGCCCATCGAATTGCCGGTGACCGCGGCGATATCGAGGCGCGAGCGATCGATGGCGAGGAAGTCGGCGTAGGAGGCGCTGAAGATGAGCGGCGAGGCGACATCGCCGCGAGTGTGCAGGGCAGGGCTGAACCGGTCAGCGCCGTCCAGCTCCGAAATCGTAGGCTGACACCGCTCCGAGCGGAGCCGGTCGAACGACTCGATCAGCTCTCCCTTGTCGGCGTGGAAGCGGCTCAGATAGCCGAGCTCGGCCTTGCCGTAGGTCCCGCGGCCGGGACAGACGACCAGCGCCGCCTGCCGCTCAGCCACGGACCAGCTCAAGCGCCGCGGCGACGATCGAATCGCGGCTCGGCAGGGTGAGGGTCGCGGCCCGGCCGAGCGGGATGAAGCTGTCCTCGGCGGCGACTCGGCGGCAGTCGATGGCGGGCGCGCGCTCGGCGAACAGGGCCATCAGCGCCTCGCTCTGCGAGCCGGTCCTTCGGCATTCGTCGACGATCAGAAGCCGGCCGCAGCCGGCGACGGCGTCGAGCAGGCCCGACTCGTCGAGCGGCGCCAGCCAGCGCAGGTCGACGACCCTGAGGTCGAGCCCGTGCTGCTCGCGAAGGATCCTCTCCGCCTGGCGGGAGAGGTAATAGCCGTTGGCGTAGCTGATGATGGCGAGGTCGGTGCCCTCGCCCTGGACTCCGAGATCGCCGAGCCTGACCGGCTTCGCCTCGCCGGGCGCCGGGTAGGCCGAGGTCCACAGAGCGTCGCCTTCCTCGTGCAGGTCGCGGGTCATGTAGAGGGCGATCGGCTCGACGAAGACGATGACTCGCTGCTCCTCGAGCGCGAGCCGGACGCATTCGCGAAGCATGGCGACGGCGTCCGCGCCGTTGCTCGGGCAGGCGAGGACCAGGCCGGGTATGTCGCGGAAGACGGCGAGGCTGTTGTCGTTGTGGAAATGGCCGCCGAACCCCTTCTGGTAGCCGAGGCCGGCGATGCGGATGATGGTCGGGTTGGCGTACTGGCCGTTCGAGAAGAAGCTCAGGGTCGCCGCCTCACCGCGTATCTGGTCCTCGGCATTGTGGACGTAGGCGAGGAACTGGATCTCGGTGATGGCGAGAAGGCCGACATGGGCGGCGCCGATGCCCAGGCCAAGGATGCTCTGCTCGTCGAGCAGGGTGTTGATCACCCGGCACGAGCCGAAGCGTTCGTGGAGCTTGGCGGTGACGTTGTAGACGCCGCCCTTGGGCCCGACATCCTCGCCGGCGACGATGATCTCGGGATGAGCGAGCATGAGGTCGGCGAGCGCCCAGCTCAGCAGCCGAGCCATGTGCTGGGGCTTGTCCATCATATTGCGGTCGCGGGCGAACAGGGCGTCCCGCTGCTCGGGAGCGGGGGTGTTGGCGAGGAGCGGACCGCGCTTGGGGGGCACGATGCTGGCCATCACCTCCTCGCTCGTCGTCAGCTTCGGGCGAGCGATCGCCTGCTCGGCGATGCGGGCGAGAGTGGCTTCGGTCTCGCGGTAGATGTCGAGGATCTGCTCGGCGGTGAGGATGTCCTGCTCGGCCAGAAGGGCGGCGCTGTAGAGCAGGGGATCGCGCTCCTCGTCCTCCTCGATCTGGGCCTTGGTGAGGTAGGTCGCCTGGACGTCCGAGCCGGCATGGCCGTAGAGCCGGACGCAATCCATGTGGAGGAAGACCGGCCGGCGCCGGATTCGGGCGATTCGGGCCGCCTCGACGGCGCCGCGATAGGCGTCGATCATGTCGAGCCCGCTGCAGCGTAGATAATGGAGGCCCGGGCGATCGCGGAAAGAAGCCTCGATCCAGCCGCGCGGGGTTCGCGTCGAAATGCCGATTCCGTTGTCCTCGCACAGGAAGACGAGCGGCATCGGAGTCCCTTGATAGGCAGCCCAGGCGGCGGTGTTGAAGGCGCCCTGGGCGGTCGAATGGTTCGCGGAGGCGTCGCCGAAGCTGCACAAGACGACGCCGTCGCCAGGCAAGGCGGTCTGCTCGAGCTTCAGCATCCTGGCGATGCCGAGGCTGAACGCCGCTCCGACCGCCTTGGGCAGATGGGAGGCGATTGTGCTGGTCTGCGGCGGGATGGCGAGGGGCTTCGAGCCGATCACCTTGTGGCGTCCGCCCGAAATCGGGTCCTCGGCGGAAGCGGCGAAGCTCAGCAGCATGTCCCAGCACGGGGTCTGGCCCGGAAGCTTCTTCGAGCGGTGGATCTGGAAGGCGTTGGATCGGTAGTGGAGGAAGGCCATGTCGTCGACGCGCAGGGCTTCGGCGACGGCGGCATTGTTCTCGTGGCCCGAGCTTCCGATCGTGTAGAAGCCCTCGCCGCGCGCCTGCAGCCGTCGCGACAGCCGGTCCATCTGACGGCTGGCGACCTGGCTGTAGAAGAGTTCCACCACCTTTTCGGCGGAAAGGCCGACGTCGGCGGGCTGAATGTCGCTCACTCGCCGCGGCAGCCTGCGGCCGCGAAGGCGGGCGACGAACTTCTCGTGAATGGCTTCGGCGGCGTCCATGGCGGGCGACTAACCGCCTTGCCGGTGAATGGGAAGGCGGGGCCTTCGGCATCGCGTCATGCTGAACTTGTTTCAGCATCCAGCGACGAGCCTCCGGGCGAGCGGAGGACTGGACCCTGAAACAAGTTCAGGGTGACGAGTTGGGTCGTGACGGATTGGGGTCGTGATGGGTGAAGGGGTGATGACGGGTGGGGTTG
>DATMVG010000011.1:0-3054 GCA_035563315.1 Allosphingosinicella sp. | reverse complement strand
GGATGAACTGCACCACGACGTCGAAGCTCTCATACGGGTGGTGGACGATGATGTCCTTGGCCCGGATCGCGGCGAAGCAGTCGCCGCCGAACTCGCGCACTCGCTCCGGGAAACGCGGCGCATAGGGCGGGAATTTGAGGTCGGGCCGGTCCTCCCCGACGATCTCGAGGCCCTGGTCCGCGAGGGCATCGACGCCTCGGACGCGCTCGTCTTCGAATCGACCGGCTTCCTCGGCATCGCCGACCTCGCCCAGTTGGTCGAGGAGGACCGGCCCGACCTCAAGTTCCCGCCCTTCAGCCCGCGATTCCCGGAACGGATCCGCGAATATGACGGCGATTGCTTCGCCGCGATCCGGGCCAAGGACATCCTCGTCCACCACCCCTATGAGAGCTTCGACGTCGTCCTCGCCTTCCTTCGCCAGGCCGCCGCCGATCCGGACGTCGTCGCGATCAAGCAGGCGCTCTACCGCGCAGGCAAGCAATCGGCGGTGATCCGCGCCCTGATCGACGCCGCCGAGGCGGGCAAGTCGGTGACCGCCGTGGTCGAGCTCAAGGCGCGGTTCGACGAGGAGCAGAACCTGATGTGGGCGAGCGCGCTCGAACGCGCCGGAGTCCAGGTCGTCTACGGCTTCATCGAGTGGAAGACCCACGCCAAGATGTCGATGGTGGTTCGGCGGGAGGGGACCGGCTACCGCACCTACTGCCACCTCGGCACCGGCAATTACCACCCGGTCACCGCGAGGATCTACACCGACCTCAGCTTCTTCACCGCCGACCCCAGGGTGGGCCGCGACGTCTCGCACATCTTCAACTACATCACCGGCTATATCGAGCCTCGCGGCCTCGAGCTGCTCACCATGTCGCCGGGCAATCTGCGCGACAGCCTTTGCCGGCTCATCGAGCGCGAAATCGACCACGTCCGCGCCGGCCGGCCCGGATCGATCTGGGCGAAGATGAACTCGCTGGTCGACCCGGCGATCATCGCCAAGCTCTACGAGGCGAGCCGGGCGGGGGTCGAGATCGACCTCGTGATCCGCGGCATCTGCTGCCTCAGGCCGGGAGCGGCCGGCCTCTCGGACAACATCCGGGTCAAGTCGATCGTCGGCCGCTTCCTCGAGCACAGCCGCATCTGGTGCTTCGGCAATGGCGGCGAGCTTCCGAACCGCGATTCCGAAGTCTATATCAGCTCGGCCGACTGGATGCCGCGCAACTTCGACCGGCGGGTGGAGATCGCCGTCCCGATCCGCAACGAGACGGTGAAGGCGCAGCTGGTCGACCAGGTCATGGTGGCCAACATGATCGACAACGAACAGAGCTGGCGGCTGAACGCCGACGGCAGCTACACCCGGCTCCGTCCCGGCGCCGAGGACAAGCCGTTCAATCTCCACCATTATTTCATGACCAATCCCTCGCTCTCGGGAAGGGGCGCGGCGCTTCAGTCGAGCGGCGCCTTCCCGAAGAAGCTGCAGCTGCCGCGCGGCCCGCACTGAGCCCGATGTTCGCCGAGCGGCCGGTCGCGATCATCGACATCGGTTCCAATTCCGTGCGTCTCGTCGTCTATTCGGGCGCCAAGCGGATCCCTTCCGTCATCTTCAACGAGAAGGTCATGGCCGGGCTCGGCCGCGACATGGGCGAGACCGGCGCGCTCGGCCCCCAGGCGCGCCGCCGGGCGCTCGACGCGCTGGCGCGCTTCCGCCTGCTGACCCGGCAGATGGGAGTCGTCCGAACCCGGGTCGTCGCCACGGCGGCGGTGCGCGAGGCTTCGAACGGAGCGGCCTTCCTCGAGGAGGTGCGCGCGCTCGGCTTCGAGCCCCGGATCCTCTCGGGCGAGGAGGAGGGCCGGCTGGCCGGGCAGGGGGTCATCTCCGGCATTCCCGACGCGGCCGGAATCGCCGGCGACCTCGGCGGCGGCAGCCTCGAGCTGGTCGAGCTGGCGGAGCGCTCGATCGAGCGCAGCGCCTCGCTTCCGCTGGGCGTGCTCCGGCTCGAGGCCCTGGCCGCGCAGGGCGAGGCGGACTTCGCCCGGAAGGTCGGCAAGGCGGTCGCGGCGGCGGGCTTCGCCGGAGCCGCCGAGGGAAGGCCATTCTACCTGGTCGGCGGCAGCTGGCGCGCCCTCGCCCGAGTCGAGATGGCGCTGTCCGGCCATCCGCTGCCGATCACCCACCAGCATTCGATGGAGACCGCTCGGCCGCGCCAGCTGCGCGAGGCTCTGCGCCGGATCGGCAAGGACGACCTGCGCGACATCCCCTCGCTGTCGCTGGGCCGGATGCCGACCCTGCCGCTCGCGAACCAGCTGCTCGAGGCCGTGGTCGAAGCGCTTCGGCCGAGCCAATTGGTGGTCTCCAGCCTCGGCATCCGCGAAGGGCTGCTCTACGACGAGCTCGACGACGAGTGCCGCCGGCTCGATCCGCTGATCGAGGCGGCGCGCGAAGCCGGGGCGGGGCTCGGCCGCTTCGCCCAGCACGGCGAGCTGCTCGACCGGTGGATCGCGCCTGCATTCGACGATTCTCCGCTCGCGGCCCGATTGAGGCTCGCCGCTTGCCTGCTCGCCGACATCGCCTGGGCCGCCCATCCCGATTTCCGGGCCGAGCGCGGCATCGACATGGCCCTCCACGGCAACTGGGTCGGGATCGACGCGCCCGGGCGGGTGATGCTCGCTCTGGCCTTGTTCTCCAGCTTCGGGGGCGGGCCGGACCTGCCTTATGCAGACATCGCCGCCTTGTGCACGCCCAAGCAGCTTCGGCGCTCGGCCTTGTGGGGCTATGCGATTCGGCTCGGCCAGCGCCTCAGCGGCGGGGTCGCCGCCGGCCTCGAGCGGAGCCGCCTGTGCCGCCGCGACGGCGTGCTTCGACTCGAGCTGGAAGGCGAGGACGCGACCCTGGTCGGGGAGGCCGTCGAGCGGCGGCTGAAGACGCTCGCCAACGCCCTCGACCTGCGCCCGCAGACGGCGGTCGGCGGCTAGCCGCAGGCGAAGCGCTCGACCCTGCCGGCGGAGTCGAGGTGGATGTTCAGCCGGTCCTCGCGATAGTCCATCGTCACCATGTCGCCCGGCCTG
>DATMVG010000010.1:0-4387 GCA_035563315.1 Allosphingosinicella sp. | reverse complement strand
AGGCCGCGACCGCGATCATCCAGTCCTTGGGCTGCATGGCTCTGATGAAATCCATTTCCTGCTCCTTCGACTTGGCCCGTCCCTGTGTATTAGGAATATAATACACATCGGCCGGGCGGCAAGCGCACCGCGAGAATTTTTTTGAAGGCGGGCGACAGGTTCCCGGCGCCGGCGGGACTATGGGGGTCAGACCGGGATAGCCGGCGACACGATGCGACGCAGTACCAGGCGAGTGAACAGCTCCAGCTGATCGGCGAAGGCCTCGTCTTCGTTGACGACGAGTTTCGCCTTCAGGAGATCGACTCACTGGGCTCGCGCATGGCGCGGCGCCCGGCGGCCTATTTCCTCGAACGCACCCCGTCGGCCCTGGCCCGCGGCTGGAGGATTCTCACTTAGTCGCTGTTCGTTCGCCCGTTGGCGAGCGGACACTGGTCTCAGCCAGTCCTTCCGAACCTGGGCCGGCGGCCGTCGGTCCCGCTGGCGACACGTGCGCCCGACCACCACGGGTGACGTTCTGCCGCGGCGACACGGACGGCACGGGTCGCAGGCGCGCCGGCACGCCCGTGCGGAGCTGACCTACGCCTCGCCCTCAGCGCGAGAACGGGGGCGGCTGCGCCGACGCATGCCGCGCGATCTCGCGCTCCACGTCGCCGAGGGCAGCTCCGTCGGATCAGGATTTGCGCGCGAACAGCGGCAAGGTCGCGGCGGCGAGCGCACCCTCGATTTCGAGCAGGCGCAGCTTCGTCGAACGACCGCCGGGCGCGGAGAAGCCGCCGGCGCGGCCGTCCGCCGCCGTCACCCGGTGACAGGGAATGACGATCGGCCAGGGGTTGCGGCCGAGCGCCTGACCGACCGCGCGCGCCGCATGCGGATCGCCCAGCCGACGGGCGAGCGCGCCATAGGTGGTCGTCGTCCCCGCCGGGATTTGCTGCGCGGCGCGGTACACCGCGGCCTCGAACGCGCCGATCCCGGCGAAGTCGAGTGGCACCGCCTCGAGGTCGGCGACCGAGCCGGCGAGATGGTCGCGGACGGCCGCGATGACCCGCTCCACCCAGGGCGGCGGTGCGGCCGGCGCGAATTCGGGGAATCGGCGGCGCAGCCGCGCCATTGCCGTCGCCTCCCGGCCCTCCGGCAGCTGAAGCCCGGCGATCGCCGACTCCCGCCAGGCGATGCCGCAGGCGCCGATCCTGGTGTCGAACAGGGCGAGTCCGGGCGCGCGCATGACGCCGCGGCTTACCTCATCGCGCCGGCCCCGTCCCGATTCGTTTCACCCGCCGAATCGCTCCAAGTGAAGGGTTGCGGCGACGAAACAAGCCCCTTAAGCACCAGCGCCGGCGGGGGCCTGTACAGGATTGCGATGGCTGACTCCATCCGCTTCGACAGCCACATCGCCGAGCAGCGCTTTCAGCTGCTGGTCAATGCCGTTACCGACTACGCGCTCTACATGCTCGACCGCGAAGGCTATATCGCGACCTGGAATCCGGGGGCGCAGCGGTTCAAGGGCTACGAAGCGGCCGAGATCATCGGCGAGCATTTTTCGCGCTTCTTCACCGACGAGGATCGCGAGAGCGGGCTGCCCGCCCGCGCGCTGCGGACCGCCGCCGAGGAAGGCAAGTTCGAATCCGAGGGCTGGCGCGTGCGCAAGGACGGCACCCGCTTCTGGGCGAGTGTCGTCATCGACCCGGTCCACGACGATTCCGGCGCTCTCGTCGGATTCGCCAAGATCACCCGCGACATCAGCGACAAGAAGGAAGCCGAGCGGGCGCTGTTCGCCAGCGAGCAGCGGTTCCGAACGTTGGTCGAGGGCGTTCGCGACTATGCGATCTACATGCTCGATCAGGACGGCCGGATCACCAACTGGAATGCCGGCGCAAGCGCCATCAAGGGCTATCGCGCCGACGAGATTATCGGCCAGCATTTCTCCCGTTTCTACACGTCTGAGGACCAGGCGAACGGCGAGCCCGCTCGAGCGCTGGAAACGGCGTTGCGCGAAGGCAAATACGAGAAAGAGGCGTGGCGGGTGAAGAAGGACGGCTCCTACTTCTGGGCGAGCGTCGTCATCGATCCGATCTACGACGACAAGGGCGAGTTTGTCGGCTTCGCCAAGATCACCCGCGACATGACCGAGCGGCGGCGCGCCCAGATCGAGCTCGAGGAAGCGCGCACCGCCTTGTTCCAGGCGCAGAAGCTGCAGGCGCTGGGGGAGCTGACCGGCGGCATCGCCCACGACTTCAACAATCTGATGACGGTGATCCGGGGGTCGGCCGATCTGTTGCGGCGCGGCAACCTCACGGAAGAAAAGAGGCGACGCTATCTCGACGCGATCGTCGAGACTTCCGATCGAGCCGCGACCCTGACCAGCCATCTGCTCGCTTTCAGCCGGCGCCAGCCGCTGAGGCCGCAAGTGATCGACGTCAACGTCAGGCTCGACGCGATCGGCGAGGTGCTGTCGCGCACCCTCGGCAGCCAGATCGAGGTTGAGCTCGACCTCGCCCCCGACCTGTGGCCCTCGGAGGTCGACGCCGCCGAACTGGAAACCGCTTTGCTCAACGCGGCTTTCAACGCGCGCGACGCCATGCCCGGCGGAGGCCGGCTGACGATCGCGACGTCGAACGCGCCCAGCGAGGGCGGGGACCTGATCGCGATCGCGCTGTCGGACACCGGCGAGGGCATGAACCAGGAGGTCATGGATCGCGCCTTCGAGCCTTTCTTCACCACCAAGCCGGTCGGCAAGGGCACCGGACTCGGCCTGTCGCAGATCCACGGTTTCGCCGCCCAGTCGGGCGGGCGCGCCGAGATCCGGTCCTCGCCCGGCGCCGGGACGACGGTGTGCATCTTCCTGCCTCGGGCGACCAAGCCGCTCGCCGAAGCCCAGCACGGTCAGCCGCAGCCGCAGCTCCCGCCGGGCCTCACCGTGCTGCTCGTCGAGGACAATCCGCACGTCCTCGCTTTTGCCGAACAGCTCTTGGAAGAGCTGCAGTGCAAGGTCCTCGCGGCCGAGTCCGGCGAGCAGGCGCTGGCGCTGCTCGACGAGGGGCACGCGGTCGATCTCCTCTTCGCCGATGTCGTCATGCCGGGGATGAGCGGCGTCGAGCTTGCGCGGACGGTCCGCGCGAGCCTGCCCTCGCTCCCGGTCGTCCTCGCCACCGGCTATAGTGACGAGATATTGAGCGGCGCCGGCTCGGGCATGGAGATCCTGCGCAAGCCCTACGACCCGCGGACCGTGGGGGCCGCGATCATCGCCGCGCTCGAGGCGGTCGAAGCGGGACCGCGGGAGACCGTCTCTCCTTGACAGCGGCAATACCTCATTTAGTTTGCGAAATGTCCGGTCAGCACCGACCATTTCTGCTGCCTTGGGTCGGAGGCGGCTCGCCGGATAAGGGGAGAGTATAAGATGAAACCCACCCGTAAGCTCAGCCGGCGCTCCTTCCTCGGCCGCGTAGCCGGCGGAGCGATCGCCGGCGGCGCCGCGCTGACCGTGCTCGGCGAAAGCGCCCAGGCGCTGCAGGTCAGCGACTCCGACAGCGGCTCCAACGCCGACCCGCCCGGTCGCGGTCGCACCGGCGTCACCGACAATGACAGCGGCAGTAATTCCGACCGTGCCGGCCATGGCCGCGGCGGCGGCCGCAGCGGGCTCACCGACAATGACCGCGGCGCCCGCGCCGACCCGGCGGGCAACGGCCGGGGCCGGCGCACCAGCGGGCTCACCGACAACGACCGGGGCAGCAACGCCGATCCGGCCGGCAACGGCCGCGGCCGGCGCACGACCGGCCTGACCGACAGCGACACCGGCGGCTATTCCGATCCGGCCGGCAACGGCCGCGGCGGCCGGAGGCGCTGCCCCACCGGGCTGACCGACAGCGACAGCGGCGGCCGGGCCGATCCGGCGCGTTGCGGACGCGGGACCGACCACTAGGGCGGCAACGGCGTCGAGGAGACGGAAGGGCGGCCTGGTTCGTCCTTCCGTCGCCCCCTGGCGTTGCAGGGCGCTTCCTTTGGACCGCGAACTTGCTAAGATCGAGCCGGCCTCTTGGAGCGAGGGAGTCATCATGGCCGGCGACCCCACCTATCCTGACGACGCCCCGGTTGGCGATCCGGCAGCATCGGGCCCCGGCGTCGCCGAGCCCGCCGGCGCCAAGGCCCCGGCCGATAAAGGCGGCGAAGCCAGCCGCGCCCGCAACATCGTGACCGGCGCCGCCATCGGGATCGGCTCGGCGGCTCTGGTCGCCGCCCTGCTCTACGCCAGCCGAAGCCGCAAGAGCGGAGGCCAGGACGACAAATAGCGGCGAGGCGCGGTCGGCGCCTCCAGCTCTTCCACCGTGACGGCGAACGTCACTCCGGTTCGGGAACGAACGCCACGAGCTCGAGGACGTCGAGCACGGCGCCG
>DATMVG010000009.1:0-5009 GCA_035563315.1 Allosphingosinicella sp. | reverse complement strand
CCGGCCAATGGCTGGCGGATGGCGACCAGCGAGTTCCGGCTGCGCAAGGTGGAGCCGGTCCTGCTCGCGATCGCCACCGACGTCGCGGCGGGGTTCGAGGATTCCGCCGAGCCGGCCGAGCTCGACCGGATGATCGCCGAGTACCGGCGCGACTGGCTGGCTCGAAGCGCCGACCGCGGCTGGCGCTTCGCCGACCCCGGCCTGCCCTATCTGCGCGTGCCGGCCGGCGCCGGCGCTCCTTCGCCGGCGGCGAGGTGGAATGTCATCTACCTCCAGCTCGAGACTCTTCGCGGCATGGACAGCGGCTTCCTTCGCCCCGACCTCAGCCGCTCGCCGACCCCGAACCTCGACTCGCTGGCGAGCCGCCCCGACGCCGCGGTCTGGACCCGCGCGCTGAGCTTCGGAATGCCGAGCATCAACGGCATCTTCGCCGGCCACTGCTCGGTCATGCCGGCCTCGCGGCGCTACATCACGACCCTGACCCACGCCGAATTCCACTGCTTGCCCGAGCTGCTCCGCCGGCGCGGCTACCGCACCGAGATGTTCAACGGCGGCGACACCGACTGGGACAATAGCAGTCCCTGGCTCAGGCGCTGGTACGACCGGCTCTGGCGCTTCCCGCAGGCCGACGGGCGGGACCGCGAGGTTTTCGCCGCCGCCGCGGCCCGGATCCGGCGGCTCGGGCGGTCCGGGCGGCCCTTCTTCGCCACCCTGGTCTCGGTCAGCAACCATACGCCCTTCACCAGCCGTGAGCCGGCGCTCGACATTGCCGGCCACTCCACCCCGGCGGAGCGGATCCTCAACACGACCCATTATACCGACCATGTCGTCGGCGGCTTCCTCGCCAGCCTCCGCCGCGAGCCCTGGTTCGAGCGCACCCTGATCGTCGTCACCGGCGACCATGGCTTCAACGTCGGCGAGCACGGCCAGACGGCCGGGCAGCACAATCTCTACCGGGAGTCGGTCTGGGTGCCGCTGATCATCAGCGGGGCTCATCCGCGGCTGCCGGCGGGAAGGCACGACGTTCAGGCGACCCTGCTCGACATCGCGCCGACGCTGGCCGACCTGCTCGGCCTTCGCGAGGCCAATCCCTGGCAGGGCCACAGCCTGCTCGCCGTCACCGGCGCCGGCTGGACCGGCTTCGGCTTCCGCGATTCGCTGCTCGCCGAGACCCCGCGATGGTCGGCGGTCCTCGACCCCGCCGACGGCCGGGCGAGGCTCTATCGGCGCGAAGACTGGCTCCAGCGGCGCGATCTCGCCGGCCGCGACCCGGCCCTCGCCCGGCGCCTGCTCGATCGGGCCGATCGGCGGCGAAGGCTCAACGACTATCTGCTCGCCCGCGGCCGGGTCTGGCGCGGCAGGGCGTCGTAGCGCTCCTCGAGCAGGGCGTTCTGGCGGCGGGCGTCGAAGCGGCGCTCGGCCCGCTCGCGCGCCGCCGAGCCGAGGCGCCGGCGAAGGTCCGCGGAGCCGAGGATGTCGAGCAGCCGGCTTGCAAGCGCCTCGGAATCGCGCTCGGGGACGATGAATCCGGTCGCTCCGTCGACCACCGCCTCCGGAATTCCGGCATGGTCGGTGGCGACGGCGGGCAGCCGGGCCGCCGCCGCCTCGACGACGACGGTGGGCAGGCCCTCGGAATCGCCGTCGCGAGCGGTGGCGCTGGGCGCGGCCAGAACCCAGGCGCGGCGCATCCATTGAGCGACCTCGCCATGGGGAAGGCGGCCGAGGAAGCGGACCCGGCCGCCGAGGCCGAGGGCGGCCGCACGGCGCTCGAGCGCCCGCCGCTCGGGCCCGTCGCCGATCACGACCAGCTCGGCCCCCCGATCGGCCGCGGCGACCCGGGCGAAGGCGTCGAGCAGGATGGCGGTGCCCTTCTTCTCGACCAGCCGCCCGACATGGAGGACCAGGCCGGGCTGGGCGGTCTCGGCGCCCGCCGCGAACGCCTCGAGATCGATGCCGAGATAGTGGGTGAAGGTGCGCTCGGCAGGAAAGCCCCGGGCGATGGCCTGGCTCCGAACCGCGTCGGAGACCGCCAGGAACGCGTGGCCCCGCCCGATCAGCCGCCGCCGAAGCAGCGCGTATCTGACCCAGGACAGCCGGCCCGACGCGAGCAGCCGGATCCGGGTCCGGCTGACGTCATAGCCGTGAAGAGTGGTCAGGAGCGGCACCCCGAGGGCGCCGGCGAGCGGCAGGGCGAGCAGTCCGTCGGTGGCGAAATGGGCGTGGACGAGGCGGGGCTCGGCGGCGCGAAGGCGCTCGACCAGGGCCGGGGCGCGGCCGGTCAGCTTGAACAGGAGCGCCTCGTGGGAGGAAGCCGGAACGACGAGCCGGCCGCGAAGCTCCGGCCGGGCATTGCCCTTGTCCTCGAGGCCGACCAGCAGCGGCCGGTAGCGGTCGAGCCCGGCGGCATGGGCCTGGACGAAGGATTCCGAGGCGTTGAACAAGGGCGACCGGTAGATGGCGACGATGGGGCGGTCGTCGCGGCCGGGATCGGGTGGGGGAGCCATCTCTTCCTATTGGTCATCGCCTTTCGCGCCGCATACAAGCCCCTGTCGGCGGCTGGCGAGCGAGGGCGTGCGGTGAATCGGGAGATTGCGGGTTGACGGCCGGGCGGCTGATCGTCCGCGGCGCCACCGCCGCTGCCGGGGGGCTTGTCGTTCGGCTCGGCGCCCGGCTGATCTTCCTCGTCGTCGCCGCCCAGCTCTACGGCGCCGCCCTGTTCGGCGCCTACAGCCTGGCCGTCGCCGCCGTCGAGCTTGCGGTGGCGGTCGGCGGCCTCGGCATGAAGCGGCTCCTGTTCCAGCACCTCGACGAGCGCGGCAGTCGGGCGGAGGCGCACGTCGTCGCCGACTCGGCGCTTCTGGTGACGCTGGCGAGCCTTCTGCTCGGCGGCGCGATCATGCTCGCGGTGACGATCGTGCCGGCGACATTGATCTCGGCCAACACCGCCGGCGCCCTGTTCATCCTGGCGCCGGCCATCGCCGGACAGGCGTTGATCGACCTTCTGCTCGCGGCGACCCGGTGGAAGCATCTGATCCGCTACGAAGTCGCCGCGCGCAGCCTCGTCGAGCCTTATGCCGCGCTCGCGGCCGCGGCGGCGGCCTGGTATGCCGGCTTCGGCGAGATCGGCCTTCTGATCGGCTACTGGTTCGGGACCCTCGCCGCCCTCCTCTACGCCGCGAGCGGGGCAGCCCGTTCCTTCGCCCTGGCGGACCTGCGCCGCTATCGGCCGCGCCGACGCCGGTCGCTGGCGATCCTTCGCTCGGCGGCGGCGAACACGGCGGCCGACGCGCTCAGCGGTCTCTTCGTCCGCCTCGATCTCTATCTGGTCGGAATCCTGCTCGGCGAGCGGTCGGCCGGCATTTACGGCATGGCGCGCCAGCTTGCGGTGCCGATCCGCCAGGTGCGGCAGAGCTTCGACGGGCTGCTCGCGCCGATGGTCGCGCGGACCCTGCAGTCGGGCGGCGCCGGGACGGCGGCGCTCGCGCTGGCGTCGGCGGCTCGGCTGATCCTCGCGCTCCAGCTGCCGCTTCTGATCGCGCTGGTCGCCGCCGGCCGGCCGCTGCTCCACTGGCTTGGGCCGGAATTCGCCGCCGGCTGGATCGCCGCCATCCTCATCGCCGCGGCGGAGGCCGTCCAGGGCGCCTATGGCGTGGGGGAGCTCCTCTTCGTCTACCGGCTGCCGCGGCTTGGCCTCGGCATCATGGCCTCGTCGATCGTCCTCGGCCTCGCCGCCGGCTTCGTGCTGACCTCGATCTGGGGGCTGAACGGCGCCGCCCTCGCGGTGCTTGTCACCTACGGCGTTCGCGCCTGGTCGCGGCGATCGGCGCTGAAGGCGAGCCTCGGCGTCGCCGTTCCGCTCCAGCACAGCCTCGGCCCGGTCGTCGCCGGAGCGGCGGGAGGCGCGCTCGCGGCCCTCATCGCCCAGGCCGGGCCGGGCCCGGACTCCTGGGCCGTCGCCCTCGCCGCCGGCCTGCTCGTCTATGCCGCGATACTCATCGGCTGGTTGCGCATTCGCGGCGAGACTCTGGCCCTGCGCCATTTCACCGCCTAGAGTCTGTCCCATTGAAGTGGAAACATCTGTTCCCCGGCGAAGGCCGGGGTCCAGCTCCACTGTCGGAAGGACTGGGTTCCGGCCTTCGGGAAACGATTCAGGTTCAGCCGGACGCACCCTAGGATCGGGGTCGTTTCGGTTCCGGCGGCGGCGGTACGCTGCGCGGAGCGAAGGGCAGGAGAATGTTCGATGCCGGCGAAGCGCCCGGCTCCGTCCCCGGAGCCGTTCGACCTGAGGCCCGCCTGGCGCCGCGACGATCCGCGCATCGAGGCCGACGCGATCGCTTTCTGGCGGCGCCTGAACATCCTTCCCAAGGGGGTGTCCCCGGAAAGCCGCGCCAAGGAGCTGGCCGCCGCCGCCTATCGCGGCGACCGGCTGGTCGCGGTCGCCACGGCCGAGCTCAAGCGGGTGGAGTTCCTGCGCGCCCGGCTGGCGATGGTGAGGGCGGCGGTCGACCCCGAATTCCGGCGAAGCCACGCCGCCTTGGCGCTGGCGGTCTATACGCGCGAGGTGATCGAGCGCTGGTCGGCCGAGCATCCCGGGGAGCGGGTCGGCGGGCTCGGAGCGATCATCGAGAGCCCCGATCTGGTCGTCCGCCAGAAGGAGCCCTACTGGCCGCAGACCCGCTTCGGGCTGGTCGGCCATACCCCCGAGGGGCGCCAGATCCGGGTCTCCTGGTTCGAGCATTTCCGGCTCGACTGAGGCGCCGCGGCCTCCCGGCCTTTCTCACGCTATCGCCGAGCGCAATTCCTGATAGGATGTCGCGGGGGAAATACCGCCGATCGGGGCAAACCGGGGCATTTGCGGGCATGGCGAAGGGCGGCAACGGCAATGGCAGACGCGATCGCCGGCTGAAGAGCTGGAAGGAGATCGCCGCCTTTTTCGGTGCCGACGAGCGCACGGTGAAGCGCTGGGAGCAGAAGCGCGGACTCCCCGTCCACCGAATCCCCGGCGGCTC
>DATMVG010000008.1:0-4489 GCA_035563315.1 Allosphingosinicella sp. | reverse complement strand
GACGACTCCTCGAACCGCCTCGAGGTCGATCCGGTTGGCGAGGTTCTCGAAGGCCGAGCGGCGGTCGGTGAGGAAGCCCAGCTCGATCGAGGTCAGGGCGAACTCGTCGCCGAGCTCGGGATAGGCCTTGCCGAGCTCGCGCGCGACCCGGTTGAAGGCGGAGTCGACGGTGAGGCCCGCCTCGGCGCAGATGACCAGCAGGTCGAGCGCGTCGGGCAGGCCCTTGCGGATCGCATGGCTGCGCTTGGTCACTCGGTTCTTCAGCCACAGGTCGGGCGCCTTGTAGCTGCCGAGCAACGAGCCGGCGACGAAGCCGTATTTGCGGATCGCGGTCCAGTCGGGGAACCAGTCGAGCAAATAGACCACCACGATCGCGATCGTGCCGAACACGACCGGCAGCACGAAGCGCGCGAAGATGACGACGAAGGCAAGGTCCTTGGAGCGGATGCCGGCCTGCATCAGCCGCTTCTGGGCCTTCTGCACCTGCTCGTCCTGGAGCATCTGCAGCGACGAGAGCAGGCCGCGGACCTTGTCCGCCATCTCGTTGCGGTTGGTGATGTTCTTGCGCCGCTTCGAGGTCGAGGCGACGATGCCCGCCTTGAGCTGCTCCCGGCGGTCGTTGAGAGCCTTGACCCGCTTCGCCATCGGGTCGCGCACCGTCGTCGCCGCGTAGATGGCGAGGAGCACGGCGAAGGTGGCCACGGCGGAGAGCGCCGTCGCCACCATGACGACGTCGATGCCCATGATCGTCGGGCCGCTCGCGGGTGCCATGGTCGCCACTTACTCCCCCTCAGATCTCGAAATTGACCATGCGCGACATGATGAAGGCGCCGATCGCCATCCACAGCAGGCCGATTCCGCCCGCGATCATCAGCCGCTGGTCGACGAAGAAATTCTGCATGTACTGGCCGTTGATGAACCAGATCAGCCCGAAGACGATGAACGGGAGGGCGCCGACGATCCAGGCCGACGCCTTCGATTCCGAGGACATGGCCCGGATCTTGAGCTTCATCGCCGCGCGCTTCCTGAGCACCTCGGAGAGGTTGGAGAGCGTCTCGGCGAGATTGCCGCCGGTCTCGCGCTGAATCGCCAGCGAGATCACGAAGAACTGGAATTCGGGCGTGGCCAGGCGATCGGACGTCTCCTGAAGCGCCGCTTCCATCGTCCGGCCGATCTTCATCTTGTCGGCGACGTTGCGGAACTCGGTCGCCACCGGATCCTGGATCTCGTTGGCGACGACCCCGACCGTCTCCGAGATCGGAAGGCCCGAGCGGAGGCCGCGGACCATGAGGTCGATGGCGTCGGGAAACTTGGCGGTGAACTTGTTGATCCGCCTCTGGATCAGCTTGCCCACGACGAAATGCGGAATGCCCAGCCCCGCCAGCACGCCGAGCGCGACCGCGAGGATGGGCGGAAGGCCGCGAAGCCAGAGCAGCGCGATCGCCGCCGCCGCCAGGCCGAGCGAGGCCAGCGCATATTGGCTGAGGGTCCAGGAACGGCCGGTCTGCTCGAGCCGGCGCCGGAACAGGGCGGGGTTGGGGACCAGCCGCTGGGCGATGCCGTCGGCCTTGCTCTGGCGGTGGGCGAAGATCCGCTTGAGCTGGGCCTGGGCGGCGATCTCCGACGAGCGGCTGTGGCGCTCGCGGACGCTCTCCAGCCGCTTCGACTGCAGCTTGTTCGCCGACGGCCCCGAAAAGGCGGCTGCCATCAGGAGCAGCGTGCCCAGCAGTCCGGCCGCCATCAGGAACATCGAAAAACCGGACATCACGCCTCCTTGACCCGTCGCAGCTCAGCGGCCGTCAGGCGGCCTTGGCCGGAGCCTCCTTGGGCTTCTTCGCGACGAGCGCCTTGAAATTGCCGAGCTTGCCGAGCAGCGAGTTGTTCACCGGCTTCGCCTGGACCTCCTCCTCGGGCGCGCCCTGCTCGATCGTCGCCGTCATCAGCTGGTTGAGCGGCTGCGACAGCTTCGAGGACTTGGTCGCCTTGGCGAGCGGCTGGCCGAGCTTGGCCGCCTGCATCGCGGCCTTCGGCTCGAACGGAAGCATGATGTCGACCTTGCGTTCGATCGAATGCTCGAAGTCCTTGCGGCTGACCTCCTGGACGTTGGCGAGGACCCGGTTGGCGACGACGATCACGCGGGCCTGCGCGGCATTGGCCTTGAGCCAGGAAAGGACCCGGATCGCGTCCCGGGTGGCGGCCAGGGTGAAGTCGACGACGACGACCATGACGTTGACGTCGGCGACCAGGTGCGGGAACTGGACCAGCATGTTGCGAGGCAGGTCGATCACCGTGCCCTCGAAGGCGTGGCGAATCTCTTCCTGCAGCTGGAAGAAGGCGGAGCCGTCGCTGAGCACCGACTGGTTGAGCGGCGCTTCGGCGGAGAGGACGCACAGCTTGTCGTTGGCGCGGACCATGGCGCGCTCGATGAACAGGCCATCGATCCGGCTCGGATTCTCGATGGCGTCGGTGAGGCCGCGCCCGGGCTCGAGGTCGAGCGCGAGGGCGCCGGTGCCGAAATGGACGTCGAGGTCGAGCAGAGCCGTCGAGCGGCCGCCCTTGTCGCCCATCAGCCAGGCCAGGGACGAGGCGATGGTCGAGGCGCCGACGCCGCCGCGAACGCCGATGACGGCGGCGGTGACGTTGGGCTTCTCGGTCGCGTTCTCGCTGAGCCGCGGTCCCGAAATGGTCAGCTGGGCATTGGCGAAGGCGTCGCGAAGCTGGTCGGCGGTGAACGGCTTGAGCAGATAATCCTGGATGCCGCTGGCGACGAGGTCGCGGTAGAGGCGGACGTCGTTGACCTGGCCGGCGGCGATCACCACCGTTCCGGGCTCGCAGACCTCGGCCAGAGCGTTGATGTCGCTCAGCGGATCGCCCGATTCGCTGAGGTCGACGAAGAGGATGCTCGGGCTCGCCGAGACCGACAGGGTCTGGACCGCGTTGCGCAGGCCGCCCTTGTTGACCTTCTCCGGCGACCAGCCGTGCTCGACCGCGACCGGCCGAAGCATGTCGGCCGTCGCGTCGTCGCAGACGAAGGCGGTGAAGGGGTCGCGAAGGGTCGCCGTTCGAGCGGCATGGAAAGGCGCGTTCATCACTGATTACCCGTGGTCGAGGTGGCGGGAAGGCCCTGCTGGCCGGTCGGCTGTCGCTGACGATAGGTGCGGATCGCCCGGGTCGCGGTGGTGGCGCTGCCGGTGGTCGAGCCGTCCTGGCCGAGCACCAGATCGTCCGGGTTGGCGATCATCGCCGCCAGGTTCGAATTGATCGAGCAGCCGAAATTGGGCGAGGTGTGGGTGCTCGCCGCCAGCTGCGGCGTGCCCCAGTTCGGGCACCCCGGAACGCTCGCCGTCGCCCGGCTGGCGATGACCCGGATCGTCCCCGGCTGAACGCTGCCGTTGAGGATCGGCGCTCCGTCGCTGAGGAGGAGGCCGTGATCGGCCGCGACTCGGGCGACGTCGCCGCGCGCGCCCTCGCTCGCATAGCCCTCGGCCTCGTCGATCGAGATGCGGTCGCCGTAGCTGGCGCCGATCGAGGCGAGCCAGCCGTCGAGCCGCTCGAGCTCCGACTGCGGCACGCGGTCGCCGCTGGTCGTCAGGTCGAGGACGTAATTGGTGTGCTGCACGACCGGCTGGTGCACCGAATAGACGCTCGGATTGTTGGTCGCGGTGAGTCCGCCGGTCGGCGAAGCGCAGCCGCTCGCCCCCAGTCCGAGAGCAGCGACCGCGGCGAGGGTGAGAGTGCGAGACATAGAATTGCTGTCCTTTCGGGCTCGGGCGGTCATCAGAAGTCGAAGCCGGGCTGCGCGGCCGCGGACGTCTGGGCGGGCGCCAAGGCGGCCGGCCTTTGCGCCTGCTGGACGGGGTGCTGCGGGGCGGGCGCCGCGCTGCCGACCTGGCCTATGCCGGGCGCCACCGTCCTCGGGTCGGCGACCGTGGGCATTGGCCTGGTCTCGCCGGCGCGGCCGTCATGCTCCTGGCCGATCAGCAGCCGCTGGGCGTCGTTGGCGTTGCGGAAGCCGTCGGTCGGAAGCGCGATCTGCGAGGCGGAAACCGGCCGCACCAGATAGGGCGTGACGATGATGACGAGCTCGGTCTCGGAGCGGCGGAACCGGGTCGAGCGGAACAGCGCGCCGATGATCGGCAGGTTGCCGAGGCCCGGCGCGCGGTCGACCGAATTGTTGCTGATGTTGCGCAGCAGACCGGCGATCATGAAGCTCTGGCCGGAGCCGAGCTCGACCGTCGTTTCGGCGCGGCGGGTGGTCAGCGCGGGAACCTCGAAGCCGTTGAGGCGGATGCTGCCTTCGCTCGAAAGCTCCGACACTTCGGGGCGGACCCGCATCGAGATGCGGCCGTCCTCGAGCACCGTGGGGGTGAAGGCGAGGCCGACTCCGAATTGCTTATATTCGACCGTGACCGCGCCCAGCGACTGCGAGACGGGGATCGGGAACTCGCCGCCGGCGAGGAAGCTCGCCGTCTCGCCCGAAAGCGCGGTC
>DATMVG010000007.1:0-12919 GCA_035563315.1 Allosphingosinicella sp. | reverse complement strand
CGCCGGCACCGCCATTTTCGGGCGGCAGCATGGGATCCCCCGTGCTGCCCGCCCCGCCTAAGCCCTGCGCCCGCATCAGCACCGTGCCGGCACTGGCCTGCGCGCGTTCGGCCGTGATCGTGACGGCGCCGCCCCTGCCCTCGCCGCCCGATCCGCCGAGAGCGCCGCCGGCGCCGCGGCCGGTCGCGTCGAGCGTGGCGCTGCCGACGATCGTCAGCACGCCGCCGGAGCCCGCGCTCGCCGTCACCGCGCCGCCTTCCCCGAAATTGCCGTCGCTGGCCGCATAAGGCGAGAAGGTCTCGCCCGCCGTTCCGAGCGCGCTTAGGTCCGCGCCGCCGTCGATCTCGATCGCGCCGCCGTCGGCCACGACCGAAGAGCTGCCTCCCGTCCCGCTGCCGCCGCGATCATATTTCGTGGCCGTTCCGCCGATGCCGTCCGCGGACACCCTGAGGTCGCCGCTGACGATGACCGACCCGCCGGCCGAGGCCTCCGCCGAGGCGGTCCCGCCGAACCCGTCGCCGCCCGCATATTTGAAACTGTCGAAGCCGTTGCCGTCGGCGAGGACGGCGAGGTCGCCGCTGACCTCGACGTCGCCCCCGGCGGCGTAGGCGCGCGCCGTTCCGCCGGTGCCGTCGCCGGCGCCGCCGTCGCCGCCGGCGCCGGTCGCCGACGCATCGACAATGAGGTCTCCCGACACGCTCAGGGATCCGCCGGCCTGGGCGAAGGCCAGCGCTTCGCCGCCGGTCCGGTCTGCCGCCGGCGGGTCGAGAGCATCCGGCCGGGCGGAGGATACCAGCGCGTTCCCGGCGACGGCCACGCTCTGGTCCGGCGCCGCGTACAGCCGCGCCCGCTCCGCGCCGAACAGGCGCGCGTCCTGGGCGAAGGCGAGCGAACCCGCGCCGCCGCCCGCGAACATGTCGGTCGCCGCGTGGCCGGAGAGGTCGGAGGCGATGCTCGCGGACTGGACGAGGAAATTGGCCTCGACGCCGTTGCTCGAGGCGACGTCGACGGCGTCGCCGAACACGTTGAAGCCGGCCGACAGGATGATGGTTCCGTTTTCGACGGTGACGTCGCTCGCCGCGGCGAAGCCGACGTCGCCGGTCAGCAAGGCGGTGATCGCCTCGTTCTTCGGGACCGCCACCATGTAGATGCGATGGTTGTCGGTGCCGCCCGTACTGGCGGGGCCACCGGTGGAACCGTTGTGGGTGAGCGGGTCGGGACTGTCGGTGCCCGTCGTCACCAGGATGTCGAACAGGCCCTGGTTGACCGTGAACTGGAGATTCTCGCCGGCGATGTAGGCGGCGCTGCCGTTGACGCCGGTCGCCCCGCCGTGGGTGATCTGGGGCGCCACCATGGCGATGTAGCTGTTCTCCGCCGTGGCCGTGAAGCGCGCCCCCGCTTCGGTGACGATCGCCGCGGGCGAGCCGGCGAGGCTGAACTGGAAGTCGCCGGGAACGAGATAGGGGCCGCCACCCTCCTCGTTCATCGTCTGAACGGTGAGCGTGGTGAGGACGAGGTTGCCGACGTCGAACAGGGCGGTGGGCCCGACGATGATCCCGCCCGGGCTGGCGAACAGGATGGTGCCGCCGGGCACTTCGCCGCTCCCCGTCTGAAGGCGGCTGACGACGGTGCCGTCGAACCGCATCGCCTGCCCCGATGCGATCCGGTTGAGCACCACGAAATCGGCATTGTTGGGACCGTTCCGGAAACTGGCGACATTGCCCCGCGGGAGGAAGGTGAAGGGGTCGGTGAAGTCGTCGTTCGGGAGCCAGGTGATGATGGCGGTGTCGGAACCGATGGTGATCGTTTCGCTGGTCGGGCCGGTCGGAGTGCGGGTGACGGCGCCTCGCGAGGAGAGGATTCCGGCTTCGAACGCCTGCGCCGAGGCTCGCCCGGGATGAGCGGCGAGCGCCGAGGCCGCGCCGATCGCGCAGCCGACGAGCAGCGCCCGCCGCTTCGCCGCGAGGGACGAGCGCCGGCATTCGGCTGGGCGCGGGCAATGGGCCGTCATCTGAAACTCCATGGCCAGAGGCGAGTGGTCAGGGAAACGAGCAGGCGCGTGTCCCGCCGGGGCTGGAAGGTCGTTCGGTCGAGCGGCACGGCGAGCAGCATCTCGACCCGCAACCGGTCCCCCCAGGCGACTCGCGCCCCGATACCGATGGAGGTCAGCTCCTGGCGTCCGACGGCCGGCTGGAGGTCCTCGTTCCAGGCCCAGGCCTGGTCGAGGAAGACGAAAGGCTCGGCCGCAAGCTCGTCCGGGCCGCGCGGGACGGCGCTGCCGTAGCGCAGCTCGGCCTGGACTCCGAGGCCGCTGTCGCCGAGGATCGCGCCGGGATCGTAGCCCCGGCCGATCGTGTAATTGCCCACCGAATATTCCTCGAAGCTGAACAGGGCGTCGCGGCTATACTGGCCGCGCCCGGCCACGGCGAAGGTCAGTTCGGGCACGGGCCGGTACTCGGCGGAAAGACCACCGCGCAGAACCGTCGCGGTCGGATCGCCCTCAAGCCGTGTCGGCGGCACGGCGCCGGGCGCCAGGCAGCGCGACAGCGCCGGTCCGCACGGTTCCGACGCTCCCAGCATGTCCAGGCCCTGGCGCAGCTCGGCCACCGCGCCCAGCCGCCACACCGGCTGCGCCGGCGAGTAGCGCGGATCGCCGGCGCCGAGGCCGACCGCCTCGTAGCTCAGCCGTGCGAAGCCGACGCGCAGCCGGTCGCGGCTGAAGGGCAGGCCGTTGAAGTCGACATCCTGGTCGATCAGGTCGAGGCCGAGTCCGCCGATCAGCGTCCGCGCCTGCCGACGGACGAACGGATAGCTCGCCTTCAGAGTCGCGAAGAGCGTTCGGGAATCGATCTCGACCGCGTCGTCGCCGAGATCGGGGCTCGCCCAGGCGTAGGTGAGCTGGCCGGCCACGACCAGCCCGCCGCTCCCGAGCCGGAAATCGTGGGCGGCCTGGACCGACTGCTGTTCGTCGAAATCGGCGGTGCTGTAAAAGGCCAGGGTGGTTCGGTCGCCGAGCCCGGTGAGGCCGTATAGCTGCCCCCTGAGCAGGCCGCCCCAGCGTCCGACCGCCCGCGACCCGTAATTCTGGACCGTGAAGTCGGCCAGGGCCGGAGTCCTGACCACGGTCACCTCGCCGATCACCTCGCCGCGGGCCCGCCCGGCGGAGCGAAGCGCCAGGCGAATGTTGTAGCCGGGCAGGTCGCCGGCGAGCAGCAGAGCTCGCTCGGCCTCGAAGCTGTTGAAGACCTCCTGCCGGGTCAGCGGCTCGAGATAGTCGGCGATGAGCCGCTCGGCCCGACCGGCATCGCCGCGCACGCGCAGCCCGACCAGGCGGGCCATCAGCACCTCGAAGCGAACCGTGCCTCCCTCGATGCGCTGTTCGGGCACTTCGACCGCCGCGACATAGCCCGCCTCGCGCAGCAGCGTCGCCGCGCGGTCGCGTATGTCGCAGATCACCGCGATCGGCTGCTCCCCGCCGAGATAGGGCGCGTAAGCCGCCCGAAGCGCCTCGGAAGGCAAGCCGCGCAGCCCTTCGAAAACGACTTCCGAAAGGGTGAGGCGGATCGCTTCGTATTCCGGCCGGGCGAGGGCGCAGGGCGCGCGCTCGACGCCCCCTTCGACGCTGAGCCGGGGCGCCGCCTCCTCGATCCGCTCCGGCGCCGGCCGGGCGACCTCCTCGCGGGTCGGCGCGATCGGCTGCGGCGGGACCTGCGCCGACGCGCCCGAGGCGAGGAGGAGCGCGCAGGCCGCCGCGAGGCCCTTCTTGTTCCGGCCGGACGGGGCCGGACGGCGGCTGCTACTGTGCCCAAGGACGGCTTGCGCCGGCAAGACCATATACACGCCCCTCGGTCTCTATCCCGCAAGTCGCGGCCAAGGCTCTGGCATAGCATATTGATGCGGGCCGCCAATCCCTGCCGATTCGAAGAATTTAGCGCGGGTTGGTCAGGCCGGGATTGAGGCTTCGGACATGTTCGAGGAAGGCCCGAGGCCGCTTCATCAGCCGCTCGGCATTCGCCACTCTCAGCCCCAGCGCCTGCGCCAGCTCGGCGACGAAATGGACGCAGTTGCGCCGATTGAGGTTGTAGGAGGGCTGACGCCG
The DNA here is from genome assembly GCA_035563315.1 of Allosphingosinicella sp. Classification (GTDB taxonomy): domain Bacteria; phylum Pseudomonadota; class Alphaproteobacteria; order Sphingomonadales; family Sphingomonadaceae; genus Allosphingosinicella. The sequence continues at coordinate 8,820 of DATMVG010000007.1, read as the reverse complement.
GCTGCGCCAGCGCTCGACGACGGCGAGGACGGCGTCATATTGCCGGTCGCTGAGGACGAGCGCGAACTGGCGCTGGCTCCGGGCGACCTGGGCCGGCGCTTCCACCACTATTTCGCCCGAAACGGAACCGAGCAGGATCGCCGGCGTGATCGACCGGGCGGTAAAGCCGTAGGTCGTCTCGACCGCCGCGCCGGTCGCGTCGATCGTGCCGCTCAGTCGGACGAAAGCGTGGGGGAAATGGCTGCCTCCCGCCTCGCGCGAGTAGAAGCCGATCTCGACCGCCGCCAAGGCCGCGCCGTGGCCCGCGAGCCACAGCAAGGCGGCGAGCAGAAGCCGCCGGAATCGCGGCCGCGGCGAGAGCAGCCCGGCCATCCGCGTCACCCTCCCACGCTCCCCGTGGGCGGCAGTGCGGTGAAGCTTGGGACAGGCACCGCCCCGGCCGCCCGGGCGCGCCGGATCGCGTCGATCTCGACCCGAAACAGGTCGAGGCGCCGCCGCCAATTGGGGTGGGTGGCGCTGCCGAGGAAATTGACCCCGCGCCGCCCGAAGCGGGACCAGAATCTCACCGCGGCCTCGGGATCGAAGCCGGCGCGGTCGACGAGGTAGACGCTGAGCCGGTCGGCCTCGACCTCGGTTTCCCGAGTGAGCCGTGCGCTCCGCCCGAAATTGCCGAAAAAGCCGCGCGCCACTCCGGCCGCGTCGAGCCGGGCGCGGTGGCCCAGCACGTTGTGGGCGAATTCGTGCGCCAGCACGGCGGCAAGCTCGGCATCGTCCGCGACATAGCCGGCGATCGCCGTCGTCACCTGGACGTAGCGGCCGTCGGCGCGGGCGTTGAGATCGTCGTCGGGGATCAGGTGGAAACGGGTGGCGCAGCCCTCTTCGGCCTCGACGCGCACGCTGAGCACAGTCCCGGCGCGGCTGACGCCGACCACCGCCTCGCCGTCCGCGAAGGCGCGGTCGATCGCGTCGAGCATCCGCTCCGTCTCCTCGAAGGATCCGTTCGCCGCCGGCGCGAGCGCTTCGCCGTCGATCGTCAGCAGGGCGTCGTCGGCGCGCAGCCCCGCGCGATCGGCCGGGCCGCCCTCGACGGTCGCCAGAATCGCCGGCCGGGCATCGAGGCCGAAGGCGCGAATCGCCGGCTCCCGATAGTCGGCGGAATATTGGGAAAGGTTATGGATGGCGAAGCCGGCAAGCCATTGCCGCTCTCGGCACCAATCGCGGCTGGCCACCGCGAGCCGATGCCCGATCCCGGCGACGCGCTGATCGAGCAGGCGCATGGTGAGCAGCGAGTCCCTGAGCGGGTCGACGGCGGGCGGGGCGAAGCCGGCCAGAGCGACAATCAGCGCGACGGCGATCGGCGGCCGACGAAAAGGAAGGCTGATCAAGAACTTCTCACGCGGGATTGGACCGTCGATCGGTGAACCGGGCAATGCCGCTTCATAACCGCTTCCGCCGCCCGAGATCAAATATGCCGCGCCTCGATTGTGGCCGGGGAGCCACGACTTTTGCAAAAGCGTCACACCTTCCGCCGGGGCCGCGGGGGTTCCAAATTTTAGGGTTGTCAATGTCAGGACGCTGTGGCAGTGCACAAGAGCCAGCTCAACAGGGAGTTCGACATGAGTTTCAAGAAGGCATCTTTGGTGGCGATGCTCGCGGTCTCGATGACCGGCACGCAGGTTTTGGCGCAGACCGCCACGGCTGCCTCGGCGCCGGCCCCGACTACGGCGGCCCGCAGCGGCGCCGCCATGCAGGATTCGAATGAGCTGCGCGGTGGCGCGTTTATCGGCCTGCTGGCGCTTCTCGCCATCATCATCGGCATTCTCTGCTTGATCCAGAACGACGACGATCGTCCGATCAGCCCGTAACAAGGGTCAGGCATAGGAATAAAATAGCGGCCTGCGGGCCGCTATTTTTTTGACCGGCAGGCCATGGCAGTCGTTCATTCCACCTTCCCGATGAGAGCGGCCCTCGTCGGTCTGGCCGTCGCCGCGACGGCCCTGGCCGCTTGCGGGTCCGAGCCGGTCGCCGAGCCCGAGCGGCCGGTTCGTCGTCCGCCCCAGCCGGCCTGCGACCAGGCCAACGAGGCGCTCGCGGCGCGCAGCGGGAGCGGCGAGTTCCTGTTCGAGCGGAGCGGCGCAGCGATGATCGGCGCCGAGGATTGGCTTCGGCTGGGCCGCGCCGAGCAGGACCGGCTGATCGAGACCCTGGCGGTGGTCGCGGCGTGCAGCGCGGCTACTCCGCAACGGGAGGTCGAGGTGACCGTACGCAGCGAGAGCGGAATGATCCTCAGCTCGCGCCGGGTCCGCCCGTCGACCGATTTCCGCTCCGGCGGCAACTGAGGGGCCGGCCGGCGCGGCCTCGTCGATCCGGGCTCCGCATTGTCTTTGCCGCGCCGCTCCTGTACCCGCCGCCTCCGGCGAAATCAGGACTGGACCCGTGAAATTGAGACTTCTTCCGATCACCCTGATCCTCTCGACCCTCGGCGCATGCCAGGCGGCGACGGCGCCCGACGCCGCGCACAATGCCTCGCGGCTGCTGGAATCATGCGGCGAGACCGGCCGACTGCTCGGCCAGATGAAGGCGGCGGAGAGCAGCTTCCGCTACGACCAGAGCGGCAATGCGAGGATTAGCAAGAATCTGTGGACCTCGATCCCGGCCAGCATGCAGGACGCCTTGATCAACGCCATCGCCTATCAGGCCGTCTGCGCGAGCGGCCAGCCCGGCGAGCAGGTGGTGACGGTCCGAAGCAGCGAAGCCTCCGAGATCCTCGCCCAGGAGACGGTCACGGAATTCGACCGCTGACCCGCGCGCGCGAGCAACTCCTTCCCTTGGCTGGCGAATTCCGCTACCGGAGCGCTCCGCCGAGGGTCGGCGTCGCCGCTGGCGGAGCGGGGTTTCCCGAGACGGGGCGGCCTCGGCCGCGCGGCCGGACGGGCGTCGCCGGCGGGCGTTTTTGACGGTTGACGAAAAACTCGTGTAAACAAGGCGATGACCGTTCCCGCCGAGGTGGGGCGATCGGGAGGCAACAGGGAAGCATGGACAGGGTGATCGACCAGCTCACCACGCTGGGCCGCGCGCGCAAGCGGGCGGTGATCATTGCTTTCGACGGCGTCGCGATGCTGCTCGCGCTGTGGCTCGCCTTCTGCATGCGCTACGGCGAATTCTACACGCCGCTCAACCGCTGGGTGGCGCCGCTCGCCGTCGCCGCGGTGATCCTCGGCATCTTCGCCTTGCTTCTGCTCGGCATCTACAAGGTGGTGATCCGCTATCTCGACATCAACGCGGCCCTGCGCATCGCCATGGGGGCGGCGGCGGCATCGGCGATATGGTTCATCCTCGCTTACGTCTCGCGGGTCAACAATCTGCCGCGCTCGGTCGGCTTCATCTATTTCGGCATCGCCTTCCTCTTCCTCTTCTTCGGCCGCCTCGCCGCGGCGCGGCTGCTCAACGGCGAGCGCAGGCCGTTGCTGGCGACGGGGGCCGACGGGGCGCCGGCGAGGGAGACTCGAGTCGCGATCTACGGCGCCACCTCGGCCGGATCGTCGCTGGCCGAGGCGCTTCGTCGCCACCCGCATTACCGGCTGCGCTGCTTCGTCGACGACAATCCGGCGCTGGTCGGCCGGTCGATGGCGGGGCTGCCGATCCGTTCCTCGGTCCAGCTGCGCGAGGAGATCCAGGCCGGCGCCGTCGAGCAGGTCTTCCTCGCCATCCAGTCGGCCACCCGAAGCGAGCGGATGGCGGCCCTCGCCTCGCTGTCCGGGATGGGCGTGCCGGTGATGACGATCCCCTCCTACGAGGAGATCATGACCGGCCGTTACACGATTTCCGACGTTCGCCCGATCAACGTCGAGGACCTGCTCAAGCGCGACATCGTTCCGCCGATACGCGAGCTGATCGACGACGGCCTGCGCGGCAAGTCGATCCTCGTCACCGGCGCCGGCGGCTCGATCGGATCGGAGATCTGCCGCCAGGTGGTCCAGTACGGCCCGCGCCGGCTGGTCCTCCTCGACCATTCCGAATTCGCCCTCTACACGATCGAGACCGAGCTTCGCGCGCTGTTCGAGGAGCTCAAGGCTCCCCCCGAGCTGGTCTCGATCATCGGCACCCTGCTCAACGAGCGGCTGGTTCGCGAGGCGCTCGCCGACAATGCGATCGACACCGTCTTCCACACCGCCGCCTACAAGCACGTGCCCCTGCTCGAGCTCAACGAGGTCGTCGGAGTCACCAACAACGTAGTCGGGACCCGGGTCCTCGCCGACGCCTGCGTCGAGGCCCGTATCGCTCGGCTGACCATGATCTCGACCGACAAGGCGGTTCGTCCGACCAACGTCATGGGCCGCAGCAAGAGGGTCGCGGAGCTCTACATCCAGGCGCTTGCCCGCCAGCCCGACAGCGCTACCCAGTTCGGCATCGTCCGGTTCGGCAACGTGCTCGATTCGTCGGGCTCGGTCGTTCAGCAATTCCGCCGCCAGATCGCGGCGGGCGGGCCGATCACGGTGACCCACGAGGACATTACCCGATTCTTCATGTCGATTCCGGAGGCGACCCAGCTCGTCCTCCAGGCCAACAGCCTCGCCGCCAAGGGCGAGGTGTTCGTGCTCGACATGGGCGAGCCGGTCCGCATCGCCGATCTCGCCCGCACCATGATCGCGCTTTCCGGGATGACCGAGAAGACCCCCGCCAATCCTTATGGCGACGTCGAGATATCCTATGTCGGCCTCCGCCCCGGAGAGAAGCTTCACGAGGAGCTGTTCGTCGGCGAGCTGGTGACCGAGACCGTGCACCCGCAGATCAAGATGGCGATGGAGCGCTTCATCCCGCTGAGCGAGCTTCAGCCCAAGCTGCGCCGCCTCGACATCGCCCTGGAAGCCGGCGACGCCCGCGCCGTGCGCGCCGTTCTGAGCAAGATTCTCGAGCTCGACTTTTCGGGCAAGGGCGTGTCGGTCGCGGTGACGGCGCCCGATCTGTCGCCGATGAGCGTTTCCACGAGTTGATGTCCGATGACGAATGAAGCCCGAGCCGACGACGAGGTGGCCGTCGCCGAGGAACAGGTCCGCACCTGGCAGCCGAGCCGCCGGCCGCAGCATCATGTCGAAGCGCCGGCAGCGCCCGCCGCCCGAATCGTCGAGCAATCGGGCCAGAGCGGGGTGCGCGGCGCGCTGCGGGCGTTCCTGAACCGGCGCTTCGTCAAGCTGATCATCGGCCTGGGCATCTTCATCCTTGGCGCGATCGTCTACGACGCGACGGTCAATTTCGGCAGCTGGACCGAGCGCAAGGCCAAGCCGAAAGCGACCCAGCACAAGGGCGTCGAGCGCGCTCCCAAGGTCCCCGATTAGGCGGCGGCGGCGGGCCGCTCGCGGCCGTCGCCGGGGGCGCGGCGGGCGATGCGCTACACCTTGCCGACCTCAGCCGTCGGCCCTAACCATTCTGATCCCTTTTCGAGAACAGGCGCAGCCTTGGCAGACCCTCCCCATTACGGAACGAGCTCGGATTACCAGCCCGGCCTGATGAACGACGTCGGGATGATGGCTTTCTGGATCCTCGTCATCGTCGTCTTCTTCATCGTCGTGATGATCGCCTCGCGGCTCATCCTTCGCAAATCCCGCCGCCTCAGCCCCGGAACCCGCAAGATGCTTCGAATCCTCAGCGGCCTCACCAAGCCTTCGGCGCCGATCACCGTCGGGCGGGGCCGGCGCACCCGGCTCGGCACCCGGCGCAAGACCGAGGATCATTACCGGATGAAGCCGGCGCTTGCCTCCGGCGAGGCGCCGGCGACGGCGACCGCCGCTCCGGCCGCGGAGCCGGGGACGGCGGCGATGAGCGCCGCCGCGCCGACGCTGGTGGAGCGGCCTTTCGTCCGCCGGCGGACGGTGGCGGACGTCGCTCAGCTTCCGGAAGAGGCCTGGCCCTTCTACGACGAGGACGAGATTGCCGCCGTCGTCGAGGTGCTGCGCTCGGGCAAGGTCAACCAGTGGACCGGAACCAAGGTCACCGAGTTCGAGCGCGCCTATACGCGCTACCTGCGCAACGGCCGCGCCATCGCCCTGGCCAACGGCTCGGTGGCGCTCGAGCTCGTTCTTCAAGCCTTCGGAATCGGCCCGGGCGACGAGGTGATCGTGACTCCGCGGACCTTCGTCGCCTCCGCTTTCTGCGCCAGGCTGGTCGGCGCGACTCCCGTCTTCGCCGACGTCGATCCCGACAGCGGCAACATCACCGCCGCGACGATCGCTCCGGCGATCACGCCGCGCACCAAGGCGATCATTCCGGTCCATCTCGGGGGCTGGCCCACCGACATGCCGGCGATCATGGCCCTGGCCCGCCCGAAGGGCATCCTCGTCATCGAGGATTGCGCTCAGGCCCATGGCGCGGAGATAGACGGGCTGCCGGTCGGCAGCTTCGGCGACGCCGCCGCATTCTCCTTCTGCCAGGACAAGATCATCTCCACCGCCGGCGAGGGCGGACTGGTCACCCTGCGCGACGAGGCCGCCTATGAATGGGCCTGGTCGTTCAAGGACCATGGCAAGGACCGCGGCCGGGCGCTCGAGCGGCCGACTCAGCCCGGCTTCCGCTGGCTTCACGACCGGGTGGGGACCAACTGGCGGATGACGGAGATCTGCGCGGCGGTCGGCCTTCTGCAGCTGGACAAGCTGCCGCAATGGCATGCCCGGCGGGTCCGCAACGCCGATATCTGGGCCGAAGCGCTCGCGCCGATCCCCGGGATGCGGGTGCCGCGGCCGACGCGGGACACGATCGGCGCTTATTATAAATTCTACGCTTATGTCGACGTCGACCCGGCCGACAATGCCCGGCTGCGCGACCGCATCCTGGCCGATGCCGCCGCCGCCGGCGTGCGCATATTCTCCGGTTCCTGCTCCGAGATCTACCGCGAGGCCGCCTTCGCCGACATGAAGGTCGAGCCGCTGCCCGTCGCCAGGGCGCTGGGCGACAGCAGCCTGATGTTCGAGGTCCATCCGACGCTCGACACGCGCCGGCTACGGGATCGTGCCGACATCGTCGCGGACATCATAAGGAACGTGCTCGCCTGAGCTTCTCCGCCGTCACCGCGGTGGCGCCTCCGGCGACTGGTCGGGCGGCGCTATCATCAGCGCCAGGCACAAGGCGCACAGGGCCGAGATGGCCGCGGTTCGAACCGGATAGTCGACCGTCGAGTGAAGCATCACGGCGCCGATCGCGATCGAGCCGGCGCGGCCCAAAGCGGCCTCCCTCTCGGTCCAGACCCGCCTGACCCCGAGCGAGAACCAGGCGAGGAAGGCAAGCAGAAGCGCCAGCCCGGCGATCCCGGTCTCGAGCAGCCATTCCAGATAGTCGTTATGGGCGTGGTTGGCATATTCGTCCGGCCGGTCCAGCGGATCCTCCTGCATCTGGTAGATCTGGAGGAAGCTGCCCAGGCCGCTGCCGGCCGGCTGGAAGGCGGCCGCCTCCCGCGCGGTGTTGCGCCAGATCGATTCCCGAGTGCTTTGCGCGATCGGCCCGGCCGCCAGGGCATCCCGGGTGACGACCCCCGAGATCGCCACCGCCGTCATCCCGCCGACGAGGAGGATTGCCGAGACCGCCACCCATCGCGGCGGAACGCTTCCGGTCAGGTCCTTGCGCACCATAAGGACGCAAAGGCCGCCGACCATCGGCAGGAGCGCGATCCCGGCCCTCGATGCGGTCGCCAGGACGCCGCCCGCGAGCATCGCGAACAGGGCGGCGATGATGACGATCTTGGGCCCGCCGCCTTCGCGGATTCGGCCGCCTTCGAGCAGCGGGGTGGCGAGCGCGGCGACGAAGGGCAGCGCCATGAGCAGCAACGTCGCCTGATGGTTGCGGTTGGCGAAGAAGCCGACCGTGTGGCCGGGATTGGTGACGGCATAGAAATAGAGCGGCGAATGCGGGCTTCCCGCGATCTGGACCAGGCCGAGCAGAAGCGCGGCGAAGGCGATGCCGATGATCAGGGGCAGAAAGATGCCGCGCGATCGCGCGGACATCGGGACGACGAGGGCGACCAGCGCCAGCGGCGGAAGCAGGGCGACCAGAGCACGGATCGTCCCGTCCGGAGTCAGCGAGACAGCGAGCCAGGGGAGGGGCTCGGCCAGCAGCTCGAAGCCCTCGACGATCCGGTTTCGCCCGGGCAGCGACGTCCATGCCGAGGGCGGCAGCGGAATGAGCTGGATCAGGATCAGGGCGGCCAGCGCGGCGGCGAGCCGCCAAAGCCACCTCTCGGCCGGCGGGACGCCGCGCTCGCGCTCGCGCAGGGCGACGATGGCGAGCAGGATCGCGGCCAGCAACTGGAGCGCGAGATTGGCGAGTATGCCTGCGGCGCTCGCTCCGCCGAGCACGACGCACAAGACGGCATAGGCCGCGGCGAGCGTCGTTCGGGACGAAGGTTTCACGAGGCCGGCCGGACCGCAACCAGCGAGGTGCGCGAGGCTGCCTTCGCGCCGGCTTGCGCGGCCGAGCCGACGAGGGACAGTTCCTGGAAGGCGCAACGGGGGGGCACCAGGAGCGGATGACGGAGCCGCCTGAGGCGGGAGGCTGGCAAAAGCTCGAGCTCGGCGAGGCCTGGCCCAGACAGGCAGCGCAGGCGCCACGACATGCGCGAACCGGCGGCGGCCGTGCCGTCGACGACCAGGACGTGCGGTCCTTCGGGCAGGGCGAGGAGCTGGCGCGCGAGCACCCGCGGCCGAGCCTCGGTCGCCTCGGCGATAAGGATGCCGGGGCCGGGGGCACCGGGGTCGATCCTCGCCCTCGCGCCCGGCCCGCCGGCAAGGGTCCAGTTGAACGGCGGCGCTCCCGGAAGACGCCGGAATTGGCCGT
>DATMVG010000006.1:0-2986 GCA_035563315.1 Allosphingosinicella sp. | reverse complement strand
GCCGCCGACCAGCTGCTCGAGATCGTCCGCCGCGACCGCGATTGGAACGAAGGGGCGGCCCGCGCCCGGCTGCTGCAGCTGCTCGAGGCGGTCGGGCTCGAGGATCCGTGGGCGGCGGCGCAGCGGCGGCGCCTCTCCGCGATCCTGTTCGGCTGAGATGGACAATGCCCTCCTGCGCGTGCCGGTCTTTCCGCTGGCGGGCGCGCTGCTCTTCCCGCGCAGCCAGCTTCCGCTGCACATCTTCGAACCGCGCTACCGCGCCATGGTGCGCGATGCCCTCGCCAGCGACGGGCTGATCGCGATGATCCAGCCCAAGGAGCCGCCCCTTGCGGCGGGCGAGAGCGGCGGGGAGCCGCCGGCTTTGTTCGACATCGGCTGCATCGGCCGGATCGCCTCGTCCGACGAGCTCGACGATGGCCGCTTCAACATCGTCCTGGAGGGTCTAAGCCGCTTCCGGATCGCCCGCGAGGCGGAGGTGACGACCCCCTACCGCCAGGTCGATGCCGACCGCAGCGGCTTCGATCAGGACGCCGAGACGGTGCTCGGCATCACCCAGCGCGCCGAGATCGAGCGCGAGGCGCGCGCTTATGCCGATTCGCTCGGCTACATGGTCGACTGGAACTCGATCGGCCGGCTCGACGACGAGATGCTGGTCAACGGCATCTGCCAGATCGCGCCGCTCGACATCGGCTCCAAGCAGGCCCTGCTCGAGGCCCGCGACCTGCCGACCCGCGCCGACCTCCTGGTCCAGTTCATGCAGTTCCAGCGCATGGCGCCCGGCGGCGCCGACGGGCCCGAGACGCTGCAATGACGCTGGACCCGCACCTCCTCGAAAAGCTGGTCTGCCCGCTGACCCGCACCCGGCTGCGCTACGATGAGGCGGCCCGAGAGCTGGTCTCCGAGGCGGCCGGGCTGGCTTTTCCGGTCAGGGACGGCGTTCCGGTCATGCTGGTCGAGGAAGCGCGCCTGCTCTGAGGTGCAAGGGCGCGAGGGATGCGCCGCGGCGTCAGATCGGCAGCCCGCGCAGCAGGAGCGGCAGGTCGCCGCTCTCGCCGCGGGCCTCGGCCATCAGCCGTTCCTTCAGGGGGCCGATCCGCTGCACCGCGCCCATTCCGAACCGGCGGACCGCGGAGGCGGCCTTGCCCGGGATTCCGTAGAGCCGGGTCAGGCTGTCGGTGGCGAAGGCGACCATCATGGTGTCGAGGCTGCGCCAGCGCTCGTAGCGCGCGAGCAGCTGCGCGTCGCCCAGGTCCATGCCGAGCCGCGCGCCCTCGACGACTATTTCCGTGAGCGCGGCGGCGTCGCGGAAGCCCAGGTTGAGCCCCTGCCCAGCAATCGGGTGGATGCCGTGGGCGGCGTCGCCGGCCAGGGCCAGCCGCTGGCCGGTGATTCGGGCGGCATGGTGGAAGCCGAGCGGATAATTCCAGCGCGGACCGGCGAGCGCGACGGCGCCGAGGAAGCCGCCCATCCTCTTCTCGATCTCGTGCGCCAGCGCCCCCTCAGGCAGGCCCTGCACCGCCGCCGAATCGCTCGCCCTCACCGACCAGACGATAGCCGATCGCGAGCGGCCGTCGTCGCCGGCCAGCATCGGCAGGATCGCGAACGGCCCGTCGGGGTAGAAGATCTCGTAGGCGACATTCTCGTGCCAATATTCGTGCGCGACCGTGGCGACCATCGCGACATGGTCGTAGCGCCACTGGGCGAGCGGGATGTTCGCCGCCTCCCGGATCGGCGAGTTGCGCCCCTCGGCGCCGACCAGCAACGGCGCCGCCGCCAGCCGGCCGTCGTCGAGCGCGACCCGAACCCCGTTGGCGTCGCGGGCGATCTCCCCCGGCCTTGCCGGCATGAGCAGGGTGATCCCCTCGGCAGCGGCGGCGCAGTCCCGCAAGGTCGCTCTCAGCAGCCGGTTCTCGAACATCATTCCCAAAGGATCGTCGTCGGGCGCGGGATCGAAGGTGATGCCGCCGGCCGCGAGGCCGTCGCTGACCCGGATGGACTCGATCGGGCAGCCCTTGCCCTCGAGCCGGTCGCCCGCGCCGATCGCCTGGAGCATCCGCCAGGAGGAGCTGGCGACCGCGGTGGCACGGCCGTCATAATTCGGCGTCAGCTGGCTTTCGGGGTCGGCGGGATCGACGACGATGACGCCGAGGCCGTGACGCTCGAGCGCGATCGCCAAGGTCAGCCCGACGAGGCCGGCGCCGAGGATGATGACGTCCGAGCGCTCCATTTCCTCCCCCTAGCGTTGCCCGCCGGCAACGCCAAGCGCTTGACCCGGGAGTCCGGCAGGGCGCATGAAGGCACGGGGAACATTTGGGGCACGCAAATGGCGGCAACGACAGCCCGGACCAGCGACGAGGGGCGGCTGGCGCGGTGGCGCGAGGGACTGCGCCAGGGCGTTCGGCGGTCGGGCAGCCTCGCCGGCGGCCTCGCGCTCAGCCTCGGCGCCCTGTTCGCGCTCGCGTCGCTGGTCAGCTACCGCCCGAGCGACCCTTCGCTGAACACCGCCGCCGGCGGGCCGGTCGGCAACTGGATGGGAAGCGCCGGCGCCTGGGTCTCCGACCTGCTGCTGAGCCTGATGGGGCCGCCGGTCGTCCTGCTTCTGCCGTTGCTGCTCGTCGTCGGGCTGCGTCTGGCGCGCGGGGCGCCGCCGGGACGGTGGCTGCGCTCGCTCACCCTCACGCTCAGCGGGATCGCGTTGATCGGCGCCGCCGCGGGACTGCTCATCGGCGGCGCCGTCAACGGCCTTCCCGCCGGCTGGGGCGGAGCGATCGGGCTCGGGCTCGCCTATCTGGCCGAGCTCGGCCTCGGCGCGCTCGGCGATCCGGCGACGGTGGAGCCGTTCCGGCTCGCCGCGGTCGCCCTCGCCGGCGCGGCCGGGCTCGCTTTCTGCCTCGCCGGCGTCGGCCTCACCCTCGAGGAGCGGCGCTGGCTGGCGGCGCGCCGGGCCGGGGCCGGGCCGGCCGGGGCTGCGGCCGCGACCAAGTCG
>DATMVG010000005.1:0-2632 GCA_035563315.1 Allosphingosinicella sp. | reverse complement strand
GCCCGAAGAGGCGCCGCCGGCGGCCGAGGTCGCCGCCTGCTTCAGCCGCGGCGACTATTCGGACGAGGCGGCGCTCGAGCGCTTCGCCGGCCAGGTCGACGTCGCCACCTACGAGTTCGAGAATATCGCCGCCGGCCCGCTCAGCGCGCTCGCCCGCCAGACGCCGCTCTACCCGCCGCGCCGGGCGCTCGAGATCGCCCAGGACCGGCTCGACGAGAAGGCATTCGTGAGCGGCCATGGCGGCAGCCCGGCGCCGTTCGCCGCGGTCGCCGACCTGTCCGACCTCGAGGCGGCCCTCGCCGACCTCGGCGCCCCCGCCATCCTCAAGACCCGGCGCTTCGGCTATGACGGCAAGGGGCAGGTGCGGATCGGCGGGGCCGGCGAGGCCGCCGCGGCCTGGCGGGCGATGAGCGGCGCGCCCTGCGTGCTCGAGAAGCTGGTCGACTTCGACGCCGAATTCTCGATCCTGCTGTGCCGCTCGGCCGCGGGCGAGGTCGTGCTCTGGGATTCGCCGCGCAACCTCCATGCCGGCGGCATCCTCCGCCGCTCGACCGTGCCGGCCGGGCCGGCGCTCCGGCCCGCCGTCGCCGCGGCCGAGGCGCTGGCGCTCAGGGTCGCCTCGGCGCTCGATTATGTCGGCGTCTTGGCCCTGGAATTCTTCGCGGTCGGCGAGCGCGCGGTGTTCAACGAGATGGCGCCGCGGGTCCACAATAGCGGCCACTGGACGATCGAGGGCGCGCTCACCTCGCAGTTCGAGAATCACGTCCGGGCGATCTGCGGGCTTCCGCTCGGCGCCGCCGCCCGGGTCGCTCCGGGGGTCGAGATGCGCAACCTGATCGGCGACGAGGTGGAGGCGTGGCTCGAGATCCTCGCCGAGCCGGCGGCTCGCCTTCACCTCTACGGCAAGCAAGGCGCCCGCCCCGGCCGCAAGATGGGCCACGTCACCCGGCTGATCGGCGCCGCTCCGGCCTAGCCCGAGCGGCCGGCGCTCAGCGCGGCTGGATCATCTCGATGGGCATTCCGAGCCGCTCCAGCTGCGGGCGGACCCGGGCGGCGTCGCCGACCACGACCCAGATAAAGTCGTCCGGCCGGACGAACCGCCTGATCGTCTCGTCGAGCGCCGGCGCGGTCATCGAGCGGTAGCGGTCGGCGACCCGCTCCCAATAATCGTCGGGCCGGCGGTAGAGCGCGTTGGAGCGGAGCGCCCCGAGCACCGCCCCGGAGGTCTCGAACTGGCCGGGAAGCTGCCGGGTATTGCCCAGGATGACCCGGTTGAGCTCGTTCGGCTGTACCCCCTGGCCGCCGAGAAAGCCGCGCAGCTGTTCGCGAATGGCCTGGATCGAATCGCCGGTCCGGTCGGCCTGGACGGGCGCCTGGATGACGTAGGGCACCTGGTGCTCGCGCAGCGAGACCGAGCCGTAGGCGCCGTAGGACCAGCCGCGCCGCTCGCGAAGCTCCATGTTGATCCGGGCGAGGAAGTTGCCGCCGAGCACCTCGTTGGCGGCGGTCAGCAACAGCAGGTCCTCGGTTCCCTGCACCGGCAGCAGCTGGGCGGCGACGATGAAGGATTGCGGCGATTGCGGCCGGTCGACCAGATAGATTCGCGGCGGCCCGGTCCGCGCCGGGCCGGCGAACCGCTTGGTCCCGAGCGCCACGGCGGGCGGGCGCCAGTTGCCGAAGCGCGCTTCGAGCAGCTCGACGAACTGGTCGAGCGGCAGGTCGCCGACGGCGAAGATGGCGGCGTTGTCGGGCCTGATCCAGCTCTGGTGGAAGCGGACCAGCTCGTCGCGGGTCAGCGACCGGACCACCGCCGGGTCGCCCGAGCCGGTGGCCGGCTTGCCGTAAGGATGCTGCGGACCCCACAGCAGCTGGGGCAGGGTCCGGGCGGCGAGGCCGGCCGGCTCGGTCATCTCGGCGGCGATTCCGGCGAGCTGCTGGTGGCGCAGCCGTTCGACCTCGAAAGGGGCGAAGGCCGGGTTGCGAACGACGTCGGCGAACAGGTCGAGCGACTCGCCCAGGGTCGGCGTCAGCGCGGTCAGGGCGGCGCCGGTCCGGTCGAGCGACGCTCCGGTGCTGATCTCGGCGCCGAGCCTTTCCTGGGCCTCGGCGAGCTCGACCGAATTGAGCCTCGTCGTCCCCTCGGTGAGCAGGTCGAGCATCAGGCCCTGGGTGCCGAGCCGGTCGGCCGGGTCGGCGGCGATGCCGGCGTCGAACTCGATCACCACGCGGGTCACCGGCACCGTCTGGCGGCGCGCGTAGACCACCGGGATCCCGTTCGACAGCCGCGCCCGCTCCACCTCGGGAAAGTCGAGCGCAGGGACGTCGCTGACCGGGGGCAGCTCGCGCTGGGCGTAGGGAAGCGGCGCGAGCGGCTGCTCGCCTTGCTGCGGCGGCCGGTAGTAGCGGGGGCGCTGGCTCGCCGCCCCGGTCGGGATGGAGCCGGCGCGAGCGCCGCTGACTCCGGGCGCCTCGTCATAGGCCTCGCGCTCGCCCGGCTCGACTCGAAGGGCATAGACGGGCCGGGTGAGCCAGCGCTGCATCGCCGCGCGGACCTGCGCCGGAGTCACCGTCGCCAGCTGCTGGAGCCGGGTCCGGTAGAGGCCGGGATCGTCGGCATAGAGCATGCCCTCGG
>DATMVG010000004.1:0-19490 GCA_035563315.1 Allosphingosinicella sp. | reverse complement strand
ACCTCATCGCCGACGCCCAGCTCGCCGCCACCCGCTCGCCGGAAGCGGGCGGGGCTCAGATCGCCTTCATGAACGGGTTCGGCGTGCGTGCGGACCTCGTGCCCGCCGCCGACGGAAGCGTCACCTACGGCCAGCTCTTCTCCGCCCAGCCCTTCGGCAACGCTCTGGTCGTGAAGAGCTTCACCGGCCGCCAGATCCGCGCCCTGCTCGAGCAGCAGTTCGCCAGCGGCTCCAACACCGTCGCCCGGCCGAACCTGCTGATGCCCTCGCGCGGGCTCACCTACAGCTACGACCTGTCGCGACCCGAGGGCGATCGGATCATCGACCTTCGGCTCCACGGAGCGCCGCTCGGCGACGACACCGTCTACCGGGTGACGATGAACAGCTTCCTTGCCACCGGCGGCGACAATTTCACCGTGTTCGCGCAAGGAACCGATGCCATTGGCGGGCCGCAAGATATCGACGCGCTCGAAGCCTATATCGCGGCGTCGAGCCCGCTTGCGCCGCCCGTGGCGAATCGGATCACCAAATTGGGAGCGCCCTGACCGGAGCCGGCGGACGCGCGGGACGTCCGCCGGCCCCTGCCGATCAGAATTCGTAGCGGATGCCGACCTGGATCCGCCACAGCGACGACGAGGTCTGGATCTCGTTGGCGTCGTCGGGGTTGAACCGGTTGATCACGTAGCGGCCCTGCCCGTCGATCGAGTTCAGGTCGGCGATGTTGACCAAGCCGGCGAAGTTGCGGCGGCGGAAGACGTTCCAGCTGTCGTCGATCAGGTTGAGGAAGTTGTCGAAGTTGACGATCAGCTTGAGCCGGTCGTCGACCCCGAGGAGCCGGGCCGGCCCCGGCAGCTCCTGCGAGAATTGCAGGTCGAGGTCGTAGACCCAGTCGTTGCGGCAGCTGTTGCGCCCCACCGTTCCCCCGCGGAAGCGGCGGATGCAGCCGAACCGGTCGATATACTCGTTGAACGACGCTTCGACCTGGGCGGCGGTCTGGATCACCGTGGGGACGCCGCCGACGTTCTGGACGAAGTCACGATAGACGATGTTGGGGTCGCCGATGCCGGTCGGCACGTAGATCAAGGCGTTGTCGAAGCCCGACTGCGAATCGTGGAGGACGCCGGAGCCGCCGAACGTCACGCTGTAGGGCCTGCCCTCGCGGGCGATGAAGACGAGGCCGAACTGGGTCTCGTAGTCGCCGAAGAACTCCTCCTCGAAGTTGAGCGCGACGCTGATATTGTGCCGCGTCTCGTAGACCGAGGTGCCCAGCGACGGGTTCTGCCGATCGAAATAGGCGGTTCCGTCGAAGTTCGAGGTGGCGGTCGAATTGCCCATGATCCGCCGATCGTTGGAGTCGGTGTAGGCGTAACCGAGGCTGACGAAGGTCGAGCCGCCTTCGGTGAAGATCCCGCCGTCGAAACGGTTGGACAGCGAGAAGGAGGCGACGTGGCTGTAGGCATGGCGCGAGTTGGTCAGCTGAAGCTCGTCGTCGCGGCTGGTGTTGAAGCAGGCGGCGGTCACTCCGGTCCAGACCGGCGGCGTTCCGCCCGTGCCCTGCAGGACCGCATCGCAGCCCGCGACCGTGGGATCGATCGCCGCGTAGATCGGCCGGCCGTCGATGGTGAAGCCGCTGAGGCCGCGGTCGATGCGCGGCGTCTGCGAGAGATCGACGACGTTGAGCGGGTTGCGATAATGGCTGTAGATATAGTCGAGGTTCAGCCTCCAGCCGTCGAAGAAGCCGTCGCCGCCGGTGAAGTTGAGGTCGGTGACGATGCCCAAATTCGCCCGCACCACCGTCGGAACGACGATATTCGGATCGATCGACTGGGTGTCGGCGAGACCGCGGCCGGCCTGGAGCCCGCCGGCGATCCGGATGCATTCCGGGATGCCGGTGAAGGTGCCGTTGGTGACGACGTCGATTCGGCCGGTCACCGGGTCCCGCACGGCATTGCACAGCGCATTGGTCGAGATGCCCTCGCCGGAGCCGATGCCGTTATTCTGGAAGGCGTTCGAGAACCACACCGCCGGGTCGCCGCCGGAGAAGATGCCGACTCCGCCTCGGATCTGGGTGCGCCGGAAGATGGCGAAATCGTTCATGTCGTAGGTGACGGCGAAGCGCGGCAGGATGACCGGATCGAGGTGGCTGAAGCCGACCGCGTTGCTGAAGCCGTAGCGCGCGGCGAAGTTGGGATTGTGGATCGGCGTGTCGCCCGAGAACATGTCGATGCGGATGCCGGCGAGGACCGTCAGGCTGTCGTTGGGCCGCCATTCGTCCTGGGCGTAGACCGAATAGATGGCGCGCTTCCAGTCGGCGGCGGCCTGATTGATGTCGCCGCTCGGAGTGAAGTTGCCGAACGCGCCGGCGGCCACCGAGTCGCTGCCGGAGGCGATGAGGCAGCGGACCGGGTCGTTGCCGGCGAGCACCTGCTCGCCGTTCGGATTGGTGTTCGTTCCGCAGGCCAGCAGCCCGGCGCGCAGATCGTCGATGTTGGCGAACTGGAGCGTGCCGGTGGCGTTCTGGACGAACAGGTTGAACACGTCGGCGTGGTTGATCTCGGTGCCGAGAGTCAGGGTGTGGGCGCCGGCGATGAGGTCGGCCTTGGCCTTGAACTGGGTGACCTCGGTCTGCAGGTCGTTGGCGGAGCGCGAGAAGCCGGGGCCGGCGAGGAACACGCCCTCCTGGCCGTCATTCTCGACGCCGACGATGATGCGCGGGATCGGATCGTCCTGCGCCTCGCCGCCGCCGACCGGCCCCTGGAGGTCCTGGACCTCGGCGCGCGAGGCCCGGATCTCGGTCGAGAGATTGTCGTTCCACTGCGAATAGAGGCGCGCGGAATAATAGTTCGAGATGGTGCCGCTGTTCTGGAAGGTGTTGAAGCCGGTCACCCGGGTCGAGCTGAAATCGTCGGGCTCGATATCGCTTTCCTCGAGGCGCTGGTAGGTCACCTCGAGGCGGTGGTCGGGGTTGATGATGAAGTCGACTCGGCCGAAGAAGCGGCGGCTCGTCTTCGGCAGGGTGCGGGCGATCCCGCCCGGGTCGATGCCGTAGGTCGAGCGGATGACGTCCGAAATCTCGTTGAACTGCGCCTCGTCGATGAAGCGGAGCTCGTTGGCGAAGCCGGCGCCGCTCGGCCCCTGGTCCTGGCTGTCGCCGGTGTCGGTCTCCTCATAGCCGAAGTGGAAGAAGAGCCTGTCCCTGAAGATCGGGCCGCCGAGCGTCGCGCCCCAGCGATATTCGTCGAACGGGGCCGGGGTGAAGTCCTGGCCGTCGATCGAGTCGCCGGTCAGGCTGTCGCCGGTATAGGTGAAGAAGGCGCTGCCGTGGAACTGGTTCTCGCCGGAGCGGGTGACCACGTTGATCGCGCAGCCGGTGAACTGGCCGTATTCGACGTCGAACGGGGCGAACTCGACCGAGGTCTGGCGGATGCTGCCCATCGGCAGCGGAAGCGAGCTTCGAGCGGCGAACGGGGTGCCGTTGAGGCCGTAAATGTCGGCCTGGGTGATGCCGTCGACGGTGAAGGTGTTCGAACGGTCATTGGCTCCGAGGCACGAGACCCGGTCGACCTCGAGGTCGCGGTCGAGGCTGACTCGAGGGTCGATCCTGATGATGTCGCGAATGTCGTTGGTGAACGAGGGCAGGGCTTCGATCACGTCCTCGCCGAAGGCCTGGCCGGGGCCGATCGCCCGAAGCGCGACATTGGCGCGCTGGGCGGTGACGACGATGGTCTCGCCGCCGGCCGCGGTTTCGCTCTCCAGGGTGAAGGTGAGGGTGACCGCCCCCTGAAGGGTGGTCGAGATACCCTCGACGGTCTGGCCCTGGTAGCCGGGCGCGGTCGCGGTGACCGTATACGGGCCGCCGGGGGTGAGGCCGCGGGCCGAGAACCGGCCGTCGCCGCCGGCCGTGAAGGTGCGCGAGCTGCCGGTGCGGGTGTCGGTGAGGACGATGGTGGCGCCGTTGATTGGGGCGCCGTTCTGGTCGGTCACGTCGCCCTCGACGGCCGCCGTGATCTCCTGGGCGTAGGCGGCCGGGACGGCGACCGGGGCGACCGGCGCGATGATCGCGGCGGCCGCGCAGAGCAGTTTGAACTTGTTCATGAATTTTCCCCCGACAGGCGATTCGCTGGCTCGAAGCCGTGCAGCGATTACGCGTAAATTGTGTGACAGTGTCGGGATGTCCCGCCGACCGCAGACCGCTCCGACTCGGACGCTCTCTGCTGCCTGGATAACCCCCCGCGAGTCCCGCCCGGAATTACCCCAACTCAATAACTAGCGGAAGGGGGGTTCATCGAAGCTGCGCAGCTTGCGGGAATGAAGCTGGCCGCCTTCGCGCCTCAGAATCCTTAGCGTCTCTATGCCGATTCTGAGGTGCTGGCTGATGGCGCGTTCGTAAAAGGCATTGGCCTGCCCCGGCAGCTTTATTTCGCCATGTAGTGGCTTGTCGGACACACATAGCAAGGTTCCGTAGGGGACTCGGAAGCGATACCCCTGCGCCGCCACCGTCGCCGATTCCATGTCGATCGCCACGGCCCGCGACTGGTTGAAGCGCAGCGCCGACAAAGTGTATCTGAGCTCCCAGTTGCGGTCGTCCGTCGTCACCACGGTGCCGGTGCGCAAGCGGCCCTTGAGGTCCTGGGGGTCCTCGCCGGTCACTTCGCAGGCGGCGGTGAACAGGGCCTGCTGGATCTCGGCGATGGCGGGGAGCGGCATCTCGACCGGCAGAACGTCGTCGAGGACATGGTCGTCGCGCAGATAGGCATGCGCGAGAACGTAGTCGCCGATCGTCTGGCTCGGGCGAAGGCCGCCGCAATGGCCGATCATGAGCCAGACCTCGGGGCGCATCACGGCGAGATGGTCGCAGATCGTCTTCGCGTTGGACGGACCCACGCCGATATTGACCAGGGTGATCCCTTCGCCGCGCGGAGCGATCAGATGATAGGCCGGCATCTGGTGCCGGCGCCAGCCGCCCTGAGCGACCTGCGCCTCGGCGTCGGGCGTGTCGGCGGTGACGTAGACGTTGCCGGCGGCGGAGAGGCCTTCATAGGGGCTGTCCTCGCGGCGCAGCTCCTCGACCGCCCAGCGGACGAACTCGTCGACGTAGCGGATATAGTTGGTGAACAGGACGTAGCGCTGGGTGTGGTGCGCGGGCGTGCCGGTATAGTGGCGCAGGCGGGCGAGGCTGAAATCGACGCGGGGGCCGTCGAACAGCGACAGCGGCCGCTCGGGCCGGCGGCCATAGTCCCAGGCGCCGTCGGCGATCTCGTCGCCGATATTGGCCAGCTCGGGCGTCGGGAAGGTGCGCGCGAGCTCCGCGGCCCGGCCCTCTTCGAGGCGAAGGTCGTCGCTTTCGTCGAGCACGTAGGGATAGGGAATCTCGCTGGCCGACCGCCCGACCGACACCTCGACCTGATAGTCGCTCACGAGATAGCCGAGCTGCTCCTTCAGATATTTGCGGAACAGGCGCGGCCGCGCGACGCTGGTCGCGTATCTGCCCGGATGATTGAGCCGGCCGAATGCCCGCGACGGAAATTCGCGGGGCAGCATCTGATCGAAGTCGATGCATAATTCGGGGTAGGCGAACAGCCCGTCGGCGCGCGCGCGCTGATCGGGGATGACGCCGTCGGAAAGATAGCAGGCGAGGGCGTGGCGGAGGTTGGCGACCGACTCGTCATAGACTTCGCAGAGCTGGGCGATGACGGCCGGAATGTCGGCGAGGGTGGTTACCAAGGGGGGGACCTTCCAGGCATCGCTTTCCACTTCGCCTTCTCGCCCCGCATGTCAATTCGGCGGAGCTGCCGATCACGGAGGGGCCACGGCGGACCCTCCCGACCCACGCCGCGTTGAGCCGTCATGCCATCGACCGGAAAGCCGCGCGCCCGCTGGGAGATCTGGGTGTTCCTCCTGATCGCCGTCGGAATGCTCGCCACCGCCGGCTACGCCATCGGCGAGACCTACTGGGGCTAGTCGTCATCCTCGGGAGGAGCCGGCGCCGTCGGCACGGTGGGAACACCGTATTCGGCGAGGATTCCCGCAATCGTCGAGCTTCGGCGTCGAAGCACCTCGTCCACCTCCCGCTTGAGCTCGCGATCGTCGCGCCGGACTCCCATCGCCACCGCGAAGGCCATGGGGAGGCCGCTGATCCGGTCCTCGGGCGCGACCCGGGTCAGATCGAGGCCGACGGGCTGTCGGCGCGCGAAGAACCCGGCCACGGGGCCCCAGACAAAGGCGACGTCGATCTCGCCGGCGGCGACCGCGGCGACGATGTTCGCCTGCGGCTCGGATCGGGCGTAATCGCCATAGACCATATAGCCGCGGACATTGTCGATCAGACCCCGGCGGGCGAGCGCATGGGCGGGCGGGGTGTTGGAGAAATCGTCGCCGATCATCTGCACGCCGATCCTCAGGCGTCGCAGGCGCGGATCGTCGAACGAGCCGACGTCGAGGCCGCGGTCGGCCCGGGTCACCGCGAAATAGGCGGAATTGTAATAGGGAGCGGTCGTCGCCAGCATCTCGAGGCCGGCGCCGACGCCGGGAATGAGATCGCAGAGACCGGCGTTGAGCGTCTCACGGACGTTGCCGCGCCGCTGCGCCCACCAGGTGTAGCTCAGGCTCGCGCCCAGCTCCGCCGCCACCAGTTCGGCGAGCCGGTTCTCGAAGCCCTGGCCGGCGCGGTTGGAGAAAGGCAGGTTGTTCGGATCGGCGCAAACCCGCAGCACGCGCGGCTCGGGGCCGGAGCAGGATCCCAGCAGCAGCAGCAACGGCAAGGCGAGCCCGAGAAGACGCTTCATGACCGGTCGTAGAGAAAGGCGGCGATATCCCGCTGGTCCTGCGGCGTGACTCCGAGCCGCGGCATCGCCGTTCCGGGCGCCACCGCCTGCGGATCGCCGATCCAGCGAATCAGGTTTTCCGGCTTGTTCTCGAGCCGCCCGGCGAGGATCGCGCGGCTGCCGATGCCGTCGAGGGCCGGGCCGACGAGCCCGCGCGCCTGCGGCACGCCGCTCAGGCTATGGCAGCCGCCGCAACCGTAAGCCGAGAAGAGCCGCCGGCCGCGGTCGACCTTGCCGCCGGTGATCAGCTCGGCCCGGCCGCGCCGGTCCTGCGCCTCCTTATGATGATCGGCGAAGACGGCCGCGCCGACCACGAGCGCGAGCAGCGGCGGAATCGCCCAGGCGGCGATGCTAGCGCGACGGGACGGCATGGCTGCCCTCACTGAGCCTGAGGCCACGCATAAGGAACCAGAGCGCGGCCGCGAGGTGGTAGAGGCCGCCGGGAATCCACATCAGGAGGCCGGCAAGCTGCTGGTCTTGCTCGGGAGACAGGCCGATCGCCGTCATCCCCATCGCCGCATAGCCCGCATACCAGGGGCTGCTCGCCAGCGCCATCAGAGCGCCCAGGCCGCCGCCGACCATCGAGGTCAGGAACAGGCAGAGCGCCGGAACCAGGAACGCCCTTCGGCCGGTGCGGCCATGGAGCATCGCCCACCAGAAGAGCAGGGCGCTGCCGACGAAGGAGAGATGCTGGGCGATGTGCCAGCCGTCGCTGCTCAGGGCCAGGTCGAACAGCCAGGGTACGTGCCAGGCGACGATGGCCACTGCCTGGATCGCGGTCGCGACGAAGGGATCGGTGAGGACCCGCCACAAGCCCCAGCGGCCCGCGCTCGCGAAGGGCCGGCGGAGGGGCGGCGGAAGCGCCCACAGGAAAGCCGCGCCCGGCCGAGCGGCGACGAGCAGCAACGCCGAGACGAGCATCAATATCTCATGCTCGATCATGTGCATCGTGAAGCTGACTTCGCCGGCCGAGTGAAGCGGCGACACCAGGGCCCCGGCGAGGCTCAGCCAGCCGGCGGCGAAGAGCAGACCGTCGCGCCTCAGTCCGGCCCGGCCCCGGTCGGAGCGTCGCCACAGGCGCGCCAGGCCGGCGGCATAGAGAAAGGCGGCAAGCGCGAGCGGCGCCGTCACCAGCGGCGTCAGGGTCCAGCCGATCTCATGCTCCCGCCCGTCATGGGCGAGCGCCGTGCCGGGCAGCAGCAGCAGCAGCAGCAGCAGCAGGAAATGCGCAAGGCGGGTCACGCCACGCACCGCGGGATGATGAGCGCGGAGACCGCCTGGAGCACGATCGCGAAGGCAGCAAGGGCCGCGAGGAAAGCGCCGAGGAGCCCGATGAAGCGGCGCCCCTCGCTCTCCTTCTCGCCCTGGCGCCAGATGTCCCAGGAATAGCATCCGCCGGCCAGCGCCAGCGCCAGCCCGACAAGGCAGACGACCATGACGAACCAGCCCTCGCCGGTGCGGCAATCGTCGAACACCGCATTGCTTCCGGCCTGGTGCGAAGCGAACCAGCCGACCGCGGCCCCCACCATGCCGAGCCACGGCGCGATATGCTCGATCGTGCGCCTGCTCGCCATCAGGCCACCCACCGCGGCAGCCAGTAGATGAGCAGGTACATGGGCAGCCACGACAGCCAGACGAAGCGCCAATAGAGGCAGTTCTCGCTGACGTCGACGAAGCGCCGTCCCTCGACTCCGTGCTCGCCGTGCATCAGGCAGGTCAGCACCGTCGTGTCGACCCAGTCGGTCGCGATATGGGTGGCGTGGAGGAGCAGCAGCGCCCAGACGATCGAGCCGTAGGCATTGTCGTACCAGAGCACGTTCAGCGAGGCGAACTCGAAGCCGCGCAGGACGATCAGCGCCAGGCCGATGCCGGTCATGAGCGCCATGAGCCGGCGAAGCTTGCGAAGCTGCCCTTTCTCGGCGGCATGCTTGGCCATGCTGTTGGGGACCTCGCTCACCAGCAGCAGGATCGTGAACAAGGTCCCGGCGAGGAGGTCGGGAGGATCGTGCGGAGGCGGCGGCCAGACCTGCTCCTGATTCATCAGGAAGAAGTAAGCGGCGATCGCCATCACGAAGGCGGTGCCCTCGATCAGGAAGAAGGCCATCACCCCCCACCAGGTCAGGGCGCGGTGGGTGAAGGCGTGGGTCGGCAGCCGCGCGAGGTCTCCGGTGAAGCGGGGCGGCAGCATCAGTCGATCACCGGCTCGGGGTGGACCTTGGCGTCCTTCGGCCAGAACCAGCCGATTAAGGCCGCAGCGACCGGGACGCTGCCGATGACCACCGCCCAGGGCGTGAACATCGATGAGATGAACAAGGTGGTGAGCGCCAGCGCGGCGACCAGCGGCCAGATCGTCGGCACCGGCGAAGGCTCGCGCACGTCCGGAACGGCGTCGATGACGCTGGTCAGCACGAGCTCGCGATCGTCGACCCGAAGCCCCTGCATGGCCGGAAGGTGGCCGCGATTGTCCCACAGCGACGTGCGGCCGGCGACGACCGGAATGTGCGGGAAATTGTAGGGCGGCGGCGGCGAGGAGGTCGCCCATTCGAGGCCCGGCGCGTCCCAGGGATTGGGGCCCGCTACCTTGCCGCGGCGCATCGACACGAGCGCGTTGGCGACGAACGACAGGAGGCCGGCGGCGAAGAGGAAGGCGCCGACGGTTGAGAGGAGGTTGGTCAGCTCCCAGCCCAACCCCTCGGGATAGGTGTAGACGCGCCGCGGCATCCCCATGATTCCGGACCAGTGCATCGGCGCGAAGGCGAGCTGGAAGGCGAGGAAGACGATCCAGAAGGTCCATCTGCCCGCCGCCTCGGACATCATACGGCCGGTGAATTTGGGGAACCAGTAGGTGATCGCTCCGAGCAGCGGGAAGACGGCGCCGCCGATCAGCACGTAATGGAAATGGGCGACGACGAAATAGGTGTCGTGGAGCTGGAGATCGAGCGGCACGCTGGCCAGCATGACCCCGGTCATGCCGCCGATGACGAAGGTGACGACGAAGCCGACGACGTAGAGCAGCGGCGTGTCGAATTTCGGCCGGCCGTCCCAGATCGTCGCGATCCAGCAGAAGATCTGGATCCCGGTCGGGATCGCGACGCTCATGCTGGCGGCGGTGTAGAAGGCGTAGCCGAGCCGCGGCAGGCCGGTGGTGAACATGTGGTGGACCCACAGGCCGAAGGCGAGCAGGCCGGTGGCGACCAGCGCCAGGACCAGGGCGATGTAGCCGAAGGCGGGGCGCCGGCTGAACGTCTGGACGATCTCGCTGACGAAGCCGGCCGCGGGCAGGAAGATGATGTAGACCTCGGGATGCCCGAAGAACCAGAACAGGTGCTGCCAGAGCAGCGAGTCGCCATTTTCGAAGCTGTTGAAGAACTGGGTCCCGACCAGTCGGTCCGAGATTAGCATCCCCGAAGCGAGGGTCACCGACGGCATCGACATGATCACCATCAGCGACACGACCAGCATCGCCCAGGCGAAGAGCGGCATCCGGGCGAGGGTCATTCCGGGCGCGCGCTGCTTGAGGATGGTGGCTGTGATCTCCACCGCGACGGCGAGCGCGGCGACCTCGGTGAAGGTGACCATCTGAGCCCAGACGTCGACCCGCTTGCCGGGGGAAAATTCCGGCCCGGCCAGCGGAACGTAGGAGAACCAGCCGGCGTCCGGGCCGACGTCGAGGGCGAAGGCGACCCAAAGCAGGGTGCCGCCGGCGAGATAGACATAATAGCTGAAGGCGTTGAGCCGCGGAAAGGCGATGTTGCGGGTGCCGAGCATCAGCGGGATCAGATAGACCGCCATCGCATCCATCACCGGGACGGCGAACAGGAACATCATCGTCGTGCCGTGCATCGTGAAAATCTGATTGTAGCGATCCGGGTCGATCAGCCCGCTTTCCGGAGTCGCCAGCTGGGCGCGGATGACGAGGCCGAGAATGCCGCCGAGGGTCAGGAAGATAAAGGCGGTGACCAGGTAGCGGCGGCCGATCTCCTTGTGGTCGACCGTGCTGAGCCAGCCCAGCAAACCGGGCTCGCGGCCCCAGGTGCGGGCGAGGCGGGCGTGGAGCGCCTCCCCGGTCAGGTCGTGGCCGTCGCGGTCGTGATCGTAAGGGGATTTCTTCGGCTTCACCGCAGCGTCTCCAGATAGGCGACGATGGCGTGGAGCTCGTCGGGCTCGAGCCCGACATAGGGCATGTTGTTGCCCGGTTTGGCCGACTGCGGGTCGGCGATCCAGGCGTAGAGATGGCCGCGGCTCATCGGGAAGGTGCCGGCGCCTATCGAGCGGCGGCTGGCGAAATGGGTGAGGTCGGGCGCGACCTGGCCGGAAGCGGGCGTGCCGGCGATGTTGTGGCAGGCGGCGCATTCGCGGCTGGTCACGTAATCGTGGCCCGCCCGGGCCAGCGGCGTCGTCGGCGGCGGCGCCGGCCGGCTCTGTCGCTGGCGCCAGGCGGCGAAGGCGGCGGCGGATTCGACGGTCACGTCGAGCGCCATATGGGCGTGCTGAAGCCCGCAAAATTCGGCGCACTGGCCGCGATAGACGCCCTCGCGGAGCGGCCGGAGGGTAAGGTCGGTGACCCGCCCCGGAACGAGGTCCTGCTTGCCCGCGAGGTTGGGCACCCAGAAGCTGTGGATCACGTCGTTCGACCTGAGGGTGATGCGCACCGGCACTCCGACCGGCAGATGCAGCTCGTTGGCGGTACGGATGATTCGGCCCGGCTCATGGTCGAGATAGCGAACCTCCCACCACCATTGGTTGGCGACGATCTCGATGTCGAGCGCCGGCGAGGCGGCCGCCTGGGCGAGCCGGCGGTCGGCGATCCAGCTGGCGACGGTGAGGCCGGCGAGGATCAGCGCGGTGACCCCGACCCAGCCGGCAAGAGCCTTGCGCAGGCCGCCGTCCCGGCTCTCGCCCTCGTCGGGCAGGCCGTCCTGCCGGCGGCCGCCGCGGCGGAACATGGCGGCCAGGAGGAAGGCGATCACGACCAGATAGACGATCCCGGTGACGGCGAGGAAGATCCAGAACAGACCGGTGAAGAGCTCGCTCTGGCTGCCGTCATTCCCGGTCGTCGACTGGACGGTGTCGCAGGCGGCGAGGAGGGCGAAGGGGAGGAGGGACGCGCGCCGCATCATTCCTCGCTCGAATCGTCGGCTTTGGGAGTCGCGCGCCGGATCGGCTTGCGCTCGTCCAGCGTCAGCGGCTCCGTGTTGCGCAGCTCGTCGGCCCGGCCGGGCAGGGCGTCCTGGCGCGGCTGCGCCGACAATGCGCGCACGAAGGCGGCGAGCTGCCAGGCCTGCTGCTCGGTGATGCGCTGCTGGAAGGCGGGCATGCCATTGGGTCGCCCGAACAGGATGGTCGCGGCAATCTCTTCCATGCTGCCGCCATAGCGCCATTCGTCGTCCATCAGCGGCGGTCCCATTCCGCCGCCGCCATGGGCGTGGCAGCCGACGCAGTTCATCCAGCCGAACAGCCGCTGCCCCTGGGCAAGTTGGAAAGCGTTGGATTCATAGGCCGCGCCGCGCGGATCGCCCGCCGTCGGACCGGTCTCGGGCAGCGGCCGGCCGCGATAGTCGCGAGCCTCTCGATCGCAGCCGGACAGGATGAGGATGGAAGCGAGGACGAAGAGAAGAGGCCAGGCGGAGGCGCGCGAGGCATCGTCCGTTGTACGAGCCAATTCGACGCTATCGCGGAAGCGCGAAGACATAGAGCCTCCCTCCCGCGTCGGTCCTTGCCGGAAGATCCGGCACGGCATTGACGAAGCCCAGCGCCGAAGTCGGGTCGCCCCGGTCGAGACCGGCCGAAACCACCGCCCCCGCCCAGCCCCCGACCCCGGCCAGGATCGCGACATATTGGCGGCCGTCGGGGCCACGATAGCTGACCGGCTGGCCGATGATTCCCGAGCTCAGCCGATGCTGCCACAGCAGCTCTCCGGTGCGCGCGTCGACGGCCTTGAACAGCCCGTCCATCGTTCCGTAGAAAACGAGGTCGCCGCCCGTGGCGAGGGCGCCGCTCCACAAAGGGAGGTCCTCGCGGATCCGCCAGACGGCGCGGCGGGCCACCGGATCCCATGCCGTGAACATGCCGCGATTGCCGCCCGGGCCGGCATACATCCGGGTCTCCGCGCCGAGATAGGGGGTGCCGGCGATGTAGTTGGCCGACATGGCGCCGAAATCCATGCACAGGTTGAGGTGGGGGACATAGATGAGGCCGGTGCGCGGCGAGAAAGCGGACGGGTTCCAGTCCTTGCCGCCTGGCGCGGCGGGGCAGATCATCCGGGTCACCCGGCCCATCCGCGGCGCCTTCTCCGGGACCGGGATGAGGCGCCCGGTGGCGAGGTCGACTCCGCGCGCGCTGTTGATGAAGGCATAGGGATCGGCCGACAGCACCTGTCCCGTCCGCCGGTCCATCACGTACATGAAACCGGTGCGTCCCGGCCGGACCAGGACCTGTCGGCGCCGCCCGTTGAACGGCATGTCGAGCAATATGCTCTCGTTGATGTCGTCATGGTCGAACAAATCGTGCGGGCTCGACTGGTAGAACCAGCGCGCCTCGCCGGTGGCGACGTCGCGGGCGAACAGCCCGGCGGTCCATTTGTTGTCGCCCGGCCGCTGCTCCGGATTCCACGGCCCGGGGTTGCCGGTGCCGTAATAGATCATCCGAAGTTCGGGATCGTAGCTGATCCAGCCCCACGGATTGCCGCCTCCCATCCGCCACGCCTCGGGCGGCCAGCTGTGAACGCCGAGATCGCGGCCGCGGTCGCCGGCGTAGAACGGACGGAAGTTCGGGCCGATGAGGACGTCGGCGTCGGGGCCGGTGCTGTAGGCGCGCCAGACGAGGCTGCCGCTCGCCGCGTCGAGCGCGGCCAGCCAGCCGCGCACGCCGAACTCGCCGCCGGAGCTCCCGACCAGCACCCGGCCGTCGGCGACGAGCGGCGCCATGGTCATGGTCTCGCCGATATTGATGTCGGCGAGACGGGTGCGCCAGATCTCCGCGCCGCTCTCGGCGTCGAGCGCGATCGTCTGGCCGTCGAGCGTGTTGAAGAAGAGCCGGCCGTCGGCATAAGCGGCGCCGCGATTGACCACGTCGCAGCAGGCGACTCCCTGCGCGCTCTGCAGCGGCCGCGGCCTGAACACCCACTTCACGGGATCGTCGGGGCGGGCGAGATCGAGCGCATAGACGATGTTGGGGAAGGGCGTGACGATGTACATCACCGTCCCCACCACCAGGGGCGCCGCTTCGTGTCCGCGGGCGAGGCCGGTGTCGAAGGTGAAGACCGGGCGCAGCCTGGCGACATTGGCGGTGCTGATCTGGTCGAGCGCGCTGTAGCGGGTGCCGGCGAAGTCGCGCGCCGGCATCGTCCACTGTCCGTCCTCGGGCCGCGCTGCCGAAGGTGCGGGAATGGCGCGGGCGCCGGCCTTGGGGAGCGGGGCCAGCGTCTCCAGGACCGCCTCCCTGGTCCGGCGTTCGGCCGGCGACCGTGGCCAGAACAGGGCAAGCGCGGCGACGGCGCCGGCCAGAAGCAGCGCGGTCAGGCTGAAAATTCCCAGCCGCTTCAGCATCGCGAGCAGCCGCCCCTTGTTGCCGCGCCAGCCCGTCCAGAATCGAACCCGCGCAGGAAGGTCGGTCCGGCTTCGGCCCGCAATAACATGGATCAGCGAGGGGCCACGACGGCCGCGCCCCAGGGGCGTTCGCCGACACCGATGCGCGCCACCACGCGCAGCGTCGCGGCATCGACCATCGCGACGTCGTTGGAGGGCCCGTTCGCGGTGAAGACGAACCGGCCGTCCGGGCTCACCGCCAGACCCCATGGCCGCTCGCCTACCTCGACCGTGCCGGTCGCCCGCAGCGTCGTCGCATCGAGGCGGGCGAGGCGGCGGCCGCGGCCGGTGGTGACGAAGAGCTGCGAGTCGCCCGGAGCAAGGGCGACGCCCATCGGCCGGCTGTTCTCGCCTTCGATCCGGGCGCTGGCGACGACCCGGTCGCGGGCGACATCGATCGCCGCCACCGTGGCATCATTCTCGCCCGGCACGAAGGCTCGGCGGCCGTCGGCGGTGAAGACGGCGTTGCGCGGCCGAAGTCCGACCCGGATTCGGGCGCGCACCCGCGGGCCGGCCGTCTCGACCACGGCGACGCTGTGATCCTCCTCCGAAGTCGCGTAAGCGAGCCGCCCGTCGGGGGAGACGGCGACCCCCTCCGGTTCGCCGCCGACTTCGAGGCTGGCCAGGACACCGCCCTGGCGGGAGTCCATGACGATCAGCCGGCCGGTATCCTCGCTGGCGACGTAGAGCCTGCGCCCGTCGGGGCTGACCGCGACTTGCTCGGGGTCCGAGACTCCGCGAAGGACCCGAAGCACCCGGCCGCCGGCGATGTCGAAAACCGCTATGCCGTCCGCCGCCTTGTCGGCCGGCGGCAAGGTCGCTTCATCGACTCCCGGCCCGGCGATCGGCGAGCCGCTCAGAGCGATGTAGAGGAGGCGGCCGTCGGGGCTCGGCGCCAGCCCGCGCGGGCGCTTGCCGAGCGGGATGCGGGCGATCTCGCGCCGGGCCTCAGGGTCGATCACCGACAGGTCGCCGGAAATCTCGTTGGTGACGTAGAGCCGGACGTCGCCCTCGTCCGGGCCCGCCGGTTGCGGGCTGCAGGCGACAAGCAGCAGCGCAGGCACCCAAAGGGCGGCAAGACCCGCCGCCCGGTCCCCGCATTGGCGAAGCCTTGCCATCGCGCTCGGAACGCGGGCGAAACGTCGCGGTTCCGCGCCACGCTTCATCGGATGCCCTATCGCACTGGCGGGCGGCCTGACCCGAGACTTTATTCTAGCGTGCAAGTTTATCCAAGAAAATCAAATGCCTGATTTGTTCGTCCCGCCGCTGTCCGCCAAGTGTCGAGCGAGTCGAGTTCCTTTAGCCTGTTGATTCCGGCGGAGATTATGCCTGCCGTGTCGGAGCGGAATATTGCCCCGGTTCGGGCTAGCCGAGCCCGCCAAGATCAAGTAAATCGAGAGCTTGGGCGCTCGTCACGAGCAGCCCCGCTCCCTGAGGAGGAACGCCATGCCCGTTCGTCCCACTTATCCCGGTGTCTATGTCGAGGAGATTCCGAGCGGGGT
Organism: Allosphingosinicella sp.; assembly: GCA_035563315.1. Taxonomy (GTDB): domain Bacteria; phylum Pseudomonadota; class Alphaproteobacteria; order Sphingomonadales; family Sphingomonadaceae; genus Allosphingosinicella. The sequence goes on along the minus strand of DATMVG010000004.1, from coordinate 3,578 downwards.
GCGCCCCGTGGCCGCCGTGGCGACCTCGACCGCCGCCTTCATCGGCACCTTCCGCAAGGGCCTGCTCAACGAGGCCGTGCAGCTGCTCAGCATGGCCGATTTCGAGCGCGAATATGGCGGCCTCGACCGCAACAGCGAAGCCTCCTACGCGGTCCAGCAATTCTTCCTGAACGGCGGCTCCGAGGCCTGGGTGGTGCGCGTCGCGAACGACGGATCGGCTAACGGCGCGGCAGCCAGCGTGGCCGAATTCACTCTGAATTCGGTCATTGGCGGCAGCTTCGGCGTTGTTCACGCCATTGCCGGGCGGCGCATACGTGGCGAAGCTGCCGAGAATCCGGGGTCGTGGGGGCGGTCGCTCCGACTCGAAGTGGACCATAACAGCTCCAATCCCGAGGGGACCTTCAACCTCGTGGTCAAGGAAGTCCGCGTCGAGGGAACGAAAACCATCGTCGTCCAGTCGGAGACCTTCAACGGCTTGACCATGGAGCCCAACCGGCCGAACAACGCGCTGGAGGTTGTGAACCAAGGTTCGCGGCTGATCCAGCTCGACCGTGCCCCGCCCCTGCCGGCTAACCTCGGGTCGCCCGCAGAGCGGCCCGCGCCGACCGGGACCATCAGCGGTCCCCTTGCGCCGCCGGGATTCCCTATCCCCACGACCAACTTGGACGTCAGCCTTTCCTTCGGTGGCGCTGCGCCTGTCGCCCCCACCTTTCCTGTGACCTTGAGGGTGTTGGAATCGAACACCTTCGCCCAATGGGCACAGAACTTTCAGACGGCGTTACGCGATGCCGGCGCGAGCACGGCCGTGGATCCCCAATTTCGACCCTATCTTTCCGGAGCCACGGTCAGCATCATCGGCGACGACCTGACGCCGACCAATCCGCGTCGCTTCGTCATCAAGGCCGGCTTCGGTGCGCAACCCTACGACCCGTCCGCCGAACTGCGCTTCGCCAGCGGCGACTCGGCCCTCTTCGGGCTGGCGGTGCCGGATTCGGTCGGCCCGCAGCAGTTCGTGCCGATGTCCGGCGCCGACGGCGACGTGATCGATGCGGGCGGTAATTACATAGTCCCCGCGTCAGTCTTCGAAGGCAATCCGGCAGCGAAGACGGGCATCCATGCGCTCGAGGATGTCGACATCTTCAACGTGCTCGCCATTCCGGACGCGCCTCGCCTGGGAGCGAACGACCTCTTCTCGATCTACACCGAAGCCACCGCTTATGTGGAGAGGCGGCGGGCGATGCTGCTCATCGACATTCCGGACAACATCAACCAAATCGACCAAATGCAGACCTGGATGGCCGACAATGACGGCCTTCGCCACCCCAATGCGGCGGTCTATTTCCCGCGCACCTACATCCCCGACCCGCTCAACCTGAACCGGCTGCGCGGCCACGCCGCCAGCGGCACCATCGCCGGTCTGTGGGCGCGCACCGACGCCCAGCGCGGGGTGTGGAAGGCGCCGGCCGGGACCGACGCCCGGCTGCGCGGAGTCGACAGCCTGACCCGGCTGATGACCGACCTCGAGAACGGAGTCCTCAACCCGCTCGGGATCAACTGCCTGCGCAACTTCCCGATCTACAGCAACATCTGCTGGGGCGCGCGAACGCTCGAAGGCGCCGACGCCCTCGCCTCGGACTGGAAATACGTGCCGGTCAGACGAACCACGCTGTTCATCGAGGAGAGCCTCTATCGCGGCACCAAGTGGGTCGTGTTCGAGCCCAACGACGAGCCGCTCTGGGCCCAGATCAGGCTCAACGTCGGCTCCTTCATGCAGGACCTGTTCCGCAAGGGCGCCTTCCAGGGCAGCACCCCGCGCGACGCCTATTTCGTGCGCTGCGACGGCACGACGACGACCCAGACCGACATCGACAACGGCATCGTCAACATCGAGGTCGGCTTCGCGCCGCTCAAGCCCGCCGAGTTCGTCATCCTCAAGATCTCGCAGATCGCCCGCCAGGCCGGAGCCTAAGGAGCAAGCGCGATGGCAGCCTTCACCGTCAATCCCCGCCGTTTCGATCCGTACAAGAACTTCAAGTTCAGGGTGAAATGGGACGGCCGCTACGTCGCCGGAGTGAGCAAGGTCGGCGCCTTGAAGCGCACCACCGAGGTCGTCGAGCATCGCGAGGGCGGCGACCCCTCGACGGGCCGCAAGTCGCCCGGCCGGACCAAATACGAGGCGGTCACGCTTGAGCGCGGAGTCACCCACGACCTCGAGTTCGAGCAATGGGCGAACAAGGTGTGGAACTTCGGCGCCGGCGCCGGCTCGGAGGTGTCGCTCGCCGACTTCCGCAAGGACATCATCATCGACCTGTTCAACGAAGCGGGCCAGAAGGTCATCTCCTACCTGCTCTACAATTGCTGGGTCTCGGAATATCAGGCGCTACCCGACCTCGACGCCAACGCCAATGCGGTGGCGATCCAGACCCTGAAGCTGGAGAATGAGGGCTGGGACCGCGACGTCGCCGTGGTCGAGCCGAGCGAGCCAAGCCTCGCCGACGGGGCCTGAGCAAGACCGGGCCGAGGCGTGGGAGCAGGGCGCGCCATGAGCGGAGCGATCGAAGTGGCCCTGCTCGACGGCATCGCCGGAGCCTCCGGCGGCCAGGTCGCCTCGGTGCGCCCGCTCACCGGGGCCCACGAGGCGATGCTGGAACCGCGCATCGACGAATTGCCCGCGGAGCGTGCGACCCGAGTCATCGCCGCCGTGACCGAGCGCATCGGCGACCGCGCCCCGGTCCCGCAGTCGCTGGCGCGCCAGCTCAGCGCCGGCGACCGGGAGCGGCTGCTGCTCGGCTGCGCCGCGGCCACGCTGGGCGATCAGGCCGAGCTGGTGGCGCAATGTCCGCACGAAGGATGCGGCGAACTGATCGAGCTGTCCCAGTCGCTGCGCGAGGCCATGCGTCCGCCCGCCGGACCGCCGAGACCGATCGAACATGAGCTTCTCGTGCGCGACGGCGAAGGCCTGCGCAAGCTGCGCTTCCGACTGCCCAACGGCGCCGACCAGGAAGCGGCGGCGCGCCAGGCGCGGTCCGATCCGGCCGCGGCCGCGGCGATGCTGCTCGAGCGCTGCCTTGTCTCGACCGATGGCGACGCCGGCGCGGCATTGGACGACCCCGAAATAGCGGCCGCTCTCGACGAGGCGATGGGGGAGCTCGACTCGGCCGCCGAGGCGAGCGCCGAAGGCTCGTGCCCCGCCTGCGGCGGACCGATAAAGGTGCTGCTGGACGGGATGACCCTGCTCTCGTCGGGAATGGCTTCGAACGACCGCCTGACCCGCGAGATCCACATCCTCGCCTCCGCCTATCATTGGAGCGAGACCGAGATCCTCGCGCTGCCGCTGGCGAGGCGCAGGCGCTATCTCGACCTGCTCCAGGCCGACGCCGGCTCGTGAGCGGCTTCCTCCAGCGGCTCGCCCTGAGGAGCGCGGGGCTCGCGCCGGAGGCGAACGCCGCCCCCGTGCAGCTTCGCCCGCGCGGCCGCTTCGAGCCTCCTTCGCCGGCATCGGTCGGGGTGGACGGCCTGGTGGAGGCGGCGGTGCCTTGGGCCGCTCCGAAAGAGCCCATGGCCGAGGCCGTTCCGGC
>DATMVG010000003.1:0-8405 GCA_035563315.1 Allosphingosinicella sp. | reverse complement strand
CAGGGCCTGGGCGTCGTAGAGGTCGAGGTCGATGGGGCGGCCGCTGGCATCGTCATAGGCGCGCACCGCGCCCTGGTCGGCGGGCCAGCCCTGCTCGATCGCCCGGGTCACCGCGGGGAGTGGCCCCCGGGCTACGATCCGCCCCTCGAAGAAGGCCGTCACCTGCTCGTCCACCGCCCGCACTCCCTCTGACCGCCAAGCCGTGCATTTATACCCGGATATTATTCGAGTCAACATCCAGGGCGTGGATAGGCGCTTTTTGCTGCAGGTGCGAAAGCTTTCCAGCCCTCGGTTCAGAGGCGGAGCCGCCGTCGGCCTGCTTTCCCGCCCCCTCGAAAAGGCGGATTCCGTGGCACTTTCGCAACCTTTTCGCTGCACCGCGGCAAGGGTGCCCGTGCCGCCTGCCGCCGGGCCGCCGCCCGCGCCCGGGGTGGCCCCGGGCGCCCCTTGCCGCTAGGGCGCGCAGGTGATGAGCGTCACCGTCCGCCCAGTCCTGACCAAGGCCGATCGAAGGGCCTTCGTCGAGCTCGCTTACGCTCTCAACGCCGCCGATCCGAACTGGATTCCGCCGCTCAAGAACGAGGTGCGCGGGCTGATCGATCCGGGCGAGAATCCCTGGTTCGAGCATGCCGAGGCGGCCTTGTTCCTCGCCTCACGCGACGGCCGGCCGGTCGGCCGGATCTCGGCCCAGGTCGATTCCCTCGTCCTCGAGCATATGGGCGCCGGGCTCGGCCAGTGGGGGATGTTCGAGGCCGCCGACGAGGAGGTGGCCCGGCGCTTGCTCGCCGCGGCGGAGGACTGGCTTCGCGGCCGCGGCATGAGCCGGTCGATGGGGCCCTTCTCGCTCTCCATCTGGGACGAGCCGGGGCTCCTGATCGACGGCCACGACCATCCGCCGATGGTGATGATGGGCCATCACAACGCCGCCTATCGCGGCTGGATCGAGCGCGCCGGCTACGGCAAGGCGAAGGACCTCTACACCTACGATCTCGACGTCACGGGCGGCTTCCCGCCGCTGATCCGGCGAATCGTCGAGGCCGGCGCCAGGAATCCCCGAATCCGGATCCGCAAGGCCGACCCGAAGCGCTTCGCCGAGGAAGCGGCATTGATCCTCGGCATCCTCAACGACGCCTGGTCGGACAATTGGGGGTTCATCCCGCTGACCCCGGCCGAGACCGCTTATGCGGGCAGGAAACTGAAGCCGATCGTGCTCGACGAGATCATCCGCGTCGCCGAGCTCGACGGCGGCCCCGGGACGGGCTTCGAGCCGGTCGCGTTCATGCTTTCGCTGCCCGACATCAACCCGCTGATCCGCGATCTCGGCGGCGAGCTTCTGCCGTTCGGCTGGGCCAAACTGCTTTGGCGGCTGCGGCGGCGCCGCTATGCCGGCGGCCGGGTCGCCCTGATGGGCGTGGTCAAGCGGCTCCAGGCCTCGCGCCTCGCCAGCCAGCTCGCCTTCATGCTGATCGAGCAGATCCGGCTCGGCGGCACCGCCGCCTACGGCATGACCCGCGCCGAAGTCGGCTGGATCCTCGAGGACAATCAAGGCATGATGTCGATCGCCGAAGCGATCGACGCGCGGCGCAACCGCACTTACCGAATCTTCGAAAAGACTCTGTGATCTCCCATCCTCAACTTGAATTGGGCTGGCCGCATCGCCGCTGACCTTGTACTTCTTCGGTCCCGCATTTTGCGGGAACAGCAAGGGGAGTCGCGACATGATCAGGATCAGCAAGCGTAAGGCGTTGACGGCAATGCTTCTTGCCGCCGGGGGCGCGACCTGGGCGGCGCCGGCTTCGGCGCAGGCGACCCGCACCTGGGTCTCGGGAGTCGGCGACGACGTCAATCCATGCAGCCGCACGGCGCCGTGCAAGACCTTCGCCGGGGCGATCTCGAAGACCGCCGCCGGCGGCGAGATCAACTGCCTCGATCCCGGCGCCTATGGCGCGCTCACCATCACCAAGTCGATCTCGATCATCTGCCAGTATACCGAGGCGGGGGTGCTCGCGACGCTCGGCAGCACCGGCATCACCGTCAACGCCGCGGCGACCGACACCATCTTCCTCAGCGGGCTCGACATCAACGGCGGCGGCGGCGCCAATCCCGGCGCCAACGGAGTCCGGATCCTCGCCGCGGGCAATGTCCACATCGAGAACAGCACGATCCGAAACTTCACTTCAGCGAACGGCCTCGGAGTCAGGATCACGCCCTCCACCAACAGCCAGGTGACGATCACCAACACGACGATCACGACCAACGGCAGCGGCGTCACCGGCGGCGGCATCCTGATCACGCCCGGCGCCGGCGGCAGCGCCCGGGTGACGCTCGAGAATGTGCGCGTTCAGTACAACGCCAACAACCAGCTGCGCATCGACACCACTGGGAGCACCGGCGGAGTCACCCTCAACGTCGAGGACAGCCAGTTCCTCGGCGGCGGCGCCGGAATCTCGGTCAACGTCCCCGCCGGCACCGGCAGCGTCGCCGGGATGATCAACGAGGCGACGATCTCGCTGACCGGCACCGGCATCGCCGCCAACGGCAGCAACGCCCGGCTTCGCGTCGGCAATTCGACGATCACCGCGACCACGACCGGCGTCTCGGCCACCGGCAGCGCCATCATCAACACCTACGGCAACAACCGGCTCGACGGGAATGGCAGCAACGGCGCCTTCACGCTGCCCGAAATACCGGACCAATAAGCGATCCCGCACCCGGAGCGGCGGCGGGCGTCTTCCGCCGCCGCCCCGGTCCCCTTATGGTGGGCCCTGGCAGAGGAGGGCGGCGCCATGGACAGGATCATCATCGTCGGAGCGGCGGCGCTGCTCGCGCTCGGCGGCTGCGACCGTCTCGGCATGGCCGGCGGCGCGGACGAGGACCGCATATCGGGGAATATCGTCGGCGGCGGCGCGGCGCCGGGGACGGCGGCTCCCGCGACGGCGACGGCCCAAGGCGACGCCGGAGTCACCACCAGCCGGTCCTTTGCCGGACTCGGCGGCGGCAAGGCCGGCGCCCCGGGCGGCAAGGACCCGGCCGCGGCGGCGGCGGTCCCGACGGCATCGGCGGGCGGCGTTCCGCCCGCTCGGCTGGTCGGCCGCTGGACCGACGACGGCGACTGCAAGCACGATGTCGAATTCCGCCCGGACGGGACGTTCCGCTCCTATACCGGCGGCGAGGGCCGCTGGGCGCTGGCCGGCGACCTGCTGACCCTGACCGGCGGCGGCGGCACCTTCCGACTGCGCCTTCAGTCGGTCGGCGACGATGCGATGATGACGGTCAACGAGCAGGGGACGCTGGGCCGCTCGACACGCTGCTGAGCCGCCTCGCAAGGCCAGTGCCGGTCCGGCGCCCGCCCCTTCGCGCTTGCGTCCAGCCGAGCGGTCGCGGCGGCGGGACACTCATCTTCCGGTTCGCGGCGGCCCCGGATCGTGCTATCGCGGTGACGGCGCGCGCGACACGGTGAATCTTGCTGCCGTAGCCCGGGTCCGGCCCTCAGGCCGTCCGAAAGCGCATGTGGGGAATGCAAGTCCCACCGCGCGCCAATCCATCCCGCCGAGACGAACGACGCCGCCGCGCGGGCGCTATGTGGCGCCGGCGGTCGGCGTCGGCCGCAATCTCAGGCGGAATCGCCGCGCGCGCGGTTGTTCTGGGCGAAGGTCAGGATCGCGAGCGACACGATGATCCATCCCAGGATGGCGTAAAGCGCCTTCAGAACCGCCCAGAAGGTCGGAGAATCCAGGGTCGCCGCGGCGATTCGCGAGGCCGGCGACGCCGGCTCCTCGGGCGGCGCGGCCGAATGGGGGGCGGGCGACTCGGCGGCCAGGCCGACTTCGCAGCCGGTCTCCTCGCGCAGGTCGACCAGCGGGATGAGAACGTCGAGCGCGTACAGCGCCTCGTTGATCGTGCGGCCGCAGGGAACGTTGCTGGCGAGCAGCTGCGGATCGGACGTCACCTCGCTGCCGACGGTCATCCCGCTGCGGTCGACGAGCGAGGCGACCGGCTCGACGTCGATGACGAGCATTCCGCGCTCGTTGGCGGCATGGACTCCGATCCAGCCGATCAGGAAGGCTCCGACCAGGGTGGCGATGGCCCGGACCGGCCGCCGCAGATAGCCGAACAGCGCCCCCATGACGAAGTTGGCGATGTCCGAAGCGAAGGTGATCAGGAGGAAGATCGTCGCCGCGACCGCGAGGCTCTCGGGCCAGTTCTGCTCCGGCCCGAACAGCAGCCACAGGACGGCGCCGAGCGCCGCGAGGCTGGCGAAGGCCCATCGGTTGCGGCGGGTGAACAGCCGCCACTCGATGCGCCGCTTCAGGATCTCGAAATTGATCGCATAATCCTCGCGGCCCTCGGCGCGAGCGACCTTGATCGCCTGTTCGAACGGTTGCGGGCGGTAGTCGGCGGAGCCGATCCGGAATCGGGCGGGCGAGGGCAGATGCTGAGTGTCGAACTGCTGGAAAATCCAGTTGCGTCGGGTGAGCCAGGGCGAGGCCGGCCGCGCCGCGCGCAACGCGTCGGTCCAGCCGAAGGTCCGGACCAGCCACAGCGGCAGCCACTCGGCGGCGGCGCCGAACAGCGCGCCGCGCCAACGGTCCGATCGCGAACGCGCCGCTTCCGCCGCGCTCTTCTCCCACGTCGTTCGGCTGTAGGTGAAGTGGTTCATCTCGATGCGGACGTTCCAGCCCCAATATCGGCCGGCCTCGTCGTCCAGGGTATCGCAGGCAAGGTCGGTGAGATCGACCCGTCCCTGGATCGAGAAGCTGGGCTCGAGATGGACGATCAGACGCGCGGCGAGCCGTTCGAGCTCGCGCGGCGACACCGTCTCCATGCCGTCCAGGCTGGGCGGGGTGACCCAGGGAGTCGAGTCAGCCGCCGGCTGCTCGGGGTGGTGGATTTGCAACCCCTCCCAGCGCGGGACGCCCCCCAGCAACGGGCCGAAGGCGCGGTCGTCGCTCATCTCCACCAGGACCTGGTCGGGCACGACCTTCAACCGCAATTGCGAACGAAACAGGCGATCGGCGAAGAGGATGCAGGCGCCGAACCGGAAGCATCCGGGTTCCTCTTCCTGCTCCGAGTTCAGCTCCAAAAGCTCCGGCGCGAGGTTATCCAGGGAGTCGATCTCGGCCAGCCTGCGCGCGTCGGCCAGCGTCGCTTCGTCGGGCGCGTCCTCGCCGCCTTGGGCGAAGGCAGCCTCCAGCGCCTCGAGCTGGCGCTTGGCGCCCTCCTGATCGACATGGATCAGGGGCGGCAAGGCGGCCCGCCCTTCGATGATCGGGAAGGCGCTGCGCCGTTCGGCGCGGCGGCCGGCGCCCGCCTCGCCGCCATCCCCGATCGCGGCCTGGAGGTAGGCGCAGAACAGGCGCAGATATTCGCGCGCGGCCCCGATCCCGTCGATCGTATGGCCGTAGCGGGTCACGAACCCGTGGAAGACGAAGGATTCCCCTTCGAGCGGGAACAGTTCCTCGCCCCTTACCAGGAAGCCCGCCTGGAAGAGCCGGCGATTGTCCGAGGCCCTTGGATCGCTCCACAGGGTTTCGACGAGGTCGGTCCCGGGGAGGCAGCTCAGCGTTATCCGCCGTGCCGCGACCAGCATCTTGCGACGAAGTCCGGCTTTGACATGATCGGGCTCGACGATCTTGAGGGCTCGGCTGACCTCGCCGTCCCTCAGCGACAGGCCGCGGGCGAGCGGTTCGAAGCCGAGGTTCGAGAGGTCCAGGGAGCCGCCGATGCTGCAGCCGGCGAGATCCACCTCCCCGCCGACTCGCACCTTGAGCGTGACATCGCCCGAGCAGCATAGCCCGACCGCCCGCAGATAGCCGCTGAGGCGGCTCGACTCGATATGGATCTTCTCGGCGTGGAGATCGGTGAAATCGACCGACAGCTGCTTGACCTCGGGGTCGCCCAGCGAGCGGCGAAATTCGCGCTTGGCCGGCCAGACCTCGAAGAAAAGCACTTGCGCGACCTTGGCCGATACGGCGGAGATAGCGGGGTAGGGCTCGCGCTCGAGACCGAACTCGACGTCGCAGAAGCGCCAGTTGCCGCTGATCGTGGCATTGTCGAGGACGATCTGGCCCCGGCAGATCGACCTTTCCCCGGTTGCCGAGTCGATCGTGAAGCGGCCGCCGATCTCGGCTCCGGCCGCATTGAGCACCCAGCCGTCGCCGGCGTCGATCTGGCAGTTGGAGAGGCACAGATCGCCCCCGATCCTGGCCGAAAGAAGATCGATCAGGCCATTGGCCCGGAACGCCCGGAATTGGCCCTGGCCGTCGACCCGGTCCGACATGCCGTTCAGCATCAGCGCGCCGTCGATCTGGGCGAGCTGGAAGAAGAGCGTCTTGTCGCCGCGATTGTCGATCTCCGCGCCGGACAGCCAGACCGACCCCTGGACGTGCCCGCCGCGAAGGCTGATCCGCCCTTCGCTGCGGCTTCCATTGAGGAATATGAGGTCGCCATGGATGTCGGCGAGGGCGAGGTCGAGGGCGTCGCGTGGCTTGTCGCTTTGCAGGCGGTCCGCCTGTTGCGGCGGGGCCCGCAAAGTGGCCTGCGACATGGCCAGAGCGCCGTCGATCCGGGCGCCGCGGGCGCTGACCCAGAGGAAGTCATGCTCCCTGTCGGGGCGGATTCGGTCCATGTCGAGGTCGCTGTCGATCGCCGCGCTTTCGAGGTCGATCGTCGGCAGCAGCGGCAGCTCGTGTGGCGAGCGGATGTCGCGGAATCGGCAACCGGCGAAGCTCAGGCGGCTGAAATGGCCATGGGCCCCGGAAAAGCCGCCTTCGAAGCGGCAGTCGCGAAATTCGAGCGCGCAAAGCGGCCCGCCAACGCCTTCCAGGTCGAGTCGGCCGTCGATCACCGCGCCCTGCAGCTCGATGCCGGCGGCGGTCACCGGGCCGGAACCGGACAGGTCGAGCGGCAACTGAAGGACGATGCGGCGAAGCACTTCGGCCCGTATTCTCTCGCCGCTCGAAAAGACGGCCGGCCGCGCTTCCTGGATGGCCTCGCGCAGGCTGCGCTCTTCCGGCGTTAGCGAAAGCCCCTCCATTCCGCCCCCCTGCGATTCAGGCGGCTTCTTATGGCATGGCAGAGCGGCAAGGCCAATTCAGCACCGGAGGCCGGGGAGCGAGCGAGCAAGAGCCGCAGCCCTCCTTTCGCTTGCCCACCGCTCGGGCGGTCGTCCCTTGCGGATCAGTCCCGGTGCGAGCCGGGCTCACGCCGGTGCTCGCCGCGCACCCAGCGGACGGTGCCGGTCGAGGCGCGCATGACGACGCTCTCGGTCGTATAGCCGTTCCTGCGCCGCTTGACCCCCTCGAGCAGCGTGCCGTCGGTGACCCCGGTGGCGGCGAAGATGACGTCGCCCTGGGCCAGCTCCTCGAGCTGGTAGATGCGGTCGAGGTCGGTGACCCCCCATTTGGCGGCGCGGGCGCGCTCGGCGTTGTTGCGGAAGACGAGCCGGCCCTGGAACTGCCCGCCGACGCAGCGCAGAGCCGCCGCCGCAAGCACGCCCTCCGGGGCGCCGCCTTGGCCCATATAGACGTCGATGCCGGTATCCGGATCGGTGACCGCGATCACCCCCGCGACGTCGCCGTCGGGAATGAGGGCGATGCCGCAGCCCAGCGCCCGAAGCTCGGCGATCAGCCCGGCGTGCCGCGGCCGATCGAGCACGCAGACGATCAGCTCGGCAGGCTCGACTCCCTTGGCCGCGGCAACGGCGCGGATATTGTCGGTCGGTGATTTGGCCAGGTCGATCACCCCCTCCGGATAGCCTGGGCCGACGGCGAGCTTCTCCATATAGACGTCGGGCGCGTTGAGCAGGCAGCCCTGCTCGGCGATGGCAAGCACGGCGAGCGCATTGGCGCCGGCCTTGGCGGTGATGGTCGTCCCCTCGAGGGGGTCGAGCGCGATATCGATCTTGGGCCCGCTGCCCTGGGCCGCGCCCACCTTCTCGCCGATGAACAGCATCGGCGCCTCGTCCCGCTCGCCCTCGCCGATGACGATGGTGCCGTCGAGCTCGAGCTCGTTGAGCGCGGCACGCATCGCCTCGACCGCGGCCTGGTCGGCGGCGCGCTCGTCGCCGCGGCCGACCAGCCTTGCGGCGGCCACGGCCGCGGCCTCGGTCACCCGCACCATCTCCAGGACCAGCAGGCGGTCGAGAACGTGGCTTGCCTTCACCATGATTTGTGCGATCTTTCGGTTCGAGGGGCGTGTCGGGAGCGGATAGGCGAGGCCTGTGGCAAAGTCGAGAACGGCACCCTGGCTGGTGGCGGCGCTGGTCGCGGCTCCGGCGGGCGCCCAATCGGATGAGGTGGACCGGGCGATCGCCGGCCAGCGCGCCGGGCTGCGCGCCGCGATGCGGCTCGATTGCCCGCCGGCCGGCGACGATTCCGAGATCGTCGTTTGCGGCTCGCGCGCCG
>DATMVG010000002.1:0-4172 GCA_035563315.1 Allosphingosinicella sp. | reverse complement strand
GGGCCCGCCACGGCGATCGGCACGGGCGCCCGACTCGCCGCGCCGTGGGCGGCCCTGGTCAACGGCACCGCCGCCCACGCGCTCGATTTCGACGACAATTTCGATCCGGCCAAGGCGCATGCCAGCGCCGTCCTCGCCCCCGCCTTGCTCTCTCTGGCCGAGCAGGAAGGCGCAAGCGGCCGAGCCTGTCTCGACGCCTATATCGCCGGGCTCCAGATCCTCGGCCGGGTCGGTCAGGGGGTCAATCCGGTCCACCGCAATCGCGGCTGGCACGCCACCGCGACGGTCGGCGCGATCGGCGCCGCCGCCGCCTGCGCCCGCCTGCTCGGGCTCGACGCCGATCGAGCCGCCCATGCGGTGTCGATCGCGACCAGCATGGCGGCCGGCTCCATGGCGCAGTTCGGCACCATGACCAAGCCGGTCCATGCCGGCCTCGCCGCCAAGTCGGGCGTCCTCGCCGCCGGCCTCGCCCGCGCCGGCATCGGCGCCGGGCTCGGCACGCTCGACGGCCCGACCGGAATCAACCGGCTCATGGTCGGCCCCGATTACGAGCAGCTGCGCGACTCCCTGACCCATGTCGAGCATGGCCAGAATCTGCGCTTTGAGACGGAAAGGGTCGGCGAGCCCCTGCTGATCCTGTCGAGCGGATTCAGGGTCAAGCGCTTCCCCAATTGCGGCAGCGCGCATCGGGCGATGGACGGCCTGCTCGAGCTCAGGGATCGCCACGGCTTCGGCGCCGGGGACGTCGAGGCGATCCGGGTCCACGCCCCGGTCAGCCATCTCAACAACCTCATGTACACCGCGCCCGAGGACGCCCTCCAGGCCAGGTTTTCGCTCGAATACGGCCTCGCCGTCGCCCTGCTCTACGGCAATTGCACGCTCGCCGACTTCACCGACGAGGCGGCGCTCCGGCCGCGGGTGCGCGCGCTCTACCCGCTCATCCACCGCCACCCGGTGGCCAGGGCCGAGGGCGAGTTCCCGACCCGGGTCGAGGTCGAGCTCGCCGACGGCCGGCGCTTCGAGACCGCGGTGCCGATGCCGACCGGGAGCCTCGCCGCGCCCTTCACCCTCGATCAATATTGGGCCAAGCTGGAGGGCTGCGCGGCGGGCCTGCTCGCCCCCGCCGACCTCGCCGCGCTGCGCGCCGCGCTGGCCGATTTGCCGCATTTGCCGGCGATAGCGCCGCTGATGGCGCCGCTCGCCGGCCCCTTCCCTTCCTAAGTAGGGCCGGCGGCGCTAGAAATGGGCGATGGCGGACAGACTTTATACCGGCCTGGTCCTCGCCGCCAGCCGCGGCCACCGGGACCCGCTCGCGCTCGCCGGCGGGGTCTCGCACAAATGCTTCATCGACATTGCCGGCCAGCCCATGCTCCGCCGGGTCGTCCAGGGGGTGCTCGACTGCGGCCGGGTCGGCCGCACCATCGTCGCCATCGAGCCCGACAGCATGGCCGAGGCGCGCCGGCTGCTCGCCGACCTGCCCGGCGCCGAAGGCATCGATTATGTCCCCAGCCGCGAGAATATCGGCACCAGCGTCGCCGCCGTGGCGGCTCCCGATCTCCTGCCCCTGATCATCACCACCGGCGACAATGCGCTCCACACCGCCGAAATGGTCCGCTATTTCTGCGACTCGCTCGACGATGTCGACGCCGACGGCGCGCTCGGCCTCACTCCGGCCCGCTACGTTCTCGACAAATATCCGGAAGGGAACCGAGCCTTCCACCGCTTCCGCGACGGCGCCTTTTCGAGCTGCAACCTCTATGCCCTGCTCACCCCCCGCGCTCTTGCCGGAGTTCGCGTCTTCGACAGCGGCGGCCAGTTCGGGAAGAAGCCGCGGCGGCTGATCGGCGCCTTCGGGCTGTTCGCCTTCCTGCTCTACAAGAGCCGCCTGTTCAGCCTCGCCACCGTGGTCAAGGCGCTGTCGCGCACGCTCGGGCTGCGGATCAAGCCGATCCCGATGCCCTTCGCCGAAGGGCCGATCGACGTCGACCGGATGCAGGACTGGGAGCTCGCCAACCGCATCGTTCGCGATCGCGAGGCGGCCGCAGGCGGCGCCCCGGCGGCCCCTGCCAAATTCCCGCCGCATTGATATTCCACAGCCGGGCCACATATCAGCCGGCCGAAAGGCGCTGCCCTTCGCCCCCGTGATGCGTTAAGGACCGCTTGTGAAAACCGCCCAGACCCTGCGCCCGTCTTTCTGGAGACGCGAGCATCATTTGGACCGGATGACGTTCCGCGAGCTGGTCGTCGCCTATTTCCAGTATCCGGCGATCATCGCCTATCTGGCGCTCGCCGCCGCCGCCGTCTTCGCTTACGCCTGGCGCCCGGCGCCGCTCGCTCCGACGGCGCTCGCCATTCTCGCGGCGACGCTGGTCTATCCGCTCTTCTGGTACCTGATCCACCGCTACATCCTGCACAGCCGGTGGATGTACAAGGTGCCCTTCCTCGCCCGCACCTGGAAGCGGATCCATTACGATCATCATCAGGATCCCAACCATCTCGAAGTGCTGTTCGGAGCGCTCCACACGACTCTGCCGACGATCGCGCTCGGAGTGATCCCGCTCGGCTGGGCGATCGGCAGCCTGTGGGGCGCCGACGCCGCGTTCGGCGCCGCCGCCGCCGCCTTCGCCACCGGCCTCGTCACGACCTGCGTCTACGAGTTCGTCCACTGCGTCCAGCACCTCGCCTACAAGCCCAAGTCGAGAGCCCTTGCGGAGATGAAGAAGCGCCACATGGCCCATCATTTCCACGACGAGAACGGCAATTACGGGATCACCACCTTCTTCTGGGACAAGGCCTTCGGCACCTGGTACGACCGGCCCGACCGCCCCGAGAAGAGCCCGACCGTGTTCAACCTGGGCTACACGCCGGAGGCGGCCGAGCAATGGCCTTGGGTGGCGCGGCTTTCCGGCGGCGTCGCCGAGGGGCATCCGCGGGAGCGGGCGCGAAAATAGGCCGAGGCGATCGGCGGCGCCCGGCGGTGGCGGATGAGCCGGCGCTGAGAGGGTAGGCCGGGCTCCTCGTTCAGGAGTGCTGCGTTGAAGCCCCAGGATTTCCTCATCGGGGTTCGCGACTTCTTCGCGATAATCGTGCCCGGCGCGACGTTCCTGCTCCTGCTTCGGGATCGGACGGCATCCGACCTCGGCCTCGGCACCGCGGGCCCGCAGCTCCTGGGCTTCGCGATCGCGGCCTATCTGGCGGGCTCCCTCTTCTCCGCGATCGGTTCAGGGCTCGACCTGATCGTCGACCCGGTGATCGAGAACGAACGCTTTCGCGCCATCCGCTCGCGCAAGCTTCGGGAGCGCAGAGAGCTCGCTGACGAGTTGCGAAAGGAGCTCATCAAGGAATATCCCTGTCCGGTCGCCGCCGAGGCTCATCCCGAGAGCGTCAAGTCCTTCTGGTTGAGTCATTTGCGGCTCAATTGCCCGGCGGCGATGGTGGAGCTCGACCAGATCGAGGCCAGGCAGAAGCTGTTCCGCTCGCTGGTGGCGGTGTTCGCCGTCCTGGGCCTGCTTTGGGTTCCCGGCCTCGGCGCGACGTTGCACTCGAGCCTCGCTTCGGGAGGCGCGCTCACGCCTCGCGACTGCGCCCTGTTCGCGTGCATCTCGGCCGCCTTCTACGTCGGCGGCCGCCTCTTCTACGTGAACAGCGTCTACCGGCTCGGAGCCGCCTACTGCCTCCCCGAGCCCGCCACCAAAAAGGTCCCCCAACCGCCCGAAGCCTAGATCGAGTCTTCGCGATGGAGGAACACGCCTCGGGCCGTGGCCGCGAGGCTGCCTGAAGCGGGCCGGGATTTCAGCTGGCGCAAACCGCAAGTCCAGCCTTGAAATCACGGCTCTCGGTTGGGTGGCTGGGGGTGCGGCCTCTCACCCGCCCCCACCCCGCAGCAAGTCCTCCGCATAGCCGCGCACGTCTTGCGGCCAGTCCGCGATGATCTCCTGGAAGCGCTCCGTCTCGCCGCGGTAGAGGGCGCGCAGGGCTTCTTCGAAGCCGGGGCGGTCGCCGCATTGGTCGGCGAGGAAGCGGTAGACGGAGTCGCGGGCGACCCTGGCGTCGGTGGGGCTCCGGCGGGCCTGCTCGACGAGCCGGCGAAGCGCCGCCGAGGCGCCGCCGGGCTGGGCGGCGAGCCATTGCCAGTGGCGCGGAAGCAGGGTCACTTCGCGCGCCACCACGCC
>DATMVG010000001.1:0-23773 GCA_035563315.1 Allosphingosinicella sp. | reverse complement strand
TCCCGCCCCGACTCCGCCGGCCGATCCCGCTCCGGCGGCGGGAGGCGCGCTGCTCACCCAGGCCGCGCTCGACTCGATGGTCGACGCGGCGATCGAGCGCTGGGCCGAGGCCGGCGCCACCGCCGGCCAGCTCGCCGCGATGCGCGCCACCGCGTTCAGCGTCAGCGACATGAGCGGCCTCTTCCTCGGCACCAGCTCGAGCGGCACGGTCAGGATCGACAGCGACGCCGCCGGCCGCGGCTGGTTCATCGACTCCACCCCGGGCGAGGACGGCGAGTTTGGCGGCAGCGGCAGCCGGCTCACCGCCGATGCCGGCGGCGACGCCGCGGGCCGGATGGACCTGCTCACCGTGGTCATGCACGAGCTCGGCCACCAGATCGGCCTCGTCGACGATTACAACGCCAACCAGTCCGACGAGCTGATGTACGGCTACGCCAATCTCGGCGAGCGCCGGCTGGCCCAGGCCGACGACCTCGTCGGCGCCGACCTCGGCCATGCCGGCCACGAAGCCTTCGTGCTGTCGCCGCCGGTCATCCCGCTGCTGCCGCAGAACAAGTCGGTCAAGATCGAGTTCACCTCGACCGTCAACGACCTCAACAACGGCATCTTCAACAATACCTACACCAATAGTTCGACCGTCACCGGCTCCAACTTCACGACCGCCGTGGCTAACGAGGACCTCGTCGTCGATTCGCTGACGCTCGGCGACCGGGTCTATGTCGACGCCAACAACAACAACACCTTCGACGCCGGCGAAGGCGTCTCGGGGGTCGCCCTCACCCTGTTCGCCGACGACGGCGACACCGCGGGCGTGCTCGACGACAACGACACCGAGCTGACGACCGGCGCCACCGGAGCCGACGGCCTCTACAGCTTCGTCAACCTGTCGCCCGGCGACTTCATCGTCCGAGTCGACGCCGAGAATTTCGCCGCCGGCACCGGCGCGCTCGACGGCCGGATCACCGGCAACGGAGCGGCCGATCCGGACACCGTCTCGGCGACGATGGACGGCGACGACAACGGCATCCTGCAGGTCGACGGCAGCGTCGCCAGCCAGGCGATCACGCTCGATTACGACACCGAGCCGACCTCCGACGGCGGGATCGTCCCCAAGAACGACGTCAACAACACGCTCGATTTCGGCTTCCTCCTGCCTAACCAGGCGCCGGTCATCACCTCCCCCGCCACCGCGAGCGGCGACGAGGACACCAGGATCGCCGTCACCGGAGTCTCGATCGCCGACGCCGATGCCGGCACCGACGCCCTCATCGTGACCCTGACCGTGGCCGCCGGCGCCCTCGACATCACCACCGCCACCGGACTGACGGTCGACAGCAGCGTCGCCGGAACGCTGGTGCTCACCGGCAACCTCACCGACCTCAACAACGGCCTCGCCACCCTGGGCTACACGCCGGTCGCCGACTATAATGGCGGCCCGGTCACGCTCACCATCAACGCCAACGACCAGGGCAATAACGGCCCCGATCCGGGCGTCGGCGACCCCAATAGCGAGGAAGACGAGACGACCGTCGCGATCACGGTCAATGCCGTCGCCGACATCGACAACGACACTTTCAACCTGACCGAGGACGCCGGGGCGACCACGCTCACCGTGCTCGCCAACGACTCGTTCGAGGGGAGCGGCCGGGCAATCACCGACGTCGGCACGGCGCTTCACGGCACCGTCGTCATCGACGACAACGACACGATCGGGAACCTCACCGACGACTTCATCGTCTACACGCCCGACGCCGATTATAACGGCTCAGATTCCTTCACCTATGAAGTGACTTCGGGCGGAGTCACCGAGACGGCGACGGTCACCGTCAACCTGGCGCCGGCCGTCGACGTCGTCACCGACGCCGTGAACGTCGACGAGGACAGCAGCGCCAACCTGCTCGACCTGCTCGGCAACGACACGTTCGCGGATAGCGGCGCGTCGATCACCGACGCCAGCGACCCGACGAACGGCAGCGTCACCATCGACGACAAGGGCACGCTCGACACGACCGACGACGTCGTCCTCTACACGCCCGACGCCGGCTATGTCGGCGCCGACAGCTTCACCTACGAAGTGACGGCGGGCGGAGTGACCGAAACGGGGACGGTCAACGTCACCGTCGGTCCGATCAACGACGCGCCCACCTCGACCAACCTGTCCGGCGACAGCGTCACCTGGAACGAGGGCGATTCGACCACCCTGCTCGACTTCGGCTCCGACGCGACTCTCGACGACGTCGACAGCAGCGACTTCCAGGGCGGCACTCTCACCGTCTCGATCGGCACCGGCAAGGTCGCCGGCGAGGACCAGCTGTCGCTCACCAACTCGGGCACGGTGACGGTGGCGAGCGGAGTCGTCAGCGTCGGCGGCAACCCGGTCGGCAACGTCAGCGGCGGCGGCGCCGGCGGCGGCAATCTGGTGATCGCCTTCAACACCGCCTTCGCCACCCCGACCGCCGTGGCGGCGGTCATCTCGGCCGTCGCTTATTCCAATAGCGGCGGCGACAATCCGACCGACGGCGACCGCACCATCAACTGGACGATCGTCGACGGCGACGGCAATGCCGGCGCGGCCGAGGACACGCTCAGCGTCAGCAGCCTGGTCGACGTCGACCCGTCGAACGACGCCCCCTTCTTCCAGGGCAGCGACACCGGCCCCGGCTCGACCCTCGCTTACACCGAGAACGACCCGGCCTCGGCGCTGGCGCCGACGGCGGTGCTGACCGACGCGGATTCGCCCGATTTCGGCGGCGGCTCGCTCAAGGTATCGCTCCAGGCCAATGGCGAGAGCGCCGACGAGCTCGGAATCCTCGCCGTCGGCGGGATCACGCTGAGCGGCAGCGACGTGCTCTACAACCTGACCGACATCGGCGACTGGTCCGGCGGCGGCGCCGGCGGCGGCGATCTCCAGATCGATCTCGACAGCGACGCCACCGTGGCGGCGGTCGACGCCCTGATCCAGGCGATCAGCTACCGCAACGTCTCGAACAATCCGGGGACGCTGCCGCGCACGGTCAACTTCGAGGTCAAGGACGGCGACGGCGGCACCTCGCAGGCCAATGCGACGGTGAACTTCACCGCGGCCGACGATCCCGCCAGCCCCGTCAACGACAGCGCGACGACGAAGGAAAGCGACACCGTCAACATCGACGTCGTCTTCAACGACACCGACGTCGACGGCCCGACTCCGCTGGCGGTGACGAAGATCGGCACCGAGGACATCGCGACCGGCGAGACCGTCACCCTCACGTCCGGCGCCAAGGTGACCCTGAACGCCGACGGCACGCTCACCTACGACCCGTTCGGCCAGTTCAACGATCTCGCCAAGTTCGGCTCGGGCGCCTCGAACACGACCGATAGCGACAGCTTCAGCTACACGCTGGGCAATGGCGGCACCGGCACGGTCAACGTGACGATCGAGGGCGAATATTCGGTCATCCACCTGCTGCTCGGCACCAACGGCGCCGACACCATCAACGGCACGCTCGGCCAGGACGTGTTCCAGCCCGGCACCGGCGCCGACTCGATGACCGGCTTCAGCGACGACGACGTCTATACGGTCGACAATGTCGGGGACCAGCCGATCGAGGCGTTCGGACAGGGCACCGACACCGTCCTCACCTCGCTCGCCAATTACAGCCTGCACAAGCATATCGAGAATCTCGTGCTTCTGACCGGCGCGGTGAACGGCATCGGCAACCAGCTCGAGAACGGCATCATCGGCAATGACGAGGCCAACCTTCTCAACGGGCTTGGCGGCGCCGACGCCATGGCCGGCGAGGGCGGCGACGACACCTATATCGTCCAGAACAGCGGCGACGAGGTGATCGAGACCAGCGCTCTCGACGGCACCGACACGGTGTACAGCTCCGCCGGCGCCTTCACGCTCGGCGACTTCGTCGAGAACCTCCACCTGGTCGGCGCCGGCCTCAAGGGCACCGGCAACGGCCTCGACAATTTGATCACCGGCAGCTCGCGCGGCAACACGATCGACGGCAAGGCGGGCGCCGACACGATGGCCGGCAACCAGGGCGACGACACCTATATCGTCGACAATGTCGGCGACCAGGTGATCGAGCTCGGCGACGGCGGCACCGACACCGTCAAATCGTCGGTCAGCTTCCGCCTCGGCGACGGCGTCAACCATCTCGAGCTGACCGGCACCGCCGCCAACGGGACCGGCAACAACCTGGCGAACATCATCACCGGCAACGGCTCGGCCAACATCCTCAAGGGCGCCAACGGCAACGACAAGCTGCTCGGCGGCGGCGACAATGACAGCCTCTACGGCGGCGCCGGCAACGACGTCCTGCGCGGCGACGGCGGCGCCGACGGCTTCTACTTCGACGCCTCGATCAACACCCCCAACGTCGATTCCATCGTCGACTTCACGGTCGCCGACGACACGATCTTCCTCAGCAAGTCCTATTTCAAGGGCATCGCCACCGGCACGCTGAGCGCGGCGGCGTTCCACACCGGGGCGGCCGCTGCCGATTCCTCGGACCGGATCGTCTACGACTCGGCGACCGGCAATCTGTTCTACGATTCCGACGGCACCGGCGCCGACGCTCAGGTCCTGTTCGCCACGCTCGATACCGGCCTGGCGCTGACCAACGCCGACTTCGTCCTCTTCATCTGAGCGACAGTCGCGAGGGGACAGTCACAGTGACTGTCCCCTCGCTCAGGACTGGGCGGCGAGGTAGCGCTGGCGCAGCGCGTCGAGCGGGAGCAGCGCGCCGCCCTCCTCGACGTGCCAGAAGGTCCAGCCGTTGCACGAGGGGGCGCCCTGGGCGGCGGCGCCGATGCGGTGGATCGAGCCCTGCTCGCCGCCGAGCGCGAGCGACGCGTCGGCGAGGACCTGCGCCTGCCAGCGCCGCCTGGAGTCGGTGACGAGGTCGCCGGGCGAGATCATGCGGCTCTCGACGAGGGCGCCGAACGGGACCTTGGGCTGGGCGCGCCGCGACGCCATCGTCCGGGTCGCGCTCTCGTCGAGCGGCAAAGTCGAGGCGATCCGCTCGCGGGCGACCGCGATATAGCGTTGCTCGCGCTCGATGCCGATCCAGCGCCGGCCGAGCCGCCGCGCCACCGCGCCGGTGGTGCCGGTGCCGAAGAACGGGTCGAGGACGACGTCGCCGGGCTCGGTGCAGGCGAGCAGCACCCGGTAGAGCAAAGCCTCGGGCTTCTGGGTCGGATGGGCCTTGACGCCGTCGGTCTTCACCCGCTCGCCGCCGGCGCAGATCGGAAGCACCCAGTCGGAGCGCATCTGAAGCTCGTCGTTCAGAGCCTTCATCGCCCGGTAGTTGAAGGTGTAGCGGCTGTCCTCGCTCCGCGACGCCCAGATCAGGGTCTCGTGGGCGTTGGTGAAGCGGGTGCCGCGGAAGTTGGGCATCGGGTTCGACTTGCGCCAGATGATGTCGTTGAGGATCCAGTAGCCCGCATCCTGAAGCGCCGCCCCGACCCGGAAGATGTTGTGGTAGCTGCCGATCACCCACAAGGTGCCGTCGGGCTTGAGGATTCGCCGCGCCTCGGCGAGCCAGGCGCGGGTGAAGCGGTCATATTGGGCGAAATCGGCGAACTTGTCCCAGGCGTCGTCGACCGCGTCGACCCGGCCGCCCTCGGGCCGGAACAGGTCGCCGCCGAGCTGGAGGTTGTAGGGCGGATCGGCGAAGACCATGTCGACGCAGCCGTCCGGAAGGCGGCCCATCGCCGCGACGCAATCGTCCTCGATGATGAGGTCGAGCGGCAGTCCGGGAGCCGGTTCCTTCGCCTTCTTCGGCCGCTCAACCGCTCCGACGCGCCCCAATACGGTCATTCCTTGCCCCCCAGCCAAGACGCGCATGCTGAGTCAGCCCGACTTCACGGTCAAGGACAGACACTTACAGATCATGGTTAAGAAAGGTTAAAGCGTACCGGGAACGAAACGAGCCTCATCTACATCTTGTGGCCGGGACCCCGGCGGAGACTCAATCTGAAGTGGTGTGGCCGGAAAGACTCACAGATCCAGCGTAAATTGCCGCACCGGCGCGAAGCTCCGGCGATGGAGCGGAGTGGGGCCGAGCGTGCCCAGAGCGCGCTGATGCTCGGGCGTCCCGTAGCCCTTGTTGGTCTCCCAGCCATAGCCGGGATACTCCCTGGCATATTCGAACATGATTCGGTCGCGGGTGACCTTGGCGACGATCGAGGCGGCGGCGATCGAACGGCATTTGGCGTCGCCGTCGACGATCGCGACCGAGGGGCGCTCCCATTTCGGGCAGCGATTGCCGTCGACCAGCACCATCGCCGGCTCGACTCCGAGCGCCTCGACCGCTCGGACCATCGCCAGCATCCGGGCCCAATAGATGTTCAGGCGGTCGATCTCCTCGACCGAGGCCATGCCGACGCCGATCGCCGCGACCTTGCGCAGCCGCCCGTAGATCGCCTCGCGCGCCGGGGCGGGAAGCGCCTTGGAATCGTCGATCCCCCGAGGAAATCTGTTGCGGTCGAGGATCACCGCGGCCGCCACCACCGGCCCGGCCAGCGGCGCGCACCCCGCCTCGTCGACTCCGGCCACCGGATCCGGGTGCACCTTCTCGAGCTTGAAGCAGGGGCGAGCCATCGCCGCAGCCTAGGAATCCCGCTTGCCGCATTCCAGCGAAAGCTGGAATCCCGCCGGTCTTTCCTGTGGATAAGCGCGCTCGCTCCGGATCAGTCGAGCCCGCCCAAGTGAAAGCCGGTGACGAATTGCTGGCCCAGCGGACCGTGGCCCTCGCCGAGGCCGGGCGCTCGCAGGATCGCGCTGCGGACGAAGGCGACGGCGCGCTCGAACGCCGTGTCGATCGGAAGTCCCGCACCGAGCCCGCAGGCCAGCGCGCTCGCCAGCGTGCAGCCGGTGCCGTGAGTGGCGGTCGTGTCGAGCCGCCTGCCGCGCACCTCGCGAGCCGGCCCGGAGGGAGACAGCAGGCGGTCGACGATCTCGGGGCCCGTCCCATGCCCGCCCTTGACGAGCAGATGGCAGCCATGGCCGAGGACCGCCGCCTCGCCGCCCAGCGCTTCGAGCTCGGGCAGATTGGGGGTGACGACGGCGGCCAGCCGCATCAGCCGGCCGAAGGCGGCGATCGTCGCCTGGTCGGCGAGCGCCGCGCCGCTGGTCGCCACCATCACAGGATCGAAGACCACCGGGACCGCCAGCCGCTCGAGCCGGCCGGCGACCTGGTGGGCGGTCTCGGCCGAGCCGATCATCCCGATCTTGACCGCGTCGACGCCGATATCGCCGACGACCGAGTCGATCTGAGCCAAGACCATCTCGGCCGGCACCGGCATCACCGCCTGGACTCCGATCGTGTTCTGGGCGGTGATGGCGGTGATCGCGGTCATGGCGTGGCCGCCGAGCATCGTCACCGTCTTGATGTCCGCCTGGATGCCGGCGCCGCCGCCCGAATCGGAGCCGGCGACGATCAGGATTCGGGGAGGAGTCACGGTTTCGCCGGGGTCGGCCGCTTCCTCGCCGTCGAGGCCGGATATTTCTCGAGCAGAGGCGCGGGCCGGATCGGGCGCGGCTCGAAATTGCCGCCGCAATTGGGGCACCGGCCGGCGAGCGGCCCGTCGACGCAATCCGCGCAGAAGGTGCATTCGAAGGTGCAGATGCGGGCGTCGGCGCTGTCCGGCGGAAGGTCCGCTCCGCAGCGCTCGCAGTCGGGCCGAAGCTCCAGCATCACGCCGCCTTGACCGCCGCGCAGATCGAATCGACGACCTCGGCGACGAGGCCTTCGTCCTCGCCCTCCGCCATGACCCGGATCAGCGGCTCGGTTCCCGACTTGCGGATCACCAGCCGGCCGCGCCCGGCCAGCCGCGCCTCGCCCTCGGCGATGGCGGCCTTGACCTCCTCGTTGCGAAGCGGAGTGCCGCCTTCGAAGCGGACGTTCTTCAAGAGCTGGGGCAGCGGCTCGAACAGGTTCAGAACCTCGCTCGACCGCTTGCCGCTCTCGACCAGGCAGGCGAGCACCTGAAGCGCCGCGACGAGGCCGTCGCCGGTCGTCCCGTAATCGGTGAGGATGATATGGCCGGACTGCTCGCCGCCGACATTATAGCCCTTGGCGCGCATCGCCTCGAGCACGTAGCGGTCGCCGACCTTGGTTCGGAGCAGGTGCAGCCCCTCTCCTTCGAGGAAGCGCTCGAGGCCGAGGTTCGACATCACCGTCGCGACGAGCCCGCCGCCCTTGAGCGTTCCGCGCCGGTGCGCCGAGGAAGCGATCAGGGCCATCATCTGGTCGCCGTCCACCTCCTCGCCCTTCTCGTCGACGACGATCAGCCGGTCGGCGTCGCCATCGAGGGCGAGGCCGATATCGGCGCCGGTCTCGACCACCGTGCGCCGGAGCAGGCCGGTGTCGGTGGAGCCGCATTCGTCGTTGATGTTGACGCCGTTGGGCGAGACCCCGATCGCGGTCACCTCCGCGCCGAGCTCCCACAAGGCGGAAGGCGCGACCTGGTAGGCGGCGCCGTTGGCGCAGTCGATCACCACCTTGAGCCCGGACAGGGTCAGCCGCGCCGGGAAGGTAAGCTTGGCGGCGTGGATGTAGCGGCCGCGGGCGTCCTCGATCTTGCGCGACCGGCCGATCGCCTCGGAGGCGACGAGCCGCGGCGGCTTGTCGAGCAGGGCCTCGATCTCCGCCTCGTCCTCGTCGGACAGCTTGTAGCCGTCGGGCCCGAACAATTTGATGCCGTTGTCGACGAACTTGTTGTGGCTTGCCGAGATCATCACGCCGAGGTCGGCGCGCATCGAATGGGCGAGCATCGCCACCGCCGGGGTCGGCACCGGCCCGACCATCACCACGTCCATGCCGACGCTGGTGAAGCCGGCGATCAGCGCCGTCTCCATCATGTAGCCGGACAGGCGCGTGTCCTTGCCGATCACCACCCGGTGGCGATGGTCGCCGCGAAGGAAGTGGGCGCCGGCGGCCTGGCCGATGCGAAGCGCCATCTCGGCGGTCATCGGCATCTTGTTGGTCCGGCCCCTGATTCCGTCCGTGCCGAAGAATTTGCGAGTCATGAAGTCGTTGAGCCCCTGCGGCGTTGCACCCTTTCGCCGTTGATAGCGCGCCGGGCATTGAATGGGGACACTTACTTTTCCGCGCCGGTCCGAGCGTGAAGGGGACGCTTCGAGTGAATGGGGACACTTACTTTGCCCCACCGCGGGGCGGGGCTTCCCGCGAGGGCGGGTCAAAGCAAGTGTCCCCCGCGGCCGAGCGTGATGGGGACACTTACTTTCCCCACCGCGGGGCGGGGCTTCGCGCGATGGCGGGTCAAAGTAAGTGTCCCCCCCCGGCCGCCGAGCGTGAAGGGGACACTTACTTTGCCCCACCGCAGAGCGAGGCTTCCCGCGAGGGCGGATGAAAGTAAGTGTCCCCCGCGGCCGAGCGTAAGGGGACACTTCGAGTGAATGGGGACACTTACTTTCCCCACCGCGGGGCGGGGCTTCGCGCGAGGGCGGATCAAAGCAAGTGTCCCCCCGCCGGCCGCCGAAAAGTCGCTGTCCCCATTCCCCGCCCGCCGGTAAGAGCGGCCCATGTCGCAGCCGACCCGCATCCTGCTGGCGCTTTTCCTCGGCCTGGGCGCCGGCATCGCCAGCGTCGCCGCCGGCGGCGCCTGGGTGGAGCGCTCGATCGGAATCGCCGAGCCGATCGGCGGCATGTGGCTCAACGCGCTCCGGATGACGATCGTGCCGCTGGTGGTTGCCCTGCTGATCACCGGAATCGCGGCATCGGCGGAGGCGGCGCGCGCCGGCAAGCTGGCGACCCGGGCGATCGTCCTGTTCGTCGTCCTGCTCTGGCTGTCGGCCCTGGTCGCGGCCCTGCTGACCCCCCTGTTCCTCAACCTGTTTCCGCTGCCCGTCGAATCGACGGCGGCTCTGCGCTCGGCGCTGACCGCGACCGAGCCGGTCGGCGAGGTGCCCGGCTTCGCCGACTTCCTGAGCTCGATCGTGCCGGCCAACGCGGTCGCGGCGGCGGCGGAGGACGCGATCCTGCCGCTGATCCTGTTCACCCTGGTCTTCGCCTTCGCCCTGACCCGGCTGCCGGCGGAGCCGCGCGAGCGGCTGGTCGGCTTCTTCCAGGCGATCGCCGACACCATGCTGGTGGTGATCGGCTGGGTGCTGTGGATCGCGCCTTTGGGCGTGTTCGCCCTCGCTTACGTCGTCGGCGCCCGAGCCGGCGGATCGGCCTTCGGCGCCCTCCTCCATTATGTGCTGATCGTCTCCGCCGTCGGAATCGTCATCTGGCTCGCCGCCTGGCCGCTCGCCTGGGGCGGAGCCAGGGTCTCGCCGGTCCGCTTCACCCGGGCGATCGCTCCGAGCCAGGCGGTTGCCTTCAGCACCCAGTCCTCGCTCGCCTCGCTGCCGGCGATGCTGAGGGGCGCCGCCGCCCTCGACGTTCCCGTCGCCGCGTCGGGCGTCGCGCTTCCCATGGCGGTGGCGATCTTCCGGGCGACCGGCCCGGCCATGAACCTCGCGGTGGCGATCTACATCGCTTACTGGTTCGGAATCGAGCTGACGCCGGCGGCGATGGCGATCGGGATCGCCGCGGCGGCGACGACGACGATGGGCGCGGTCGGGATTCCCGGCCAGGCCAGCTTCGTCACCTCGATCGCTCCGATCTGCCTGGCCATGGGCCTTCCGATCGAGCCGCTGGCTTTGCTGATCGCCGTCGAGGTGCTTCCGGACATCGTCCGCACCCTCGGCAATGTCAGCATGGACGTCGCCGCCACCGCGACGGTGGCCAAGCGGACCGGCTTCACCGGCGAGGACGCCCAGAGCGAGCAGGACCGCATCCTGGAGGAGGGCATATGAAGTATCGCGAGCTTGGACAGGGCCTCAGGGTCTCGGCGATCGGGATCGGCTGCATGGGCATGGTCCGCGGCGGCAACATCGTCTACGGCGAGGCCGACGACGCCGAATCCTTCGCCACCATCGACCGCGCCATCGAGCTCGGCATCGACTTCTTCGACACCGCCCAGATCTACGGGCCGTTCCAGAACGAGGAGCTGCTCGGACGGGCGATCCGGCGCAAGCGCGACGGGCTCGTCATCGCCACCAAGTTCGGCTTCCGCTTCGAGGGCAACCAGATCATCGGCATCGACGGCAGCCCGGAAAATGCCCGCCGCTCCTGCGAGGGATCGCTGCAGCGGCTCGGAATCGAGACGATCGACCTCTATTACCAGCACCGCGTCGATCCCAACGTCCCGATCGAGGAGACGGTCGGCGGGATGGCCGAGCTGGTGCGCGAGGGCAAGGTTCGCCACATCGGCCTGTCGGAGGCCGCTCCCGAGACCCTTCGCCGCGCCCACCAGGTCCACCCGATCAGCGCGCTCCAGTCGGAATATTCGCTGTGGGAGCGCGAGGTCGAAGACGACATCCTGCCGCTGTGCCGGGAGCTCGGAATCGGCTTCGTCCCCTACAGCCCGCTCGGCCGCGGCTTCCTCGCCGGCGAGATCAGGCGCCGCTCCGACCTTCCGGACAATGACTGGCGGCGCAACGACCCGCGCTGGTCGGAAGAGAATTTCGACGCCAATCTGAACATCGTCGACCTGGTCAGGAGGGTGGCGGCGCGCCAGGGCGCCTCGCCGGCGCAGGTGGCGCTCGCCTGGCTGCTCGCCCAGGGCGAGGATATCGTGCCGATCCCGGGCAGCAAGCGGCGAGCGACTCTGGAGGACAGCGCCGCCGCGGCCGGGCTCGCCCTCACCGACGAGGACCTCGCCGAGCTGGAGGGGGCGCGAACCGCCGCCGGGCCGCGCTACGGCGAGATGGGGATGAGCATGGTGAGGCGTTGACCCAGGGAAATCTTGCGGAAACGAAATGACTTTTGTCGGCCAGTGCCGTAAGCAGGGCACACCAACCGGAGTGCTGCGTTTAGACCGGACACAACAGGGAGAGCTGCAATGAGCACCAAGACTTTTGCGCTGATCTTCGGGATCGTCTTCCTCGCTGTCGGACTCGCCGGCTTCATTCCCAACCTGGTCCAGCCGCTCCATGCCGGCCATCCTCCGGTCGACCCCGAGGGCGGGCTTCTGCTCGGGCTGTTCCCGGTCAACCTGCTGCACAATATCGTCCACGTGCTGTTCGGCCTGTGGGGCCTCGCCGCGTCGCGGTCGCTCGGCGGATCGGTGAACTATGCCCGCGGGGTCGCCATCATCTACGCGGTGCTGACCGTCGCCGGCTTCGTCCCCGACCTCAACACGATGTTCGGCATGGTGCCGCTCTACGGCAACGACATCTGGCTGCACGCGGTGCTGGCTCTGGCCGGCGCCTATTTCGGCTGGGTCCACCGCAACGCCGCCAACGCCTGAGCGCGAACGGACCGGCAAGAGGCCGCCGCCCGCGTCGGTGCGGCGGCCTTTTCGCTTGGCGGCGCAGGCGCGCGCGGCTAATCTTGCCGGGCTTGCGATCAACGCACACGGGCCGCTGGCGCGAAGCCGTGGGATTTCGTAAAAGGGCATCATGATCAGGACCTTCCGGCTCAGCGCGCTGGCGCTTCTACTCGCGTCTCCGACCATGCCCGGGGCGATCCAGACGGCGGCTTTCGCCCAGTCGGAGCCCCGGCTCGACTATCAGGCGCCGGTCGCCGCGCCGCAGCCGCAAGCGGCCTTGTGGCGGGTCGACGCGGCCGAGAAGCTGCTCCGCTACGTCGAGGAGATTGGCGAGGAAGGGCTCGATCCGGCCAGCTACGGGCCGGAGCGGCTGCGCGAGGCGCTTGCCGGCGGCGATCCGGCGGCGCTGACCGCCGCCGCCGACCAGATCTTCCTGCGCCTCACCGCCGATCTCAGCGGCGGCTTCGTCCGCGGCGACGGCCGGGTCGACTGGCACATGCCCGACGTCGGCATCGACGGCAACCGCCAGCAGCAGCTGCTCGCCGAAGCCCGCCGGGGCGACGCCGACGAGCTGCTCGACGGGCTGCTTCCGACCCACCCGCAATATCTCGGCCTCAGGCGGGCGCTCGCCCAGACCGCCGAGACCGATACCGCCCGGCGCCTTCTGATCCGCTCCAACATGGAGCGCTGGCGGTGGATGCCGCGCAACCTCGGGGCCCGGCACATCATCGTCAACGTCCCCGCCTTCACCGCCGCCATCGTCGACGACGGCCGGGTGACCGCCCGCCACCGCACCGTAGTCGGCGCCCGCCGGACGCCGACTCCGCAGCTCTTCACCCGGGCCGTCGCGGTGACGATGAACCCATGGTGGAACGTTCCGCAGAGCATCATCCGCGAAATGGGCGGCCGCTTCGGCGGCGGCTACCAGGTGCGCCGCACCGAAGGCGGCACCCTGGTCGTCCGCCAGCCGCCGGGCCCGAGCAACGCGCTCGGCCGGCTCAAGATCGAGATGCCGAACGACCACGCAATCTATCTTCACGACACGCCCGCCCAGGCGCTGTTCGGACGGCCGGTGCGCGCCTTCAGCCACGGCTGCATCCGGACCCAGCACGTCCGCGACTTCGCGGCCGTCCTGCTCGCCCCGACCGGCGAGTGGGACCGCGCCGCGATCGATCGCGCCATCGCCGCCGGCGAGACCCGCCAGGCCCAGCTCGCCGAGCCGGTGCCGGTCTACATCGCCTATTTCACCGCGGCCGCGACCAGCGACGGCGACATCGTCACCTATGCCGACATTTACGGCCGCGACGCCCCGGTGCGCCAGGCGCTCAACCGGGCCGGCGGCGGGACCACCGAGGTGGCGAGCGCCGACTGAGCTTTCGCCCCGCTCAGCGCGTGCGGGCGCGAGCCAGGGAGGAACGGGCGCCTTCCGTCGAACCCGATCGCGGTTTGGCAGAAAACGGCCCGCGCCCGGCGCCCGGCCCCGGCAGAGCAGGCGGTCGAGGAGACCCCCGATGGCTCTGCGCCGCGCCGCCCTGATCCTGCTCGTTGCCGCCCTGGCCCCGGCCGCCGCCCCGGCGCCGGCGCCTTCGCCGCTCGACGAGGTGATCGCGGCCGAGCGGGCATTCGCGGCCGAGACCCGCGAGCGCGGCTTTCGCGACGGCTTCCTGGCCTGGGTCGCTCCCGACGGCTTCACCTTCCATCCCGGCCCGACGCCGGCGAGGCCGGGCCTCGAGGCGCTGCCCGCGGAGCCGCCGGCCGGGCCGCCGCTCTACTGGTGGCCGCAATTCGCCGGCGTCGCCGTTTCGGGCGACCTCGGCTTCACCAGCGGCGGGGCAAGCATCCCGGTGCGCTACTTCACCGTCTGGCAGCGCCAGGCCGACGGCCGCTGGAAGTGGATCTACGACGGGGGCCCGCGGCTCGACGCCCCGCTCCCCGGGGGCGAGGACGGCCCCGTCCTGCGCCTGCCCATGGCGACGGCGGCGGCCGGCTCGGCCAGTTGCGCGCGCGCCGAGGTCGCCGTCCTCGAGGCCGATCTCGCGGCCCGCGCCGCCGACGACTCCGCCGCCGCCCGGCTCCGCCATCTCGCCGAGGACGGCCTCGCCGCCGGCTCGCCCGCCGCGTCCATTCCCGGCCGCGAGCAGCAGCGCGCCGAGCTCGCCCGCCAGCCCGCGCGGCAGAGGCTCCGCCCGCTCGGAGCGATCGCCAGCCGGGCCGGCGACCTCGTCTTCACCTGGGGCGAGGCGCGGTGGAGCGGCGAGGGCGCCGACGGCTGGGGCCATTATGCCCGCATCTGGCAGAAGCGCGCGCAAGGTTGGCGGCTGGTCGCCGACATCCTCGTCCCGGCGCCGGGGACGCCGCCCGCCCAGAACGCGGGCGAGGCTGGAACAGCGCCCGGCGATCTTGGTTGTCAGGCGCAGAGGGGGTGAGCTTTCGGAGACTTCGAATGGCCAGCCAGATACGCCGCGAATCCTATTGGAACGCCACCGGGCCGCGAAGCGACTTTCCCGCGCTCGCCGGCGAGCTCAGCGTCGACGTCGCCATCATCGGCGCCGGCATCGTCGGCGTCACCACGGCGCGAATGCTCAAGGATCGCGGAGTCAGCGTCGCTTTGGTCGAGGCGCGCAGGGTCGGCGAGGAGGTGACCGGCAAGTCGACCGCCAAGATCACCTCGCAGCACAATATCGCCTACACGACGATCGAGCGGAAGTTCGGCGAGGAAGGCGCCCATTGCTACGCCGAGGCTAACGAGACCGGCGTTCGAACCATCGTCGAGCTCGCCACGCGCCATGCCATCGACTGCAACCTCGAGCGCAAGCCGGCCTTCACCTACACGCTCGAGGAAAAGCATGTCGGCGAGATCGAGAAGGAGGCCGAGCTCGCCCGGATCCTCGGCCTGCCCGCTTCGCTGACTCGAGACACCGGACTTCCCTTCGACGTCCTCACCGCGATGCGCTGGGACGACCAGGCCCAGTTCCACCCGGTCAAATATGTGAAGGGCCTGGCCGCGACCCTGCCCGGCGAGGGCTGCCACGTCTTCGAGCGGTCGCGGGTGACCGATTGGTCGCGCGACCGAATCGCGACCGCGGGCGGAAGCGTCCGCGCCCGCCACGTCATCATGGCCACCCATCTTCCGCTCGGCCAGACCGGCCTGTTCTACGCGGAGAACTATCCGCACATCCATCCGGTCATCATGGGCCGCGCCGAGGCGAAACGAGTCCCGGACGGCATGTACATCAACGTCGAAAGCCCCCGCCATTCCGTGCGCGGCCACCGCGACGATCAGGGGCAGAGCTGGCTGATCCTCGCCGGCACCGCCTTCAAGGGCGGCCATGTCGACGAGGAAAGGGAGAATTTCGCCGAGATCGAGCGCTTCGCCGCCGAGCATTTCGGAGTCGCTCCGGAATATCGGTGGACCAACGAGGACTTCACCCCGATGGACCATGCGCCGTTCGTCGGCTGGTCCTCCTCCGGCCCCGGCGCCTATCTCGTCGCGACCGGCTTCAACGCCTGGGGCATTTCCAACGGCACAGCCGCGGCGATCCTGCTCGCGGACCTGGTCACCGACCGCGACAATCCCTGGCTCGACCTCTACGATGCCCGGCGGATCAAGCCCGTCGCCGGCGGCAAGGAATTTGTGAAGGAGAATCTCCAGGTCGCGACCCATCTCGTCGGCGGCTACCTCTCGCGCAAGCTGCACAGCTTCGACGAGCTCAAGGCCGGGGAAGCGGCGATCCTGAAGGTGGGCGGCCACAATGTCGCCGGCTATCGCGACGATTCGGGCCGGCTCCACGCCGTGTCGGCCGTCTGCACGCACATGGGCTGCATCGTCGGCTGGAACGAGAACGACCGGACCTGGGACTGCCCCTGCCACGGCTCGCGCTTCGACCTCGGCGGCGAGGTGATCCACGGGCCGGCGGTGAAGGCGCTCGAGCCCGCCGACACGGGGGCGGGCGGCGGCGGCGACGGCTGAGAAGCAGCGTCGCTAGGGGATGGAGGGACCGCCGGCCCTCAGGCGAGGCGATCGGCGTAGAGGAAGCGACCCGGGCCCAGGCGCGCCAGCACTTCCTGAAGGCTCGAATGGGGCAGGGCGAAGCAGCCTTCGCTGCGGCCGAGCCGGCCGGTCTGGGCGACGACGTCGGGCTCGGCATACCAGGCGGTATGGACGACGATGGCGCGCGCCTCGGCGTTGCTGTTGGAGGCGTCGAGCCCGCGAACCCGCATCGAGCGGCCGTACTTGCCGTAATAATAAGCGCTCGTGAGATAGGAGCCGTCGGAGCTCGCCTCGGATCCGATCTGATTGGAGAAACGCTGCAGGAAGCCGGTATGGCTCGGATCGGAGCCGCGGCCGTGGGACACGAGGTGGCGGGTGACGCGGCCGGTATTGGTGTCGAGAAGGAAGAATCGCGGCTCGCGCGAGGCGCGGGTGAAATCGGCGATGCCGACGATGTCGCCATGGACGATGCGCGGCCGGTGACGATCGAAGGCGGCGCGGGCGCGGGTGACGATGCGCGGGTCGACGATCGGATCGACGATCACTCGCGGCCGTGCCGGAACGGTCGGCCGAGGCGTGGGCGCGGCCGTCGGGGCGACGGCCTGGGCAAGCAGCGGCGAACTGGCGATGACGGCGAGCGCGCCCGTCGCGGCTCCAGCCTCGATGATCTGCCGACGCGTCAATGACATTCGAAACCCTCCCCGGCTCTTCCCAGACGTAGGTTTTTTCCCTTTTCCTCTCAATGAGAAGGTCCGGGCTTCGGATTCGACTCACCGCGACTAAGCCGCGCTTCGCCGCATCATCGCGGAACAAGAGTTAACGAGCTTTTATGTCTCTCGACGAAGCGTGCCGGAACCGCGCCGAAGCCCGCGAGTATGAGCGGGTGGGCGTCAGGAGGGTCAGTGGCCGCATTCGCCAGGCTGGAATCGAGGCCGCCTTTGCCGCCGATGGAGGCGAAGCTCGTCGACGAGCTGCCGAGCGGCGGCGACTGGCAGTTCGAGCCCAAATGGGACGGCTTTCGCTGCCTCGTCTTCCGCGACGGCGACGACGTCGAGCTCCAGTCCAAGGCGGAAAGGCCGCTCGGCCGCTACTTCCCCGAAGTGGTCGCGGCCGTGCGGGCGCTTCCCGTCGACCGCTTCGTCGTCGACGGCGAGCTCGTCATCCCGATCGGCGGAGTCCTTTCCTTCGATTCGCTCCAGCTCCGGCTCCACCCGGCGGAGAGCCGGATCCGCAAGCTCGCGGCGACCACTCCCGCCCAGCTCCTGCTGTTCGACTGCCTCGAGGTGGAGGGGCAGGCGCTGGCCGGTGCTACGCTGGCCGAGCGGCGGGCCGCGCTCGAGGCGTTCCACCGGCGCGTCGGGCGAGACGATCTGCTCCTCTCCCCGTGCACCACCGAACGCTCGGTCGCCGAGGACTGGCTGAGGACCGCGGGCGCGGCGCTGGACGGAGTGGTCGCCAAGCGCCGCGGCGGCCGCTACGAGCCGGGCGAGAGGGCGATGCTGAAGGTCAAGCAGATGCGCACCGCCGACTGCGTCGTCGGCGGCTTCCGCTACGGGGTCAGGGGCCGGGCCGTCGGCTCGCTGCTCCTCGGCCTCTACAATGACGAAGGGGCGCTCGACCATGTCGGCTTCACGTCAGCCATTCCGGCCGAGGAGCGCGCGGCGCTGACCGCGCGGCTGGAGGCCCTGGTCGAGCCGCCGGGCTTCACCGGCCGTGCCCCGGGCGGCCCGAGCCGCTGGAGCACCGAGCGTTCCGGCGAGTGGGAGCCGCTGCGCCCGGAGCTGGTCGTCGAGGTTCGCTACGACCACGTCACCGGCGACCGCTTCCGCCACGGCACCAAGTTCCTGCGCTGGCGGCCGGACAAGGCGCCCGAGCAGTGCCGGATGGAGCAGCTTCGACCGCCCGCCCAGCTCGCCGAGCTCGCTCTGGCGGACGGATCATGAGCGAGCGCATAGTCGAGGGAGTCCGGCTCAGCAATCCGGACAAGATCCTCTATCCCGAGCAGGGGATCACCAAGGGCGACCTCGCCGACCATTATGCCGCCGTCGCCGGGCGGATGCTTCCGCACGTCGCCTTGCGGCCGATCACCATGGTGCGCTGTCCCACAGGGCGTCAGCAGAAATGCTTCTACCAGCGCCACGCCGGCGCGGGCGTTCCGAGGCAGATCGAGCGGGTGCGGGTGCCCGGATTCGACAATCCCTATTTGTTCATCCGAGACCTGCCGGGGCTGATCGCGCTCGTCCAGATGGGGGTGCTCGAAATCCATCCCTGGGGCGTGACCGTCGAGAAGCCCGACCTGCCCGACCGGGTGATCTTCGACCTCGACCCCGGCGAAGGCACCGGGTTCGACGAGGTCGTCGCCGCCGCGCTCGACGTTCGCGCCCGGCTCGACGCGCTCGGGCTGACCAGCTTCGTCAAGACGACCGGCGGCAAGGGGCTGCACGTGGTGCTTCCGATCGCTCCGGTACACGCCTGGCCGGGGGTGAAGAGCTGGGCCAAGCGGCTTTCGCAGGAGATGGCGGCCGACTCGCCGAGCCGCTACCTCACCCGGATCGGCAAGGCGGAACGCGAGGGCCGAATCTTCATCGACTATCTGCGCAACGATCCGACCTCGACCGCGGTCGGTCCCTATTCGACCCGTGCCCGCCCGGGAGCCCCGGTGGCGATGCCGCTGACCTGGGCACAGGTGAAAGCGGGGCTTGATCCGGCGCTCTACTCGGTCAGGACCGTCGCCGGCCTGCTGACAGACGAGGCGGGCGACCCCTGGTCGCCGATGACGGGGCTCCGGCAGCGTCTCCCCGACCTTCCGAAGACTAGCTTGCGAGGTTGCGATTTCCCGGTCGAGTGACCATCTTCGGCCAACAGGGACGATTGAATGCCTGAGGAAGAACCGCTGAACTCCCACTTCGTCTACGTAGTCGACGATGATCGCGATGTCCGTCGTTCACTGAGCTTCATGCTTGGGGCTTCCGAAATTCGCTCCTATCCATTTGGATCGGGAGAAGATTTCCTGGATGCGGTCGCCGATCTTCAACCCGGCTGCATCCTGCTCGACCTCAGGATGCCGCAGATGGACGGCTTTCACGTGATGAGCGAGCTTGCCAAACGCGAGATCGACTGGCCGGTCATCGTCATGACCGGACATGGCGAGGTGCCGGTCGCGGTCCGTGCCATGAAACTCGGCGCCGTCGACTTCATCGAGAAGCCCTTCTCGGAGGAAGCGCTGCTCAACAGCTTCGGCAACGCCTTTTCGCTGCTCGGCGAGCGCGAGACGAGCGGCCGCCGGAGGCGGGCGGCGCGGGAGCGGGTCGCCCAGCTGACCGCCCGCGAGGCCGAGATCCTGCAAGGACTGATGGCGGGCGAATCGAACAAGCAGCTCGCCGCGCGGCTCGGCATCAGCCTGCGCACGGTCGAGATGCATCGCGGCAACATGATGGACCGTCTGGGCGTGACCAGCCTGGCGGAAGCCCTGTCGATGGCGCTTGAAGCCGGGCTGGAGCGGTCGCCGGGCCGCAATGGCTGAGCCGAACCTCAAATCGAAGAGCGAATCAGGAGAAAGACATGGCGGTACAGCAGGCAATCCTCGCCGGCGGGTGTTTCTGGTGCACGGAGGCGGTGTTCCAGGACGTCGTCGGAGTCCAGGCGGTGGAAAGCGGCTATATCGGCGGCCACGTGGCCGAGCCGACCTATCGGCAGGTCTGCGCCGGCGACACCGGCCATGCCGAGGCGATCCGGATCACCTACGATGACGAGGCGATCAGCTACGACCAGCTGCTCGACATCTTCTTCGCGACCCACGATCCGACCCAGCTGAACCGGCAGGGCAACGATGTCGGCACTCAATATCGCTCGGCGGTCTTCCCGCTCTCGGAGGAGCAGGAAGAAGCGGCGCGGCGGGGCATCCAGCGCGCCCAGGGCGAGTGGGAGCAGCCGGTCGTGACCCGCATCGAGCCGCTCGGCGATTGGTGGCCGGCCGAGGATTACCATCAGGATTATTGGCAGGGCGAAGGCCAGCGCAGCCCCTATTGCCTGGCGGTCATTCCGCCCAAGCTCAAGAAGCTGCGCAAGAGCTTCGCCGATCGCATCAAGAACCAGCCGGTCGAGGGCTAGCGGCCCGTCTCAGGCGGTCGTTGACGGCCGCTCCGATGCCCCGGGCCGGCACCGGCGCGACCGCGATTCGCGGGCGGGGCTGCCGCTCGGCCTCGTGAAGACGGTCGAACAGGCAGGCGGCCGCCTCGACGAGGTCGCCGCCGGCGCTGAGCGTCGAATCTCCGGCAACCTGTCCGAAGCCGATCAGCCATTCGTCCGCCTCGCGCTCGGCGGCGTCGAGGCGGAGCGGCTTGGCCGGGGCATAATGGCTGGCGAGCTGGCCCGGCGCCTCGACCGCCTCGGCGCGCGCCGGGCTCAGGCCGAGATCGATCGGCCCCGGGCGGAGCAGGCGAAGCTTGCCGCGAGCGACGGCGACGATGGTCGATTCGATGCCGTGCGCCGTCGGCCCGCCGTCGACGATGAGCGGGATCCGGCCGCCGAGGCCGGCGAGGACATGCTCCGCCCGGGTCGGGCTGATCCGGCCGCTGGCATTGGCCGAAGGCGCGGCGAGCGGGCGTCCGCACGCCTCGAGCAGCTCGCGCATCGCGGGATGGGCCGGGGCGCGCAGCGCGACCGTCGGCAGCCCCGCCGTGACCAGCGAAGCGATGGCCGACCCCCGGCGCAGCGGCAGGACCAGGGTCAGCGGCCCCGGCCAGTGGAGCTGCGCGAGCGCGAGCGCCTGATCGTCGAACCCGGCAAGGCCGATGGCCTGGTCGATGTCGCGGACATGGACGATCAGCGGATTGAAGC
This sequence comes from Allosphingosinicella sp., assembly GCA_035563315.1. GTDB lineage: Bacteria > Pseudomonadota > Alphaproteobacteria > Sphingomonadales > Sphingomonadaceae > Allosphingosinicella. The sequence goes on along the minus strand of DATMVG010000001.1, from coordinate 2,607 downwards.
TCGGCCGGCCCTTGGCCTCGTAGACGAGCGCGACCGCGGCGCCGTCGGTGGCGTCGGCGGCGAGGCCGTAAACCGTCTCGGTCGGCACCGCGACCGGCTGCCCGCCGCCGATCAATCGGGCCGCTTCGGCGATGGCCGCGGGGCCGTAGGGCAGGACCTTCGTTTGCACCATCCGGGGGGCGGGCTATAGCGCCCGTTCCACCAGCGCAACTTCCGGGGCCGCCATGACCTACTCGCCGCCGGTCGAAGAACAGAAATTCCTGCTCCGCCACGTCGTCGGAATCGAGGAACTGGCCGGCCGCAATGCCTTCGCCGAGGCGACTCCCGACCTGGTCGAAGCGATCGTCGAGGGCGCGGGCGAGTTCGCGGCGGGCGAGTTCGCGCCGCTCAACCGCATCGGCGACCGGATCGGGGCGAGATGGTCGGCCGACGGAGTCGCCCTGCCCGAAGGGTTCGGGCCGGCCTACCGGGCCTATGTCGAGGCGGGCTGGGGCACGCTCGCCGGGCCTCCCGAATATGGCGGCCAGGGCCTGCCGCTGAGCCTGGCCACGGTGGTGATGGAGGATCTCGGCTCCGCCAACATGGCCTTTTCGCTGGTGATGATGCTGACCCCGGGGGCGGTCGAGGCACTGCGCCACCACGGCTCGGAGGCGCTGAAGAAGGCGTGGCTTCCGAAATTGATCAGCGGCGAATGGACCGGGACGATGAACCTGACCGAGCCTCAGGCCGGCTCGGACGTCGGCGCCCTCAAGACCCGGGCGGAGCGGACGGGCGACGGCCGCTACCGGATCACGGGCCAGAAGATCTTCATCACCTTCGGCGAGCACGACCTTGCCGAGAATATCGTCCACCTCGTCCTCGCCCGGCTTCCGGACGCGCCGAAAGGCACGAGGGGCATCTCGCTGTTCCTCGTGCCCAAGCTTCTGCCCGACGGCACTCGCAACGACGTCCGCTGCGTCTCGATCGAGCACAAGCTCGGAATCCACGCCTCGCCGACCTGCGTCATGGCCTATGGCGACGAGGGCGGCGCGACCGGCTGGCTGATCGGCGAGGAGAATGAGGGGATGCGGGCGATGTTCACGATGATGAACAACGCCCGCCTCAATGTCGGACTGCAGGGCGTCTCGATCGCCGAGCGGGCGATGCAGCAGGCGGTCGCGTTCGCGCGCGAGCGGGTGCAGGGCACGCGCGAAGGCCGGCCGGCGCGGATCATCGAGCACCCCGACGTCCGGCGGATGCTGCTTCGAATGAAGGCGCTGACCCAGGCGGCACGGGCGCTCGCTTATTATACCGCCGGCCAGACCGACCGGGCGACGCTCGGCGACGAGCCGGCGAAGGCGCGCGCCGACCTGCTGACGCCTTTGGTCAAGGCCTATGGCACCGACGTCGGAGTCGAGGTGACCAGCCTCGCCGTCCAGGTCCATGGCGGGATGGGCTATGTCGAGGAGACCGGAATCGCCCAGCATTATCGCGACGCCCGCATCTCTCCCATCTACGAAGGGACCAACGGCATCCAGGCCGCCGACCTGGTCGGCCGCAAGCTCGGCCTGGCCAGCGGCGAGGCGCTTCGATGGCTGCTCGCCGACATCCGCGCCGACGCCGGCGGCAGCGGCGCCCTCGCCGAGCTCGCCGGCGATTGCGAGGAAGCGGCCGAGCGGCTGCTGAGGTCGGCGGCAGACGACCGCCTCGCCGCCTCCTACCCGTTCCTCACCATGCTGTCGGTGGCGGCCGCGGGCTGGCTGATGGCGCGGCAGCTGGCCGCGCTCGACGGATTCGACGGCGACCCCGCCTTCGCCCGGGCGAAGCGGGCGGCGGTGCGTTTCTATCTCGAACAGGCGGTTCCGGAAGCGGCCGGCCTCAAGGCCGCGGCGATGGCGCCGGCCGAGCTCCTCTACGCACTCGACGAGGAAGCCTTCGCCGCCTAGCCGGCCGGTCAGACCCTCTTGGCGAGCTTGTGCGGGCGCTGGCCGACCGTGCGCCAGATGCGCGGCCCCTGGTCGACCCTGAAGGCCCCCATCTTCTCGCTCGGCTGCTCGAGCTCGCGGCCGATGACGTAGGATTTGGAGGTCTGGCCGGTCCGCCCCTCGCCCCAGTCGTAGAGCGCGTTGACCGCGACGACCGGGATGAACAGCAACCGCTCCTCGAGCTTCATCGCCCGCATCTCGTCGAGCGGCATCCTCACGCTGCCGTGGATCACCCCGGTCACGCCGGCATCGACTCCGGGAAGGTTGAGCTTGGTGCTCTCGCGCCCGGCGGTGCGGAAGAAGGTGCCGATCTCCTTGTCCTGCTCGGCGCCGGCATTGAACATCTTGACGTCGATTCGAAGGTTGGTCGCCGGGCTGCCGCCCTTGTTGGCGATCTCCAGCTCGAACAGGACGACCGCTTCGGTCGCCGTGTAGGAGGCGCGCTCAGCGGTGAGCGACAGCTCGAGCCACGGCCTCGGAACCGGATCGTGGCGAGGCCTGGGCGCAGGCTCGGCCGCGGCCGGCACCGGGTCCCCGGCCGGCTCGGGCGCGGCGGCAGCCCGGCGGCGGCGATAGAGGACGAGACCGAGCAGGACGAGCGCCGCGACCGGAAGCAGGTAGAGCCAGGGGGACGTCCCCTCCC